>JAHFSP010000046.1 GCA_023265685.1 Candidatus Woesearchaeota archaeon | reverse complement strand
TCATTTGTCGATCCCACTCTCTATAATAATACTCTTACATCAAATACCACTATCACCATTAACATTTCTATCCCTGATCCTGTTATTACCAACATCACTTACAATTGGAATGGTTCAAATTATACCATGTACGATAATTCAACAACTCTTCTGCACATGGGATTCAATAATCTTTCAGGTATTGGCGAAAACGCTACGAGCGCAGTCGATGTTTCATCACGCCAACGCAACGGCACCATCACGGGAGCCATCTTTAACGCCACCGGTCGCTATGGTGGTAGTTACAGTTTCATGGGTGGCAACGAATACATCCAGACCGACCGCAGTTTCATGAACAATCTTTCAACGTTCACTGTTGCAGGTTGGGTCTATGTTGAAGCATCAGGATCTCGAATTGGTTTTTTTGGACAAAATGATGCAGTAGAATTCGGGTATATTGACTCCACTACGCTTGAATTATGGACACCAGATGGAGGAAGTGTTGCTTGGGTCATCAATAATGCTATATTCCCTCAAAATCAATGGAATTTTGTGACAGTTACTGCAAACAACCAGACCGCTCCTTATCTTAACTTATACATCAATGCCATCTCTCGAGCTACAGGAGGGTCGCTAACAGACACATTTGGCAATTCCGTTTCTAATTTTAGTATTGGTGGAAGAGTCTGGGACCCAACAAACAACAATTTCACCGGAATGATTGACGAAGTAATGGTATTCAATAGAACCCTTAGTGCCGACCAAGTCTACGAACTCTACACCTCCAACCTCTACAAATACCATGCCAATCAATGGTATCTCTCTATTAACCAAAGTCAGAATGCAACCAATACTCTTAACAATGGCACCTACACTTATCAAATCTTTACCACCAACACCACTGGCACCCAAGACAATACTCCTCAATGGTTTCTACGAATTGGTCAGCTCCCCAACATTCCAGAATGGGGAACGATAGGACTATTAGTTATCATCTCAATTACCCTGAGCAGTTATTTTTATCACTCCCGTAAATATCTCCCATAACTATTAAATACCCTTTTACCATCATTTTGGTATGAACTATTACAGCATGAAACCAATATCCAAAAATAGATGGTATAATCTTAGTTTCATCATAATTTTTCTAACATCTTTTTACTACGTTCAAGCCGAACAAAATTTTACATTTGTCGATCCTACCTCCATGAATTACACCCTTACTTCCAACCAAACCGTCTACATTAATGTATCCCTCATCGAACCGAATCTCCAGAGTTTCATATATAACTGGAATGGAACTAACTTCACTCTCTACAATAACACATTGGTATTAATGCTTAATTTTAATAACCAGTCAAGTCTAGGTGAAAATGGAAGCATTGTCAAAGATGCTAGTCTCTTTGGAAACAACGGAACAACCAATAATGGTAGCACCATCATTGCTGCAGGAAAATACACCTCAGCAATTACATTCGATGGTTTAAGTGGGTATTTCAGAGTTCCCCATAGCACTTCACTTCAGTTCGGAACAGGCGGTTTCTCTATCAATTTTTGGATGAAAGCAAATAGCGCTCCGGCACCCGGTCAAACAGGACAGATTTTTGGAAAAAGAGTTACCTCAGGAGGAAATTACGAGTTGCAAATTTCCAATGAAGTTCTCACTGCCTATCTTGAACCATCAACAACCCAACTAACCTCCACATATAACGTTACCAATCATCTTGGCGAATGGATTTTTGTAACACTCAATCGTAACGGCACTCATGCAGGAATATATGTCAATGGTCTGATCAACGTCTCAGCAACGTCTTCACAAAACATCAACAGTGTTGTACCATTAGAATTAGGGCGAGACGTCGATGGCAAAAGTGAATATTTTAATGGAAGTATCGACAACTTTATGATTTACAACCGTGGCCTCACCCAAGCCGAAATCCTCGAATTATATTTTTCCAATCTTGAAAAACATAGTTCCCAACAATGGTATTTTTATATCAATCAAAGCCAAAACACTTCCGGCGTTCTTGCCAATGGTACGTATAGTTATCAATTTTTTGAAACCAACAGCACAGGTTCTCAATCTAATACTACTCAATGGTTTTTACGCATTGGCCAGCTACCAGCCATTCCAGAGTTTGGGATGATTGGTATAATTCTCATGCTAGTTATCGCCTCTCTTAGTTTATTTCAAGTACATAAAGAGGAAAAAAAATGAGAACATTCTCCACAAAAATAACCCCTCTTCTTAGCATAATAATACTTTGTTTAACTTGGTCAAGTCTTGCCAGTATCACATTTATTGATCCCACATTAATGAATAACACCCTCACTTCAAATCAAAGTGTTGAAGTCAACGGTTCGATCATTGAACCTCTCTTAGGCAACCTCACCTACATCTGGAATGGTTCAAACTACACTCTCTATAGTGAAGAGCTTGTTGTTATGTACAATTTTGACAATCTCTCTGGCGTAGGTGAAAACTATAATGGGAACGCAAGCACAATTTTCGATGCCTCACGTAACCTCAACAACGGCACTTGGATCACCAATAAGACGAACGAAAACACCAGAAGCAACTGGACAAACCAAGGTCGATATGGCGGAGCCATAGCTTTTGATGGAGCAGATGATTACGTTCGTCTACCAAGTGTTCCGGGATTACGCAATGCAACTAGCATGACATTCGCCTATTGGGTAAAATATCCTGAAAACGCCACAAGTTACGATCTTAGTGGATATGTCAAAAGTGGTGGTGGTCCTGCCATTCGCTTAGGTCGAAGTAACACCGGCGGAATTTTTATTAACCCAGGAACACATACAGACATTGCTATCTCCTACTCTATCAACAATAAGAATCAATGGTATTTTCTTGCCCTTACCTCAGCCGTAAGTAAAAATTGGACAGTCTATGTTAATGGAAAAAATATCTCCAGTGGAACCAATGGACTCCCTTCAGTTGGATTTACCGGTGACACTCCATTTGGCATCGGAGCATCCCTCGAACCAACTGATTCTACCTGGGAAACACGAGGATTTATCGACGAAGTTCGTATCTACAACCACAGCCTAACACCTGAAGAGATATATGAATTATATGTTTCTAACATTCAAAAATTCGATACCAACCAATGGTATTTCTATGCCAATCAAAGTCAGAACGCAACGAATCTTCTCTCCAACGGTACGTATACTTACCAACTTTTCGTCAAAAATACCACCGGAACTCAAAGTGGTACAGAAGAACGCATCATTCGAATCGGCCAACTCCCCGCAATTCCCGAGTTAGGCGAGTATGCAATTCTCTTAATTTCGATTACAACGATTACTGGCTTTTTCCACATGCGCACCAAAAGCATGAAAATTGACAAGGCTTCTCATTAATCATTAAGATTTTTAAACCACAAACATATCCTTCTCCTATGAAAAAAGTTATGTGTTTTGGCACCTTCGATTTATTTCATTTAGGCCATCTTTCGTATTTTACTCAAGCAAAGAAATATGGGGATTATTTAATTGTGGTTATTTCACGAGATTATACTAAAAATCAAGAGAAGAAAAAAACAATTTTCAATGAAAACGAACGTCTCCAACTCATCCAAGCTCTCAAAATTGTCGATGATGCAACTTTAGGCTATCCTGATAACCATCTTCAAATAATTCAAGAAAAGAAACCCGACAGTATCATCTTAGGCTACGATCATAAAATTGACGAAACCCAACTCGCAGCAAGATTACTCAAAATTGGTCTGTCTCCCAAAATCAAGCGTGCCAAAGCCTACAAATCAACCACTCAAAAGAGCGGCAAAATAAAAGAAAAGATTCTCAAGTTAAAATAAAGTCAAAATGAACTCTAAATCCTGAACTCAAAATGAATTCCAAAACCCCCCTCATCCTTCTCGCCGGCTATTTAGGCAGTGGCAAAACAACTCTCCTGCTTCATACATTATCTCAATCAAGTAAAACAAACAAACCACAAAAAATCGCTGTACTCATGAATGAATTTGGCGATGTGGGAATCGACACCGATACGATCAAAGGAGAAAATATTCACATCAAAGAGTTACTCGAAGGCTGTGTCTGTTGCTCTTTAATAGGAGAATTTGAAGCTGCCGTCAAAGAAATTATCAAAAAGTATCATCCTCAGCTTCTTATCGTCGAAACAACCGGTATCGCTGAAGCAGATAATTTAGTCTTAAGTGTTCGTGATTCACTCAGACAAGTTGATCTCAAATCAGTTGTAACAGTAGTCGACGCCGATCTCATGATCCGTTTTCCCGCATTAGGCCGCAACATCCAACTACAAATCAAAGCAGCAGATGTACTAGTCCTCAATAAAATTGATCTTATAAACAGATCTCAACTTCTCGATTGCAAACAAAAGTTATGCACTCTCAACCCCGACGCCAAAATCATCACCACAACTCACGGCAAAGTTGATCTTACCTCCCTCATCCCAAATCAGAGAACTCCTCTCATCCACAACAAAGTACATCCCCCTATCAAGCACAAGGTAACGATGCAAACATTCTCCATTACAACTTCCAAGATAACTAAAAAGAATATTCAAGAATTTCTTATCAAACTCCCCTCAACTGTTGAGCGCTGCAAAGGCTATGTCACCATCGGTTCATCTCAATATCTTGTTAATTACGTACGCCAACATTTCACCATCACTAAAGGTACAGGCACTCCAAAATTAGTGTTCATTGGTAAAAACATCCAGAAGCATAAAAAGAAGATTGAAACGTTACTTAAGAAACATCTTTAACAAACCCTCTTTGAAAAACGTTCTCTTTTCGCAACCTTTTTAACCATCCCAACCCTCATCCTCAATAAGTACGAGGAGGTGCTTTTGTATGTGTATCGGAAAATATACCAGTAAACATAGTGAACATTTCTATGTTGTGTTTCGTGTCATCATAGGACTTATGTTCTTTATGCACGGATTCATGAAGTTTAGTGCCATGAACGTTCCCGTAGCAAGCCTATTTGGTGTTGCGGGCGTTGTAGAAATTATTGTCGGATTAGGAATTTTAGTAGGAATGTTTAGCCGTCTTGCAGCTGTTGGTGGTATCATCACCATGGTTGTTGCTCTTATAACCCAACATTTCCCTAAAGGAATTAACCCCTTAGCTAATGGCGGAGAACTAGCAATCTTGTATCTTATTGCTATGCTTATCATCCTGGGCAAAGGCAACGGCAAAGCAAGTTTAGAACATACTGTTCTTAAAAAAGAACACTGTTAATTTTTCTATTCTTTTTTCTTTCTTTTAATCTTTTGTAATATCAAGTTTTCTCCAAACATCTTTCTCATCAACGCTTTGCCTAACCAATCCCACTCAGTAAGATTTAAATAGCCTCAATCTCCCCTCTTTCACATGAAAAAGATTTACCTATTCATCACTATTCTCGCGATCCTCTCACTTTTCCTCGTAAGTTGTAATAGCACTAAATACGATGCATTCGCACAGTGTCTTACTGACAAAGGTGTTGTCATGTATGGTGCTTATTGGTGCCAGCATTGTGCAGAACAAAAACGCATTTTTGGCAGTAGCTTTGACAAAATAACCTATGTCGAGTGCTCCCTTCCCAATAACGCTGGCCAGACCCAAATCTGTATGCAAAAAAACATTACTGGATACCCTACTTGGGAATTTGCTGACGGCACCCGTTTTGAAGGCGCACAAACCTTCTCCACGCTGAGTTGGAAAAGTGGCTGCCTTCTTCCTGATGGAACCATGGGAACAGACGAACGACCCCCAGCACAACCAACCGGCATCTTGCCGTTACAATAGGTTTCACCATGTCTTCTGCTTGTTGTTCTATTTTTGAAAAATTTGACAGTAAAAATCTCCTAATCAAAGAGTATAACCATTGGATACTTATACTACGTAACAAGCCAATGAAGTTAGGAAATTGTGTTGCCATTACTAAAAAACACCACGAATCTTTATCTCAGTTAACTGATGAAGAGATGCAAGAGTATGCTCATGTTACACGCGATGCCGAAGCAACCCTAAAGAAAGTATTTAACTGCGAATTAATCCATCACCTATTGTTAATGCTAAAGGATAAACATACTCATTTTCATATAATCCCACGTTATCAAACTCCCCAACTCTTTGCGGGAAGAGAATGGCAAGATGATATGCAACCAATTCTCAAAGCGAGTGAAAAACCACTCCCAGAAGTTCCACACGAAATCCTCCTTAAAATCCGAGACGAAATAAAACGTAATCTCTAACCACCCCTCTTTCTTTTCTGTGCCGGATTCA
>JAHFSP010000045.1 GCA_023265685.1 Candidatus Woesearchaeota archaeon | reverse complement strand
CGGGAGTATCAGGATTATTACTGGTATACGTAAGATGAAGAGTTTGTGGTTGATCACTTTTTGCACGATTATCGGGGTATTGCACCTGAATTTCGACAGGATCTTCTTTCGAGACCCAATAGGTGGTGCTTCCATCGGGAAATTTGGTTGTGTACTTAACAAGTTCTGCATTTTGTCCTACGCCAGGTAACATATAGGGGTTCGCAGGCGAGCCCATCACAAGTGTCGCACCAAAGGTTAATGGGTTGTCGACAAGCACGCGAATGGTTTGGGTGTCTTCAAGATGGTGTTCATCAGAGGCATGTGCAACAATGTTATAGATTCCTGGGACGATACCTGCCAAATCATCCGAAGACACGATGAGTTTGTCACCGGAACCTTCAGCATCTGCACGAATAATATCTAAGACAGTAGTTTCCTGGTCTTTGTCAGTGGCAACTCCTTCGACATCAGATTCTTTCGAAAATGAATACGTCACAACATCATCTGCATCATCAGGATCTATGGCATTAAGAGTCATGTCTATACCTTGCATGGTAGGATCGGGATGATCTGGTTCGACTAAATAATCGTAATATGCAGGACATTCTTGTCGATGAACGTAGTCGAGAGCCGGTGGGCGGTTTTGAACTGCGACACGAAAGACATAGGGTTGTGCGTTGTGGGGACTGACAACGTTGGATTGAAATTCAAAAATCTGATCGATACCATTAGGTGCAAGATGAATGTTCATTCCCGTGACGGTGTTGGTAAAATATTCACCAAATTGATGTCGGTTGCAGGTGTATTGATCTTTACCTGGTATTTTTTCACAATTATCGGGAACGGGTGTGTCATCAGGAGGAGCGTTCATAATATACGTAAATGATTCTGCTTTGTGCCCTTCAGTATTGCTGATTTCATAGTCAACATATCGTTGTTCGTTACGCACAATATCAAGAACTGATTGAAGAAATGTTAAGTACGTAGAAGGATAGGTGAAGTCAAAAGTGGTAAGTTGGAATTGATCTTTGCCACCGGAACGAAAGGTCAATGGGTATTCGACGGTGACAATGAAGCTATCACCTAATATACTGATTTTCGCTTTCATATCTTTCTCATCAACGACAATGCCAGATACGATTTGTTGTTCAATGACTTGTTGCATGCACAGTTTTGTTTTGGCGACAATGTAGCGGGTGAGTGATGCTTCTACTTTGTCAATGGTGAGATAAGGGCGTTCTCCGTATTGTGCCGCAAGATCGGGATAGCTGTATTGGCAAAAATGAGGACAGCTTTCTGGATCGTCATTATCACAGGCATCAGAAAGACAGGGGTAGGCGTTAGGGTGATTAAATTCGTATTGGTGTAGTGAGATGCCGTAGGCGACGTGGTCGCCACTGGGGTCAGTGACGCCATTCTTGTTTTCTTCAAATATGGGACTGTTTGCAATTTGACCGTCCCAGAATGTGCCTTGTTTTCCTAATGTACGTAGACCGTTTTCAAGATCATCAATGAGGCAATCTTGAGCGGCGAGTTTGAGGGAGTTGGGGGAGAAGCCTTGTTGATAGATGGCTTCTTGCTGGGTGGCAAGTTGGTTGTGTTGGAGTTTGCTATTCAAAACAATGCCAAATGTAACCGCCGCCGTTATGATAATCCCTAAGATTATGAAAACGGTTACTTGTCCTCTTTTACTATGCATACCTAAAATGATTCTTTTTGAGTATAAAAAGGTGTTGTGGTGTCGAAATCCTTATAAAACCCATATTTTTCTTAATCTTGCCAAAAGAAAGGATAAACACCGGGCGTTTCGCGTAGAAAATCCAGCTGGTTATCTCTGATGTAAAGCGTCCACCGTTCCTAGATTCTTTTGGTGATTTTATTCTTTTTGAGTGGTGATCACTGTTTTTGAGATTTTGGGTTAGCTGCCTACATTACTCGATTTTGTAGTCACCTCTCGTTCACCTCCCCTCTCACCCACAGCAATCTTTATAAACGAATAAGCCAGACTCTGCTCTGTAAAAGGGGCAGGACATGACGAGAATTAATCGTATTACCATTCAGGGTTTCAAAAGCTTTGCAAATAAGACAGATATCGTCTTAGAGAATAAATTTAATTGTATTTTAGGCGCTAATGGTTCAGGCAAAAGTAATATCGGCGACGCTTTATGTTTCGTCTTAGGACGTCTAAGTGCCAAATCTATGCGTGCAGAAAAAGCTTCTAATCTCATATTTAATGGTGGAAAAAACAAAAAACCAGCTACTGTAGGAACTGTTGAGATAGTATTTTCTAATGAAGAAAAAGAGTTCCCTGTAGAGGGAAAAGAAGTTGTGATCTCTCGTTCCATCCAAAAAGACGGTGGCAGTATTTACGTTGTCAATGGCAAGAAAAAAACACGTACTGAAATTCTCGATTTACTCGCATTGTCTAAAATCAATCCCGATGGATACAATATTGTTCTTCAAGGAGATATCACTCGCTTCGTCACCATGACACCCCTTGAACGGCGTAAAATCATCGAAGAGATTAGCGATGTGTCCATCTACGAAGATAAAAAACACAAAGCCCTTCTCGAACTTGAAAAAGTAGAAGAAAAACTCAATAGTGCGGAGATTATTCTCAAAGAGCGTAAAACCTATCTTAGAGAACTCAAAAAAGATCGCGATCAGGCTCTTGAATTCAAGCAACTTAAAGACAAGATTGATTCTCATAAAGCAACCTATATTCACATCCAAATACAAGAAAGAAAATCCAAGAAAGAGGTATTTGATAAAGAGGTTGAAAAACATCAAACTAAAATTACTGAATCTGAAAAAAAGATCGAACACGCCAAAATAACAATCGCTGAATTGCGTGACCACATTCTCAAAATAAATTATGAAATTGAACAAAAAGGTGAACGAGAACAGGTTGAAGTTCATCACCGCATCGAAGAATTAAAAGTTAATATTGCCAAAGAAAAAACACGAGTTTCTTCTCTTAAAGATGAGATCACCAAAATCACCCTGCGGAAAGATCAATTTCGCTTAGAAGCTCGAGATCTCGAAGATAAAGCCAGTACTTCACAGGGTAAAAAGAAAGAACTTGAGCACCAGATGAAAGAAAAAAACCAAGAACTCACCAGCGTCGAACAAAATATTGTTCAATTTAAAAAGAAAAATAATATTGAATCTTCAGTTGAATTAGAAAAAGCAATTGAATTGAGGGATAAGAGCATCGAAGAAAAACAAGAAGAAGTACAAAAAGTTCGAGTACGTCAGCAAGAGTTATTGCGAGAAAAAGATCGTATGGAATATCAACTTCAAACAGTTGAGGAAAAAGTTCGCAAAGTGGCTGAAGTTGCCAAAGAAAATAAAGAACAAATTGCCAACTTACAAACTCTCAAAAATAATTTCAAAGCAGCGACATTACGACTCAATACATGTTTAGATCAAGATAGTAGTTTTGCCTCACAGTTAGCCAACGCTCGACGTAATGCTGTCGAAGGACAAGAAAAAGTAGCTAAAGCTCAGGCCAAAGAAATGGCCTTGCAAGCAAGTATCTCTAACAACCACGCCCTCCAAAGTATTCTTAGCCAGAAGAAGAAATTTCCCGGCGTGTATGGCACTGTTGCGGAGTTAGGACAAGTTCCTAAAAAGTATGCGCCATCCCTTGAAGCTGCTGCGGCTGGACGTATGCAATTTGTGGTTGTTGACACAGATCAAACTGCTGCCGAATGTATCACTTTTTTGAAAACGAACAAGTTAGGCTCTGCGTCATTTATTCCCCTTAATAAGATTAAAACACAAGATGTTTCAAGTGAAGATAAGAGTTTGTTAAAAACCAACGGGGTTCATGATTTTGCGATTAATATTATTACATTTAGGTCTGAATATAAGAAAGCCTTCTCGTTCGTGTTTGGCAATACCCTTATTGTTGAAGATATGGAAACTGCACGTAAAGTGGGCGTGGGAAGAATTAAGATGGCCTCACTAGATGGTAATTTGGCAGAGGCAAGCGGCGTTATGCGTGGTGGATTTAATGCTCGTAAAGAAAGCGTTGGGTTTTTAGAAAAAGATACTGTTCAAGAACGTGAAAAGATGGAAGAAGAACTCGCTCAATTAGAAGCAGTGATTGCAACAATAGACATCAAACGCGAAGCTAACATGAGGGAGATTACATCTCTACGCACTTCGAAAGCAGAATTAGAAGTGGAGATTATTAAGCTTGAAAAAACACTTCATTTGGAGACGGGCGATCTCGATGCCACTACAGCACTCAAAAAAGAGTTAAGTGCGAAAATGGTTAGTGTGGATGAAGAACTAAACAAAATTCAACGGGAAATTGTTATGTTTAACAAGGATTTGAGCGCTCTTAAAGAAGAAAAAAATACGTTGCGTGCCCAGGTCAGTGAACTGCGTAACCCTCGTCTTTTAGCTCAACTCACTGCGTTTGAAGAAACACGACAGCGATTACGTGAAGAAATGCTACGTCTCGAGTCAGATGCGAAAAACATGGGATTACAATTGGTCCAATTAATTAATCCCGAACAAGAGAAGATGAAAGATATCATCAAACAACATGATAAAGAAGAAGCTCAGTTTCGAGAGGAAATTACTCGTTTAAATCAATCGGTTATTGAACAAGAAAAAATTCTTGAACAAAAAGAAAAAGACAGTAAAGAATTTTATTCTAAATACAAAGAACTCTTTGCCCAACGTGAAAAAGTGGGCACTCAAATTTCCGTTCTTGAAAATGATATTGAAAAATGGCGTGAACAGGCGCGTACTGGAGAGCGAGAAGTTAATTTAGTTTCATTGCAGAATGCTGAGATTAAAGCAAAATTAGCAGGATTAGAGGAAGAATTTGCCCGGTATGTTAATTGTGCGTTACTTCATAACAAATCCATTGAAGAACTTAAACAAGAAATAAGTAAGTTTGAAGTAATGTTGGGCCAGATGTCTGCTGTAAACATGAAAGCCCTCGAAGTCTACGAACAAATCGAAGTAGAGTACAATAAGCTCGTTGAGAAAAAAGATGAACTCGAAAAAGAAAAAATCGAAGTTCACACTCTCATGAATGAAATTGAGACTCACAAAAAAGAACAATTCATGAAAACTTTTGATCGTGCCAACGAACACTTCGGACGTATCTTTTCAACTCTCTTTACTAAAGGCAAAGCCTATCTTGAGCTTGACAATCCTCAAAATCCATTTGAAGATGGTCTGAGTATTAAAGTTAAAATTAGTGGAAATCGTTTTATGGATTTGAAATCGTTGTCGGGTGGTGAGAAGACCTTGACGGCGTTGTCATTTATTTTTGCCATTCAAGAATATCAACCCGCCTCGTTTTATATCTTGGACGAAATTGATGCTGCCCTTGACAAACGCAATGCTCAAATGCTCGCATCACTTATCCGTGCCTATAGTGACCGAGCCCAATATATTGTTATTTCCCACAACGACGCACTTATCTCCGAAGCAGATACGTTATATGGGGTTTCGATGGTGGATGGAGTGTCTAAAATTACCAGTTTGAAGATATAGATTATCTTAGTTTTATTATGTTAGTTTCAATTTGAGAAATCTCTTTGTAAATGATAATGGATTAATACTCTTCTGTGTTGTTGCCATTGATGTAAACAGAGCAGGTTATTCTATTAAAGTTCTTTGAGTAAAAATTTATCTTTCTCGATATTGCTCTAAGAATTGCAAAGCACTATCGTAATTTCTCGCAAAATGCCCTCGTGGATGTGCTTCTAAAAATGGAACTTCATATCCTTGCGTTGCTTCCGTTTCTAATAAAATGCCATACCCCCCATGAAGCAAAACTGCAGCAACATCTAAAAAGAAATTATCGCCAATAACAGCTAATCCTCTCAAGTCTGGATGAAATCTTCTTAAATTTGCAAGATATTCTGGTCTATCGGGATTTATAGGAACTGGAAATCCTTCCGGTTGAACTTGTCCCTCCTCAGAACCAACAACCATTTTTTGAGCTAAACCAATTAAACGCAAATCTACATCAAGACCAATTAATGTATTCAGTTTTTGTTTAATTGAACCCTCTTTTGAATTTGACATAATTGCTGCGTAGTTAGGAAACATAGTTGCTAAAGAATTTAAGTATCCCGCTGCTCCTTTTCTGAAAAATGTATCTCTTTGTGGATATGCTTCTAAATAACATCTTTCTTTTAAATCCACTTTCTGAGCAAGAAATCTTCTACGCTTTAGCGTTAGAGTGAATTGCGAAACATTGAACAGCTCCAAAAAACAATGTGGTTTTGGTAAAGTGATCGGGCTCACCAACGAG
>JAHFSP010000044.1 GCA_023265685.1 Candidatus Woesearchaeota archaeon | reverse complement strand
TAGCCAGTAGAATGAGAATATTTCTGCTTTTGAAAAACTCTGCGGAGTTTTTAAGCGCATTCACCAGCAGGTCTTACGCACGAAAAAGCTCCAGACCTGCCGTACTCTGCGCGGATAATAGTAACCTCCTCCCTACTACGAGGAGAAGCAAGGCTCAACGCATCTGCGATAATATCTGCTTGTCCCAAAAGAACTTCAAGATATTCAAGTTTATTTGAATCATCAACTCTAAGAGGATAATACATTATGAAAACAAGAATAAACTAAGATATAAATGTTATGAACAAATAATTTCAGGACACTGACAACACCTCATCCTTTCACAACCTAAATCTATTTAAATCACCAATCCAACAAAAACAACATGGAAAAGAGAGGACGATGTTTAGCATCTCAGGAGATCAGAAATCTCATCAATCAGGGTAAACTCATCGGTAATTCCATCTCACCTTCTCAAATTCAACCCACATCATTTGATACCACCATTGGCAACGAAGTCTACATCCTCGACACCGAAACAGAAGGAATATTTCGACCACACAAAGACGAAAGTGTGTATCGCGTCTTATTAAGAATGGGCGAACGTCAACGCTACAAAGCCGATATTACCAATGGATTCGAAATCAAGAAAGGCTTTACTTATCTCTTCCCCCTTCGCGAACGTCTCGTAATCGAAAAAGGAGAATACGTCCGCTCCTCTACTAAAAGCAGCTTTGGTCGACTCTTTATCAACGCACGTATGCTCGCAGACTACAACCCTAGTTTTAACGAAATCACTGACCACAGTAAAACAAATACGGAACTCTCTTTATGGCTTTTGGTCCAACCATTAACGTTCAATCTTATTGTCTATCCTGGTCTCGCATTCAACCAATTGCGCTTCTTCCAAAATCACGACTCACAACTCCTTCCCTCAGAAATAATCAAAGAATTCACGCAAAACCCACTACTATGCCAACGCAGTCCTAATGGGACCCTCGAACCTATAACTCCTTTAGTAACCGACAGCCTCCAGATTCATCTCGACATCTCAGGTCGTAACGAGAAAGGAATTGTGGGGTTACGTGCTCGTCATAATCCCAACCCTCTTGATCTACACAAAATAGGAGAATACGAAGTAGAACATTATTTCGAAGCCATGCTACGTGACGACAAACCCATTCGCATTGTTAAAGGAGAACACTATCTCTTCGCCTCCAAAGAAATTCTCACCATTCCTTCTCATCTTAGTTCAGAAGTCAAAGCCTATTCCGACGTTGGATTAAGTGGCCCACTTCACTTCGCCGGATTTATCGATAGCGGATTTCAGGGCGATCTCGTCTTCGAAGTCCGTTCTGATGAAGTCTCCAGTATGCTTCTTGAAGATGGCATGCCTATTAGCAAACTCGACTTCTTCTACAACGAAAAACCAGACATCATCTACGGCCAATCGGGACTTGGATCAAATTACCAAGGTCAAACCGGACCAAAACCTGCGAAATTCTTTAAGAGAAATTGGTAGAACTAGGAGGAAAAAACCACCCAACAAAACTAATTCTTAAGTAGTAAATATTTATAATGCGAGTCTGTTTTAAGCTACCTATGTCAGCAGAGATGATTTTATTTCAGTTTCGCGATGTTGAAACACTTGCACACAAAATAAGTCAAGATAGTGGAAGTAATTTAGATGAATCCGTTCTAAAACAGGTACTAAAAAGCGTGAGTCAAACACCTATTTCAAGAGACGAAGGACAGGGATACTCGTATTTACTTACCCAACTCACAGTCCTTGCACAATGGTCACTTACACCCCAACGTCTTGATCTTTTGTTATGTGAAAATGCAGGTATCATGCCTTTTTTGTACGAAGATACACACAATACAACTGAAGTTAATACAGAAACATACAGAGAATATACTGGACGATTCAATCGAAGATATTTAGGAGGAGATCCTACCGAGTTTGAAAAAGATGAGAAGAAAAAAATGGTCAAATCTTTACAATACTATCTACAAAGTAGAATCCTGTATGGAGAATACACGAACGGTGAAGGAAATGTATATGTTGATGAAAGACCAGTAGAAATTCGTCTTATGAATACAATTCTCACATATACTAAACTTCATCCTAGAAATAATGTAGCTTTATTTGATCCCATAGATAAAGATAGTCTACGACGAGTAGGATATCTTATGAGCACAACACAATTTACAGATCCAGAAGCATTATGTCAAGTTCTTACTCACGTTCTCAAAACAAACGATCTAGGAGTAACAATCAGACCAACAGGATACGAAGATGATGTTTTCACACCTCAAAGAAGAACACCAGACAAAGCAACTAATTTTGATCAAGAAGTAAAACCATTGGTATTAGCAAGAATGAGAAAAATATATCAACTCTAAAAATCATAACTCCAAAGATCAATTAACCTAAAAAGCAACAAAAACTAAAGAACAACACCTTTTTAACCTCCAACCTTCCCACCCACCACATGCCTTTTGCCTCAACCCACATCGTCGGCGGATACCTCACCGGCAAACTCGCACAAAAAATCAAAAATATTTCCTTCTCCCATTACGCATGGTTTTTCATTATTTTGGGAGCCCTTTTACCAGACAGCGATTTTATTTTAGAATGGGTATTCAAATACGATGCGCATAGAACCTTTACTCACAGTCTCTTTTTTCTCATCGCAGCACCATTCATAACCTATCTTCTCTTCAAATTACTAAAACATAAAGAAGCACGTATTTTCGCAATGTGTCTCGCACTCGGAATCGGCTCACATCTTATCCTCGACTCTATCTCAGACAAAGGCGTTCCCCTTCTCTGGCCATCACAATATTACATCTCCACCTACAACGGCATCTATCTTGCCCAACCCACACCCTCTTTTCTTGACGCACCCATAGAATCACTACGCCACTTTCTCAAACTCGCCATCCTCGATATGGCCATCGGCACAGCGTTTCTGTTCTACCTGTGGTGGAAAAAAGAATTAGTGTTTTCAAAAGAAGGAGCAAAATAATGGAAACAGTAACGAATAAAATAATATCACTACTCGAACAACACCATATCCACTTCATTCGTAAAGACCACACACCCACACCTACTTCTCAAGACTCAGCTCGTGAACGTGGTGAACCATTAAAGATTGGTGCCAAAGCATTGTTAGTCAAAACTGACAACGAATTCATCTTATTTGTTCTTCCCGCAGATCGTAAACTCGATACGAAGAAAGTAAAAGTTATTCTTAACACCAAAAACCTACGCTTCGCAACCAAAGAAGAACTTGAAGAAAAAACCAGCCTTATTCCAGGAGCCGTACCTCCATTCGGCAACCTTCTCGACATCTCTATGACCGTTGACACAGCCCTCTTTAACGAAGAATACATGGCCTTCAATGCTGGATCATTAACAACATCCATCAAAATGAAGACACAAGATTATAAAAGAATAGTACAACCAAGGGTAGAAGAGATATCCCAAATAAAACTGACAATATAGAACAGTAAACCAAACATCACAAAACCAACTTACATCACATATTTTATAAATCACCCTTATTTCCAGACCCTAAAACGGAAGGTAATACTATGACACACACACCAAAAGAACATACCCCTAAAGAAGAAAATCACCATACAAATACTGACACTATCAAAAAGGGCGACCTCGCTAGCATCCAGTACACCGGAACACTTCACGATGGAACTGTTTTCGATTCCTCGCAAGGACGATCACCATTACAGTTCGAGCTAGGCTCTGGCCAAGTTATTCCTGGATTTGAACACGCTGTAGAAGGCATGAAGCTTAACCAAGAAAAAACTGTTACGATCCACGCTGCTCAAGCCTATGGAGATCACAAAGCAGAGCTACTTAAAGAAGTACCACGCAGTGCCCTTCCTCAAGGGCCTGAGCCTAAAGTTGGAATGCAACTCTATATTCATGCACCAACCGGCCAACGCTTCCCTGCAGTAATTGTTAAAGTAGATGACACCAATATCACACTTGATCTCAACCACCCTCTTGCAGGAAAAGACCTTACCTTCAAACTCAAACTCGTTGGCATCAACGAACCTTTAGAAGAAACACAAGAAGAAGGCGAAGAAATGCATGAAGGTGGCTGTTGTAACGAAGAAGGTCCATGCAATGAAGAAGACGAATACGCAGACGACGAAACGTGTGCTGAGGAAGAAATGGGCGGTTGTTGTGGACCTAAAGACGCACACGACCATGGTCAAGCCAAGAAAGCCTGCTGTCGTGAGAAAGGTGGCCAGAAAATGGGCGGATGCGGTAACGGCGGTTGCGGTTGCAAACACTAAATCATGAATAAGCTCTTTGCTATTCTTTTTTGTCTTTTTTTCACACTTTCAATTCTTCTCATCTCATATCAACTCATTTTAGCAACCACTACAACAACCACTCCTCAACAACAAACACTTGATTGGCTTGCAACAAATAACACCCTTCCACTTAATTACACTACATCAGAATTCCATCACCTTCAAGATGTCCAAAAAGTAATGAATAAGGTAGATTTCATAACAATCATCAGTATTCTTGCAAGCCTTACCCTCGGATTCTATTTCTACCAACATAAAAGGCTTACCCTTAATCTATGGTATGCAAGCCTCACCTCATCATTCATCCTACTTTCAATAACCATTCTTCTTTTTACCAGCTTCGATCCGATTTTCACACTCTTTCACAAAATCTTCTTTAGCCAAGGCAACTGGCAATTTTCAGCTGATTCATTAATCATTCAGACGTTCCCGATAGAATTTTTTATCAGAATTGGTATTAAGACCTTTGGTATTGCACTTGGATGTTGCATAGTTTTAGGGATTAAGATATATTATCATAGAAGAAAATATACTAAACCTAATCCTGGTTTATACTAGAATAAAAAGTTCCATACACTAGACACACTGGTCAAGTCCCAGAATTCTTTATATATCTTTTTACCGTTTTAAAACAATGTCTACAAATAGTTTGATTGAGTATATAAGCAAAAAAATCAAAGATTACAAATCGAATCAAATTATTTTCACCAAAATTAAGCTCATAGATTGGCTCTGTAAACGCAATAGTACTACCTTGGAAGAGATGAAAAATGAACTTCTTAACGGTAAAAATCTAGTTCACGTTGTTAAACAAGAGGTAGTATATCTCAATCAAAAAGAAGAACGATTCCAATGTTATTTTGTCTATTCCAAAACTAAAGGACGATGTTATATATTAAAGTTTGAAGAAGTAATAAAAGTAATTACAGTGTTTCCACTTGGTCGTACAACACTTAAAAGATACACACGAAAATTTAAATAAGAAGGGAGATATATGGTGAATATGATTATTAAAACATTAAACGCATCCTATGATGAAGAAGCAGATGTATTAATAGCTTATAGTAACACGGCTAAAGTACATGAAAGTGTCGAAGTTGCTGAGGACCTAATAATCGACCTTGATAAAGATAAACGAATTGTAAATGTAGAGTTATTTGACGCATATAAATTTCTCCATACATTCAACAAAAAAATTTCTAAACAAACACTTTGCGAAATAGAAGAAGTTGAGCTCCATTTTACGAATTATCGTAATTACTGGATAATCTCCGTGGTATTTAAGCACAATAATGAAATTTTTGAAGAAAAGCTTCCTGCTTTCACTAAAGCCGAGTATAAAAGCCCGCTTTTAGCATAACATGACAGCAGAAACATTTATTAGACGATAAATTATTACTCAAATATGACCACAGTTAGATCCATTAAAGCCTGGTTGGCAGTTATCGTAAGTATTGGTATCATAATAATCATTGCCCTGATCTCATTAAGTATCATACTTCCGCTACTGGCCATTATCTTAATTCTAGTCATTATTGCATACATATACCGCAGAATTCACAAAGCAGTAAACCCAAAACCTGCATCGCCACAACATCACAAGAAACCGACGGTACTAGATGCTGAATTTAAAGTTAAAAAATAAGAGAACGATTATGAAACCACTCATTCTCATTAATGCCAAAACTTACAGCCAAGCTCAAGCAAAAAATGGTATCAAACTTGTTCAAAAAATAGCCTCTGTACGATCACAAAAATATACTATTGCTGTTGCGCCAACACTCCCTAACCTTTCCAAAACAAAAGAAACCGTATCGATACCTATCTATGCTCAACACACCGACGCTATTGAAAGTGGTGCTCACACTGGTTCCATTTGTATCGATGAACTTAAAGCACTTAATGTCGCAGGGATCATACTTAACCATTCTGAAAAACAACTCCCTCTCTCAACACTACGCGCAACTCTCGCTCTTGCTAAAAAGAAACATCTCCCAGTCATCATCTGTGTTCGATCATTAACACAAATCAAACAAGTCACGACTCTCAAACCTGAATACATAGCCTACGAACCACCTCAATTCATCGGCTCCGAAATCTCTGTCACCACAGCCCAACCAAAAATTCTCAAAACAGCACATGACTACGTCAAAAAACATTCTCCAAAAACTCTGCTTCTGTGTGGTGCAGGTGTGCATTCACATCAAGACATCATCACCGCAATAAAATTAGGATATAGTGGCGTCCTTCTCAGCCACGCAATTGTCACCGCAGCACACCCAGACAAAGCACTCAAACAACTTCTTAAGTAAGAAAATAAAGAACGGCCTACCCCGGGCTAAAAGCCACGGGGCATTTATCGGCCGTTCTACTTTATTAAATTAGTTTTTTCTGGTTCGAACCAACCCATTTATTTGATTCATCAAT
>JAHFSP010000020.1 GCA_023265685.1 Candidatus Woesearchaeota archaeon | reverse complement strand
AAAGAACTCCGAAATTTATATAAATCATAAAATAGAACAAAGCTGACATGACCAAACAAAGCATTGAAGATCACATAAAACAAGAACCCCCAGAAAGGTCCGTTCTCATTGATGTTCTCTCCACATTTGTTCCAATATGGGGACAATACGAAATTCTCGCGGGACGCAACACACGATGGAAAAACGATAAAACAACAGGAATGATGATATCAACTTATTTCTCTTTGATAACTCTCTACACAAGTGCTACAGCATACTTCGGCGTTGAACAATATCTTTCAAAATAAGAGAAGAATGAGCAAGGAGAACACCTTACTTCTTAAAAGGCATATTTCTCATCTGTTCCTTAATCGCACTTAATTCTTTCACGTTATCCACAAACACCGGAACCACATCTTTAAACACTCGACCCACAGCATTAAGCTCAGTACCGACATCTTGCATACGCGTATCGTATTCATCTAATTTACCAAGAACTCCCTGATGTAAAATCTTGAAGTCCTCTTTCAACTTCATAAGATCATTCTCCGCAGCCCGCTGACGCTCTTCAACACGTTCCTTCCACTCAATAATCTTCTTTACTTCCCCAATGAGTTGATCCCATTTCTCGTCAATGAGGCTCTCTGTTATCTCTTCAATGCGACTGTATAACTCATTAGGATCTTGTGTTGGAGCAGAGTTAGAACGCTCAGAAGAACGAGGAGCAGGACCAGGATAACCCCTTGGCTGTTGTTGAGAATACCCCTGTTGAGCAGGATACCCCTGACCACCACCATACTCAGCCGGAGGATTCGATGCCTCAATATAATTGATTGCCATATGAACCTGTTCAGGTGGAAAACCCTGTTTAGTAAGTTCTTCCATAATCAACGGATCCGCCAAACCTTGATTACGCAATTCCATAACTTGCGCCGTCGGCAATGAGGATGCAGAAGAACCTACCATGACATTCACCTTTTTTTCGTATGTGACGAATGTTTTGTATTATTTATGTCTTTTGTTTGATGTGTCGAATGCTGCGAAGAAGGATGAGAAGCAGTATGAGAGGAAGAGTGAACGGAAGGATAAGCTACTGATGATGATGATGAAACAGAAGCACGACGTGTCTTATGAGTTGAAACCGGAACCTGTTCCTCCTCTTGATCGGAATCATCAGAATTCTCTACGTTCTCACGTTGACGCAACCCAGAGCCAGAAACCCCTGATGAACTCATAGAACCAGAACTAGTACGAGATCCAGTACTATTTCCAAGCGTAGGTGAAGACGTGCCAATACCACGCACCGCCAATTTTGCATCCACCATCCTCTCTAGATCTCGCTGTGTCACAAAAGTGAGAGGATTCCATAAATCGATATATTTACGCAACACCATCACTTCTTCCTGACCCGCAGTGCGCTTAAGCTCTTTAATAATCAAATCCAACTTCTGATTCATTGCATCATGAGCCCGTTTTACCTCTAAAAGTTCATCACTAAGCACTTTGACTTCTTTACGTAAATCATTAACCTTCTTAAGCGAATCCGTCTTAATCAGACCTACTTCACGTACCAGATTATTCGCCTTCCCTTCAAGACCTTTCACCCACGTAAACAACCGAGCATTATCATTATCTACAAGAGTTGCCTCAGCAGGTTTAACAGTAGTCATTAACATCCTAGAGCCAAGAGGGAATTTAAATCTGTGTGAGTACTAACAAGGAGTATTCAAAAAAAAAAGACACAGGGAAGATAACTATAGTCAACCAAGAGAAGAATACCATAACCAAAAAAGAAAACGTAATAAACTCAAACCCACTCTACCTACTTAAAAGATGGTGATTACAAATAAAGCCTGTTTTGAGTACGAAACATACCACGAAGGAGAAAATAAAATCCTGCGAATCTCGGCAGAAAAATGCTCTTTTCCCCCTTCTATTGAGTACAGCGAGATCTGCATGAGTAAAGTCATCGATATTCTCAACGCTAATTCTGGTGTTACCACCATTGTCATTACCCAACTACGTGAATACGAATACGACCCGACACAAACCGCCCTCATAGTAGAACTCGCAACACTCTACAACAAAATCAACAAACAAGAACGCAAACAGTATGCCCATTTAGGTGCAGACCCTGTTCATCAACGCTATATCGGACCAAGTTACGCTGAGTTTCAACGCATGATCTCCAAACAACTCAAAGAAGATCCCTTCGGCGCCTACCTTGCCCTTCATCGCCTCGAACGACGAGAAAAATCCCAAGCCACCAACTACATTAACAATCAACATCAAGAAAGTCACGGCTCATTCGTTGCTCTTCTTGAAGGCGTCTTGCGTGCCCTCGAACAAGTTAAACTCATCTCCCTTCTCATCCCTCACGCGCAAGAGTATCGCCAAGGCGATCGTGCGGCCTACGGATTAATTCTACGACCTACAACCCGTCCTGATTTCATGTACACAAAACTCATCAGCGAGTTTCCAGAAAATGGCAATCTTGTAGAGGGCTATTCATTTAATACCGGAGGGGAAAGCAGCACAGAACAGTGTGACGTCAACATCTTTACATTTGATGACAACGTTAAAACCCTCTTTCATCTTACTCCACCCGAATTTGGATTCGAAGAAGAACTCTACGAATTACTCGACGACGCCAAACGAGTCATGTCCGAACACAAACCAAGTCGTGAAGAATTTGTCGATCCTCAACGCATGCGTGAAGTATTTTTCAACATTGGACGCGACCTCCTCATGGACCTTATCGAACATAAAAAACTCGATGTTGAAGATGAACAAGTTGATCAACTTGCCCAAGCCCTCCTACGCTATACAGTAGGATTCGGACTTATTGAACTACTTCTCGCCGACCCTAAAGTCCAAGACGTCAACATTAACTCACCTAATGGAGAATTACCTATCTTTATTGTTCATCAAGATTATGGAGACTGTTATACCAACATCTACCCAACTCATCTTGAAGTTGAAAGCTGGGCCACCAAGTTACGTCTTATCTCAGGCCGACCATTAGATGAGGCCAACCCCATTCTCGATACCGAACTCGTTGTAAAAGGCTTTACCTCACGGGTTTCAGCCATCACTGCACCATTAAGTCCAACTGGATTAGTCTTCTCCTTTCGTCGTCATCGTGATTACCCCTGGACATTTCCATTATACATGCAACCAAAAGTTCGCTACTTCAACGCACTTGCAGCAGGACTCATGAGTTTTCTCATCGATAACAACGCCACGATTCTCGTTGCCGGAACTCGTTCTAGTGGAAAGAGCAGCCTACTAGGAAGTTTTCTCACCGAAATGATGCGACGTATCAGAATTATTACTGTTGAAGATACATTTGAACTTCCACAAGAATCATTACGAACACTAGGCTACAACATCGAACCACTCAAAGTCGCCTCCGCTCTCTCCTCACCAGGTTCAGAAGTTGACCCCGCAATCGGCATTCGCTCCACGTTGCGTCTTGGTGACTCGTCTATTTTTGTAGGTGAAGTACGTTCCAAAGAAGCCATCGCACTCTTCGAAGCCATGCGTGTGGGTGCTGCAGCCAACGTTGTAGCAGGAACCATTCATGCCGACTCTCCCTACGGAGTATTTGATCGCGTTGTCAACGATATTGGAGTTCCTAAAACGTCATTCAAAGCCATTGACATCATCGTCGTCACAAATCCCGTTATCTCCGGCCTAAAACGCTACAAACGTGTGCTACGTATCACCGAAGTACGAAAAGAATGGGATGAAGATCCATTACGTGAAAACGGTTTTGTCGACCTAATGGTCTACAACCCCACAACCGATGAACTAGAAATCACCGATGAACTACGAAACGGTAATTCCGATACGTTAAAACGCATGGCCGGAAAAGTCAAAGAATTTGCAGGAGATTGGGATTCTGTCTGGAATAACATCACCCTACGAGCCGATTGTAAAAAAGCTCTTGTCGACATCGTCACGCAAAAAAGCCTGCCTAAATTATTAGAAGCAGATTTTGTCATCGCTGCCAACGACCAATTCCGTCTCATCTCAGATAGAGTCCGAGAAAAAACCGGCAAATTAGATTCTGCCCAGATCCTCTTCGAATTCAATGAGTGGTTAAAGAGGGAAGTAAAGAAGAAAGGGTAAAAAAACCATGAAAAAAGAAAAAATAACCAACATAAACAAGGATTTGATTAAACAATTCACCAGCAGCCTTGCCGACTTAAAAGAAGGACACTTCAAGTGGCTTGCTTAGACAGCAGCTAAAATGTTTCTTACGCTTACTTGAGTAAACGATTCAGCCGGTATTCTTTTACTAGCATCTAGAAATTCAATACCCAACATATTACCGTCTTTATCCAAGTCAATTATTGTAAAATCATCGATTTTTTTATTTTTTACAGACTTACCCTTACGAAACTCTATGTACATTGCATCTGCTTTCTTATCGTAAGTAATTTCCATTATAACCAATATACTGTTATCACATTTAAATTCTTCTCTTCTTTTTCTACAACTACCTCTATTGTTCCCTGATGAAAACTCTTTTGATAGTAATATTTCCCATGCTTTTTGATAATATTATCCGAAAAACGAATGACCTCAATTACCAATTCTTGAGAAATCTCTCGCTCTTTTAATCTTGCCAACGCATGAACCGTAAAAGTAATTTCCATTTTCCTCTCTAAACCAGAATCAATCTAAAATCTTATATATCTTACCCTTCAAATAATCTCTATGACCCATCGCATTATCACTCACGCCTCCTGCATGGATGGCTTTTGTAGCGCATTCGTCTTCAAGAAATATCTTGCGCAAGCATTTGAAGTTAACCAAACTAAATTAGAAATCATTGGTCTCAAACCTAACGACATCGAAACCGAAACAGTAAAAATTGAATCCCGCGACATCATCCTCGATCTTCCTCCTGCAAAAACACCATTCTTCTGCTGGATTGATCACCACACCAGCAATAGAGACGCACACGTAAAAGCCCATCATCAAATCTGGAAAGCAACTCCTAGCTGTACTGGCTTACTCTGCGACATCGCACAAGAAAAACAAATTACGTTACCCGCAGCCGTCAAAGAATTTCGTCATGCCATTGATATCATTGATAGCGCTGCATACAATTTCGAAGATTACAAAGAATGCTACTACCCACCACAAAATCCAGAAAAACTCTCACTGCTTCAAAAACTCCATGCCATCGACGCAGTATTCTCAACCGGCGACTTTCAGCTCAACCAAGAACTCTTTTCATTCTTATTACAAGATCCTCTTCCCACAGCACCTCAAGATCTTTTCGATATGCACAAGCTCTGGATTGAACGCTTCTACAAAGCACGCCTCCAAAGTTATCAAGAATGGCGCACCAACATCGACACCTACATGCATTTCGACACGAAAAGCCATTGCGTCATTCAAGACGACCGCAAAGCCAAAGTCAAACGTGGCCTACCTGATCGCTTCTACGTCTTCGCCAAACATCGCAACGCCATCTATTCCATCAACATTAAAGTTGTCGACGAAACAGTTGCCCGCATTGGCATCGGCACTAACATCTTTGAAAAACCAACCCAACACATCGACGTTGGCGCAACCTGTAAAGAAGTCGGCAAGAAATTCGGCCAAGGCTCTGGCGGTGGCCATAAAGTTGTCGGCGGCTGCGAAGTATTGGTACTAAATGTTGATGCAGCGTTGGAATTTATCTTGGAGAAGATGAGGAATGGGAATTAATTTACACACCTAGTTTTTCTTCTAATTTTGCAATAACACCCAGAGTATAATCTCTTCTTTCTGAGGCCCATAATGTATATCCTGGAATAAATGGTTCTTCTGGTTTTTGAACTAACTCCTCCGTAGTCTTATGTATGGCTAAATCCGGTACTCTACTTGAATGTACTTTACTCAAAAAATCAGTTGGATTAGAACGATCAAAGCGAGTAACACCAAAACTGACAAAATCATTCAAATCGAAAATAACAACTCGTTCTTTTGCCCAGGGTTCATATTGTCCAAATGTAGCATCAACAATTATTTTTTCACTAATCTCCGTAAAGAAATGATATAAGCCATACTGCGCTAGCGATTTAAGACCAAAGCCTATCCGGACTGCCTCTTGTGGAAATTTCTTTTGAAGTACAGCAGTGAGAATACTTGCTGCATACCCACATACACGCAAACCAGAACCATAGCCCGCAAGACAATCAAACAAATCCTGATGAATTGGATCAAGAACATCAACTAATCTTTGTGTAAGATCTTTCATGGTAGGAAGATTAGGTTTTTCTGGCCATTACTAATACGTGCTTATAGGAGATTAACAATGGTTCTAAATGTTGAGACAGCAGTCTCGTAAGATCACGATCCAATCCTTGCTGATTTTCCAAAGATAAACCTTGCACCCAACCATAGGAAAAGACTAAGTTACGATAGCATGAAGCATCCATCTGAATCGTTTCATCGTATTCTTGTCTTTGCACATTTTGAAATAATCTGGACACACACAGCTCTTGAAATACTTCTTGCGCGATCTCATTAACTCTTCCGCCAGCCGGTCCACGGTTTGGTCCACCATACGAATCGAGTAGTTTTCCTACCTCTCCCACTAGTTGAGAACTTTCACGCGGTTGATACGACCAAAATAAAGCAACTGTCCCGTTGTCCTTCAAAATTGTTGACGCTTTCTTATAACGATCAGAAGCAGTAACCCAATGCCACGCCATACCTGATGTAATCAGATTAAAAGAATCATCGACAAGCTCAGCATCCTCAAACGTTGCTGTTTTAAAATTGACCCTAGAAAAAGAGGAACACTTTTTTCGAGCAATCTCTATCATTTCACAACTTACATCTAACCCCGTGACCTGATACCCTCGCAAAGCAAAAGGGAGCATTACTTGACCTGAGCCACATCCAATATCAAGAACACTATCTGCTTGACTAATTTCAGAAAAATGAACAATATCACTAATTAATTGCGTTGGATAACCCGGCCTAGCTTCTTCATACAAAGCACTAATCTTACCAAACGTTCTAGCCTCTCTTTGATTAATGTCCATATATAGAAAAAGCAATCCATTTTTTATAAAGATTTAGAGAGAATAATGACTCACACCCTCCTCAACACGTTCACAATCTCCCCCACCTTCTTCCCAACCATCTCCATCTCCTTTCGAGTCGTCTCCTTTCCCAAGGTCAAACGAATCGTCCCACGTGCATACGAAGTAGGAACACCAATCTCTTTGATAACATGACTCACTTCAATTGAATGTGCGCTACACGCACTCGCCGTTGAAACATAAATCTTCTGCTGACTCAAATAACGAACGAGAGCCTCACCTTCAACACCCCGAAAAGAAAGATTAATATTATTAGCAAGCCGACAAACAGCATCACCATTAAGTCGAGAATCAGGAATCGCTTTCAAAATCTTTTCAATAAACCCATCACGCAAAGTAATCAATCTTTTCACTTCCCTAACCCTCTCCTTCTGCGCAAGTTCCAATGCTTTGACAAACCCCATAATCCCTGCAACGTTTTCAGTCCCCGGACGCAAACCACTTTGTTGAGATCCCCCATACATCAAAGGAACTAAACTCACCCCTTTTCGAACATACAATAACCCCGCTCCCTTTGGACCATACATTTTTCCACTATTAAGCGTCATTAAATCAACACCCAACCGCGAAACATCCAAATCAGCATAACAACCCGCTTGACACGCATCCGTATGAAAGATAATCCCTTTTCGTCGAGCAACCGCCCCGATTTCACGCAACGGTTGGATCGTTCCAATTTCATTATTCGCATACATCACTGAAATCAAAATTGTGTCTGGAGTAATAGCGTTCACAATATCACGAACACGAACAATACCATTAGCTCGCGGTGCAATATACGTAACCCTAACACCATACTTCTCTGAAAGAAAAGCACACGTCTCAAGAACTGCTTTATGTTCAAGAGAAGTAGTAATAATGTGCTTACGCTTTCGAGTAGAAGCCAACACTACCCCTTGGATTGCCAGATTAATACTCTCTGTACCACCAGACGTAAAGAGAACATGATCATTACTCCCAGCACCAAGAATTGTCCGTACTCTCGCTACAGCTTGATCTAACGCCTGTGCAACCTGCAACCCTGCTTCATGAATACTGCTTGGATTCGCAAACAGCACCATATGATATTTCTCCATCTCTTTGAGAACCTCGAAACGAACCGGCGTCGCCGACGCATAATCCAGATAGATCATAAATAGAAAATATTTACAACAGATTTAAAGGTTACGTTGTCTAAAGTTTTAAATAACCTAAAATCGTTCGATTACGAAGATGCCCGCAACAAAGAGGAATATAAAAATACAAACCATTACAGGTGCATTTAAAATGAACGGGTTTGTGCGTAATGGCATTGATTCTAGCACATTAATCAATTTAGCGGCTGTATTCGACTCAGAGTATGAAGAATTTAAAGACCGAGGATTTACATTTCCCCCTAATCTGTTCTTTTATCATGAAATTTCTCGTTCAGAAGTTATTGGAGTACTTATTCATAATTTTAAGTTTACAAAAGAAGAAGCGATTGCCGCATTTGAGAAACTGGTTACAACATTCAATCTTGAAAAAATTGGATTCAATAAAGAGATTGACAAACAATATCAAAAAATTGTAGAAGAAGCAAATGGCCAAGTGGTTAATAAAACCCAAAACCAGAGTTTAAAAATTGGGCTACAAGACATTATAATTATCGCAGGTTTTCTTAGAGCTAAAGTTAATGTTGTTCATTCAGGAGACCAAGGATTTCTTAAAACATGCGAAGTATTAGGTTTAAACTTGATACCTCTGCAAGAACAAGACATTCAAAAAGAGAAAGTACTCAAAGCGTGGATGAAGAAGAGAAAAAATTAATACAAATTAAGATATCTCTGATAAGCTTCTTCTGGAGTAACATTTTTATCCCAATTTTTAGAACGAATATCTTCAAGTGCTTTAAGCGTTTTAATGTTCTGGTCTTTTGTAACTTGAGTACCATAAATTAACTTAAACTCAAACGAAGCAATCATAGATTTAGACATCTCCATAACCTGGGTCAAGATATTACTTTCAAGTTCTTTGAACTTATCTGGACCTATTTCAATTTGACTAACCATCATCAGCTAATACTCCTAAGCTTTAAAAATGTTATTGCCTAACTCTCATTCCTAAGCAAAATACATTATCTCTTATCAAAAGACACTTTTTTAAACCTTAACTTCTTCCTTAGATCATGCCTGTCAAAATCACCTACTTCGTTCACGGCACCACAACCGATAACGAAAAAGACCTCGCAACAGGCTGGAATCCTGGAGAACTCTCAGAAATAGGAAAAAATCAAGCAGAGATGCTAGGTAAACAAGTTGCCGATAAAAAATTCGATGTCGTATTCTGTTCCGATCTTCAACGAGCAGTTGATAGCGCCTTTCTTGGTTTTGGTGCAAAATATGTCGTTATTATGGACGAACGTTTACGCGAAGCAAACTATGGCGATTTAAATGGAAAGAGCGTAAAATCATTCAAAAAAACACCAGCACAATACGCCCAATACATCCACAAACCATTCCCCAACGGCGAAAGTCTCCTTGACGTCCAACACCGAATGGCTTCATTCTTACTCTGGCTACATCAACGCTATAATGGAAAAAATATCGCCATTGTTGCACATCAAGCACCACAACTTGCTCTTGATGTCTTAATCAAACACAAAAGCTGGCACGATGCAATTACTCACGACTGGCGTTGGAAGCATGCCTGGAAACCTGGCTGGGAATACACTTTTGACGGCAAATTACACACCGAACACCACCCACATCACACGCATCATATACACCACGCTCAGCCAATTCAACATATCGTCCATACAACTCATGGGCATCATACCAAACACCACACAATAACAAAAGTGCCTGCTCCTATTGTTCACCATCATCACAAACAACATTCAAGTAAAGTTCACCCATTAAAAAAATCGAAAACACCCATATTAAAACAAACTTCTGTTAAAAAGAAAACAATCAAACCACAAATGCTCAAACAGAAGAGTGTGAAAAAGAAAATAATTCAAAAGAAAAAAACCAAAGTTTCAAAAAAGACTAAGTCCCTTGTAGTAAAAACAAAGACACCATCAAAAAAATCACCCGCTAAGAAGAAGAAACAATAACCTTTTTATACATCAACACGAGTTCTCATTTTATGAAAAGTATTCAGCAACAAGTCCAACACGTTCTTGACAAAGACATTGCGATTCAGAAATGCCTTAAACAGGACTTAATTAACACTCGTGCCTTAGCCCGTTACCTCATCAAAGAACAAGGACTTAGTTGTGATACCGATGCCGCAATTAGCGCGATTCGCCGTTACGATCTTGAAGGAATCAACGCTCTTAATACCAAAGAAGCAAATGATCTTTTCTCCAAAATGTCTATCACAACCAAAGATGAAGTTGCACGCATCGTCTTGCGAGAACGAGCATTTACAGAAATCTGTACCGATTTTCTTGGTAAAAAACTCCTTAAAGAAAACGTTCGCATGATGCGCTCCAAAGAAACCGTCACCATTATCGTAAGTCAACGCGACCTAGAAAAGAAACTTGCTATCTTCAAACCCAGCGACGTACTCGAAGTCCACAAAGACCTCTGTGAAATCCGCATGCACTTTCCCAAAACCGTTGATAAAATCAAAGGCATCTTTGCACGAATTACCTCCGAATTAGCACTTCAAGATATTAACATCGAAGAAATGATCTATAGCGTTCCTGATTGGCTTGTCTACGTTAAACAAGAAAGTTTGATTCCTGCCCATAAATCGCTTCTTGATCTTAAAAACGGAGAGTAAATTATTGATAGATTCGTCGTTCTAAATTTTTTTGATCTTCAGCTCGACGAGCAAGATAGATAGTACCTAAAAAAGCAGTAGGCATGCCCGAATAATCTTGACCAAGAGTGAACTCATCACAAACTAATGGTTGACCATGATCATCTCGTTCTAACCTTTTAACATGAAAACGATTTGTTGCGCCATCATACTGAGTAATTGCTACCAGAGTATCGTCTCGATATACTTCAAAAAGAACAAGATCATCTACAGCACCAGGAACAATGCGCCCTTCGCCGCGTTGAGGCAGAAAACGAGCTTGTGCTCCATCATAAACAACATGATATTCTTGAGGAGTTAACAACTCAGGCACTTGTAAGTTACTTTCCAATACAGGTTCATCTAATCGGGGATCAAAAGAGGTACCCTCTACTATTGCTAGTCTATACACAACGTCCATACCACTCATACAACCAAATCAAAACATAAATTCTCTGACCGTTTTAAGAAAAATATCCACCTGTTTGACAAATTTCTGTTTAATTTGTCATATTCTACAATTCTACACCCCGAGATTTTCACTAAAGCCACAATCCATACAACATGTTAATATAATACCATCACCTACTACCCATTATGTCTACAAAAATCATGACCGCCCTTTTCATCATCGCCAATGTTGGCTATCAAGATCGAGAATATCTCGTACCTAAAGAACTATTTGAAACAGCCGGAATCCAAGTTACCACCGCTGCTAAAAAGAAAGGCATTTGTCAAGGCTCAATGGGCTCAACTGCCAAAGCCCTAGCACTTACAGACATAATCGAAACACAATTTGATATCATTATTCTCATAGGAGGCCCCGGTAGTGCATCCTATCAAAAAGACGCCCTAGTACACAACCTAGCCCACCATCAAATTGAAAACAAAAAAATTCTCGCAGCGATCTGTTTAGCACCAACTATTCTTGCCTATGCCGGTGTTCTCAAAGGTAAAAAAGCCACAGTATGGAATCTTGACAGCCGTCAACATAAAATTCTCACTGACCATGGTGCAACATTCACCAACGAAACAGTCACCACAGATGGAAAAATTGTTACTGCAAATGGTCCGATGGCTGCAGAAACATTTGCAACCACTATTCTTAAAATTCTTGGAAAAAAATAATTTCCAAAAACCAAAAACTATCTTCCAAAGCCCTCAACCGCAATACATTTAAACTCTAAAAACTTCTCTCAAACTAAAAAAGAGGTTGATGATGAGCAAAATCAGTAAAGCAATTGAATTAAGTCCCCGCATTCTCTCAACAAGTATTATCGGACTATGGATGACAGGTCTTATCCTCATCTATGGATTTGGACCACTATTTTTTGCAGGAATGTTCATCTCACTTATTCTTATCTCCACAACCCTCATGGCGTGGAGAACCGAAGTCTTTGGAGGATTTATCTTCATTGTTGAAAGTATTATCGTATTACTTGCAAGCTTAAGTAAGATCAACGGCTCTGTATATGTCATTTGTGCTCTAGCTCTCTTCATCACCGGCGTTTCATTTCTAGGGGATTATATCTATCATGAACATCACCACGCCACAGCCGAGGATGATTTTTAATGTTTGTAGCAACAAAAACACTTCTCCATAAAGCACAACAGCATCATTATGCGGTTCCACACTTCAATGTTAATAACATGGAAATTGTACAAGGTGTTGTCCAAGCCGCAGTAGAAGCTCGTTCTCCCATCATCCTTGCAACCTCACAAGGTGCTATTGAGTATGCTGGAATGCAATTCTTGCACGCCATCGTCTCCACAGCAGCACAAACTAGCGGCGTACCTATCGCCCTTCATCTCGACCACGGTACAGACCTTGATATTATTAAACACGCGATTGATATTGGGTACAGCTCCGTCATGATTGACGCGTCTCACTTCGATTTTGAAAAAAATGTTGCTCTCACATCAAAAGTAGTAAAACTAGCACATGCAAAAGGCATTACTGTTGAAGCTGAACTAGGAACCATCGGCGGAGTAGAAGACGCTGTTTCTTCACGCCATATTCTCTACACTGACCCAGCAAAGGCCGTAGAATTTGTCAAACGAACAAAATGTGATTTTCTTGCAGTTGCTATCGGAACCAGCCATGGGGCCTATAAATTCAAAGGTACTGCCAAATTACGACTTGACATCCTCGGAAAAATCAAAAAACACGTCTCTATCCCACTCGTCTTACATGGCGCCTCTGGTGTTCCACCATCACTTGTAACAATGGCAGAAAAATATGGCGCAAAACTCAAAGGCGTTGAAGGTGTTCCAGACATTCAAATCAAAGCTGCCATTAAAACAGGCATTTGTAAAGTCAACACCGACACCGACCTACGTATCGCTTTTGATGCCGCCGTACGTAAAGTTATCAAAGAACAACCTCAAGATTTTGATCCACGCCATATGCTTGGTCCAGCTCGTGAGCTCATCAAAGACGTTGCTCGCAAGCGCATGAAATTATTTGGAAGTGAGAATCGATGCTAAACACCAATAACAATAATAATAATAATAATAATAATAATAATAATAATAATAATAAACCTCGAACCTTGCCAAAAATCCCGTTCACAAAAACTCTCTACATCGGTGCAGATCACGCTGGTTTCAAACTCAAATCCCAAGTTGACCGCTGGCTTACTAAAAAAAACATCGCCTTTGTCGATCTTGGCAATTCAAAACTTGAATCAACCGATGATTATCCCGATTTTGCTCTCAACGTAGCAACTAAAGTCGCAGAAGAGAAGACTCTTGGAGTACTGCTATGTGGATCCGCCCAAGGAATGTGTATTGCCGCCAATAAAATCAAAGGCGTACGCGCCGTTGTTCCATTCTCACTCAAAGAAGCACGCCTTGCCCGTGAACATAATGACGCCAACATCATTTGTTTATCAGGTTGGTACCAGCATCTTCACAAAACAACACAAATGCTCGAAGTTTTTCTCTCCACATCATTCTCCAACGAAGAACGTCACATCCGACGACTCAAAAAAATCGAATCCATGGAAAACCGAGGTGAACGCAAACAAAGTAAAATTGCCCGCAAATGAGTAAACCCAAAATTATCCCCTCCATTATGGGGAAAAATCAAAAAGAAATCAATGCCTTGTTTAAGAAATTAAAAGGAACTTCAAAACGCTTTCACCTCGACATTGCTGATCGCAAATGTGTTCCTAATACCTCTCTCTGGTTTGACCTCAAACTTCCTCGAACATGTGCCTATGCTGCTCATCTAATGATTCGAAAGCCCTTAGAATGGATGAAACGCTACGAAAAAAAAATCGACCTCTTCATTCCCCAATTTGAAGAAATTGGAGATTGGCAAGAATATCTCGACTGGACTAAAGCTCACAAAAAGAAACGTGCCATCTCTATTCGACCTAAAGTCAATATAAAAAAAGTAATGGCGCATATCAAAGACCTTGACTACCTACTCGTTCTCACTGTCCAACCCGGATTTTACGGCGCACCCTTCGCACCCCAAGCTCTCAAAAACATCAAAATGTTCAAAAAAGCCAATCCTAAACTAAAGATCATTGTCGACGGCCACATGAATCAAAAGACTGCTCCCTGGGCTATCAAAGCCGGAGCAGACATTCTCGTATGTGGATCCTACCTTGCCGCAGCAGAAAACCCCAAGAAGATGTTACGAGAGTTGAAAGGAGAATTGAAAAAGTAGATCTTTGTCGTAACACCAAAATACTGCTATTAATCAAAAACATCTTATATTAAAACGGTTATTAGGACGTTAAAAAAACTAGTACAACAAAAATAAGAATAATTTATATTTATTCAACTTTCATAACTCAATATGAAATGGGTTTACAAAATAACTTATCCTAATGGTAAAATCTACATAGGCAAAGACTTGACTGGTACTTTTAGATATTTTGGAAGTCCAAATAGTAAACTTCTCGAAACGGATTTTGATGAAATAGAAAAAAAAGACTTTACAATTAGAAGAGAAATCCTTTGGCAATCAGAAGATGCTTCTGACGAAGAAATCAATAAGAAAGAAGTTGAGCTTATTTTAAAACATAAGTCAAATAATTCCTCTATTGGATATAATCAATGGCCTAAGTTAAAAAAATAGGTTTTCATCAGACTAAATTTCCTGACCCTACCACTCCCCACACTGGTCACCTCTCAATCCAATTTATTAACCCACAAAAAAGACCAACTCTATGAAAATTCAAGAACTCATAAAAGAAAACCGTCCCCGTGAACGTCTCCAAATCTACGGACCAACCACGCTCACCACCGCCGAACTGCTTGCATTAATTCTCAAGTCCGGAACCAAAAAAGAAAGTATTCTCAACCTAACTAACAAACTACTTCTCAAATATCCTTTACCAGAACTCTCTCGCTGTTCCATCCAGCAACTTACCAAAGAACATGGTATCGGCAAAGCCAAAGCCTCTGAACTTCTTGCAATTTTCGAATTATCCAAACGTCTCCAACAAACCACTAAAAAAAACGCCATCCTCTGCGCTCAAGACGTCGCCACTCATTATTCTCCACGATTCAACAACGTCCAGCAAGAACACGTTCTCGCACTCTATCTTGATACCAAAAACCACCTCATTAAAGATGAAATTATCACCACAGGAATTCTCAACGCCTCATTAATTCACCCTAGGGAAATATTCCACGGCGCCATCAAACACTGTGCCAACGCTTTAATCGTCATCCACAATCATCCTTCAGGCGATCCCACCCCCTCTGCTGAAGACCTTGAGATCACCAAACGTCTCTCCAAAACCGGTGACACACTCGGAATTACCTTCTTAGACCACGTCATCATCGGCAAAAACAGCTATTGGAGCTGGAAAGAAGGAAATGCCACCACCTAACCAAAACCACGTACAAACCTTTAAAAACATCTTCATAAAATCCATTATCTATGTCCAAGCAGCATGATGAACCCGAAATGGAAGAGTTACCAGTAGAGCAAGCTCTCAGCGAACTCAAAGTAGAACCTATCATCGAAGAGAGTAAAGAGAGCAGCAAAAAAAAGAAAGTCGTTGAAGCCATTCTTGCTGGTGAACGCGTCATCACTGAATCATCTGATGAAGCACGTGAATTCTACAATCAATCTCGGTTCGGAGCCCTAGCTGATAACGGCAAAGTAGAACTCTCCCTTCTCGAAGCATTATATTTACTTGAACGCAACCGCTTAAACATTCGTAGCGAATCAGGACGCGCCATTGCTTTTGAAAGCTATCTCAAAAAAGCTCGCAAAGTTGAACCCAATTTTTGGATTCGCTATTGTGTCTTCAAAGATATGCGTAACCGCGGCTACATCATCAAAACTGCTCTCAAGTTTGGTGCCGATTTTCGCGTCTACGATCGTGGCGTTAAACCTGGTGAAGATCATGCCCGCTGGATTGTCTATCCTGTTCATGAAGCCAGCGTCTTTACCTGGCATGAATTTAGTGCCAAAAACCGTGTCGCTCATTCTACCAAGAAACGTCTACTTCTCGCCGTCGTCGATGATGAAGGAGACGTCACCTATTACGAAGTTAAATGGATGCGCCCTTAAGGATTGAGCAAAGAATCTAAAGAAGCAGATTTTTTAGTTTCTTTACCTAAACTCTCAGAAAAATTACCCGCAAAAGTGTTCATTGAATCGCCATTTAAAGCAAGATACGTTGCACCTACAGCTAATCCTGTCACCAATACAACCCCTGCCCATTGACGCAAGTCATATCCTAAAATTTTCTGATGATACATGATACTACTTTAGTGCTCATTTTTTATAAAAGTTTCAGAAGAAAAATGGTCAGAACTATCTCATCCCCTTCTCTACTCGATCCAGCTCATTATGTACTAAGATCGGACAATGAGATGCAAATAACATGTATGGTCCCAATTTTATACGACCAGTGCATGTCCGTTCCAAAAGTTTCTCCGTCTGTTTAGGAATGCCGAATAAATCCCCAAAGACAAAAACAACATGTTCCGGAAAACGAATGGTACGAATATCTTCTCCTTTATTGTGAAGATAATACACTGCAAGATTGGTCGCTCGCTCCCGCACTAACGCCTCAAATGATTTTTTCGAAACCGTCACACCATCCATAACGCTCTTCTCTTCATCATCAAGTAAATCTTTGCCCATAATCAACGCTTTCTTAATAACCTTCGAAACACCCGTCTCATCAAATGGGAATTCATGAGGGATATGATTACTTGAAAACGTAATTGTTCGTGGTGGACGCGGTGCACCATTGAGCACCACATGAATGATTGTATCTTTGCGAATCCCTTGAGAAACCCATAACGAATTCGAAATAGTACGACAAATTAAACCTGCTTCTGTCTTATGTTCAATATTGAACTTATCGCCGTTAGTTGACCCTTTCAAAGAAAGTAAAATGAATTCGCGCATAGACCCACCTATAACTTGATTGACCATACCAGAATAGTTATGTTGTTTTATAAGTATTATTATGTAAAAACAGAGAATTCTTATGCATCATCACAAACTATATAAATCATAAAGACCCCACATTTTTCATGCTCGCAGAAGATCAAATTCTCATGTTTATTCGTAGTAGTGGACCAACGATTCCTTCAAAAGTTGCCAAAGTCATTAAGACGGAAATTCTCATCGCCGCAGCTCATCTTAGCGATCTTTCATCACGAGGTAAAGTCAAAGTATCTAGTCTTAAATGGGGCGGCTCGCCGCTTTATTACGTTCCGGGTCAAGAACATTTACTCTATGATTTTGCCAAAAGTAATCTCAATCCTAAAGACTTCAACGTCTTAGAAATGTTACACAATGAAAAAGTCCTAAGAGAATCCGAGTTAGAATTGCTACCTAAAGTCGCCTTACGCTCGCTCAAAGACTTTGCCGTTCCACTACAAGTAACCACTGCTGACAAAACAGAATTATTTTGGAAATGGCATCTGTTAACCAACCAAGAAGCCAATGGAATTATCGCAAACCTTCTCAATCCACCTACGATTCAACCTCAACAACCTATTTCTCAACCCCTAACAAAAGAGATTGTTATGGAAGAGCCAATTCAAGCAACATTTTCAAATGAATCTTCAATATCAACTATTCCCGAAGCCAAACCAACTCACATTGAACAAAAATCAATCGAAAAAGAAAGAAAAGCTCCACGAAAACGCGAACAACAAAAAACCATCGTTGACGTTGAAGAAAAAAAACCCATTGACGAACTAATTGTTGCACAAGAAAAACCCAGATTTAGCCTCATCGATCCATTCTTTCCAGAACTCGTACAATATTGCAACTCCATGAATATGAACTTTGTTGATGGAGAACTCGTTCGTAAAAATGCAGAAATAAATCTACGCTCAGTTCTTACTACTCCATTAGGCAAAGTCCATTTCTTTTGTAAAGCGAAAAAGAAAGCCAAAGTTGATGAAAAAGACCTATCAGCAGCATTCATTGAAGCCCAAATGAAAAAACTCCCCCTTTTATTTCTCTACACTGGCGAATTAAGCAAAAAAGCTGTTGAAATGGTTGACGCCAACGCCTTTGAAAATGCCATTATCAGAAGGATCGAAAAGAGATAGAAATACTCATTTGAAATAAGTCAATATTCTTACAGAAGAGTAATTTACGAAAACTATTTAAAGTAGTTATACTTTGTATAATCTATGATCGAATGTGAAACTACAGCAAAAAAATGGGGAAACTCCATAGGAGTTATTTTGCCCAAAGACGTACTCGAAAGAGGAGAAATTAAAGAAAATGATACCATTCGTTTTCTTCTCATCAAAGAAAACCAGACTCCAAAGAAGATTTTTGGAATGTTTAAAGGAAGAATACACAAAGGCACTCAAGAATTAAAAGATCAAATACGTCGTGAAGTCCATAATGACTAAATCAGTTTATTTCTTTGATTCATACGCAATAATTGAAATTGTCAAAGGCAGTGAGAGTTATAAAAAATATACCGATTCATCAATTTTAACAACAAAAATGAATTTATTTGAAGTATATCAAACAGTAGTCCAACTATTTTCAGAAAATGAAGCCGATGAATTTTTAGAAAATTGTAACTCATTTTTAGTTGATTATGATTTTTCCATTATCAAACAAGCAGCGCTTATGAGAATTAAACTCAAAAAAAGAAATATTTCCATGGTAGACTGCATTGGGTACTGCACCGCACAAAAATTAGGAATACTTTTTCTTACAGGAGACAAAGAATTTGAACATTTTGAAGGAGTAGAATTTGTAAAGTAGTTTTCCACCACCACATCCTTTTTAACTAAAAACATCTTTTCACATACCATGGGTCTCTCAATTAAAGAATTGGTACCGCGTAAAGAAATTACTATCAAAGATCTTTCTAACAAGGTGGTTGCTATCGATACCATGAATATGCTCTATCAATTTCTCACCACCATTCGCGGCATGGATGGCTCATTACTCACCGATAAAAAAGGTCGAGTCACCTCTCATCTCATAGGACTATTTGCTCGTACCACAGTGATGATGGAAAATGGCATCAAACCAATCTTTGTCTTTGATGGAACCCCACCTGCACTCAAACAAAAAACATGGGAAAAAAGAAAACAAGCAAAACTCGAAGCGAACGCCCAACTCCAAGTCGCTGAAGAAGCTGGCGATTATGAGCAAATGAAAAAACTCTCTGCACGAACCGCCGTACTTACCAAAGAAATGGTTGCAGATGCACAAAAAGTAATTACTGCGTTAGGATTGCCAATCATCAATGCTCCCTCTGAAGGAGAAGCGCAAGCAGCCTATATGGTACGTACCAAACATGCCTATGCCTGCATCTCCCAAGACTACGACACCCTCATCTTTGGTGCCCCTCGTCTTGTTCGTAACCTCTCGGTAGAAGGCAAGCGCCGCAAAAAAGGGACGTTAGCAATTGAAACCATTTCCCCTGAAGAAGTAATCTTAGAAGATGTTCTCACCTCCCTCAAACTCACCCAAGATCAACTAATTGTTCTTGCCGTCTTAATTGGCACAGACTATAATCCCGGCGGTATCAAAGGCATCGGTCCTAAGAAAGCTCTTAAGCTTCTTCAAGAACATGGAAATCAATTCGATAAGATTTTTGAGCTTGTTAAATGGAAAGAAGCCTACTCAGAATTAGCTTGGAAAGATGTCTTCGACACCATCAAACACATCCCCATTACAGATCACTTCACGCTTGAATGGAAACGTATCGACAGCGAACAATTACGCACTCTACTCGTTGACGAATTCAACTTCAGCGCTGAGCGCGTGGAGATGAAACTTAGTAAATTAGGAAAAGAACAAACCAAAATGAGCCAGAAGGGTCTATCACAATTCTTTTGAGACAACTAAAATGGAAATAAAACAATTCATTGCAACCAAAGCATTCATAGAACATAACGGTAAAATTTTGATATTACGTGAATCACCAAAATATCAAGATGGTGCAAACGTAGGAAAATTTGACGTTGTTGGTGGACGTGTAAAACCTGGCGAACATTTCAAAGAGAGCCTTCAACGAGAAATCCAAGAAGAAACAGGATTAGACGTCGATATTGGTGAACCATTTTTCGTCAACGAATGGCGACCAATAGTTAGAGGAGAACAATGGCAAATTATAGGAATATTTTTTCGCTGTAAAGCGCACAACAACACCGTAGCTATTAGTAATGACCACAACGAATTTCTCTGGATAAACCCCCAAGACTTCAAACAATATCCCCTTATTGAAAATTTACATCCTGCGTTTGAGGAATATCTAAAGAGATAAACGATAATTTTAGGTTATAAATCACTTTTTGCCATATATTAAAGCAGTATTAAACTTTTGATATACCACCTCAACTTCTCTAAAACCAACCTCTTTAAGCCATTCTACTTGATCTTCTAGTGGGGCTAGTTTGTTAAGATGTTTATGGTGGTAAGCCCATTCTTTTAATGATTCTTCATCTTGAGCGTTCTCAACAAGATAATGGAAGTGGCGAGCTTCATTTAGAGCAGCTTCAGAATGGTCCCTGTAGGTTACCAAGTCTCCAAAGATAAAAACTCCTTGTTCATTAAGAGAATCGTAAATTCTTTGAAATAAGTTTTTTTTATCTTTATCGGTTTCCTGATGGTGGATTCCAATTACAGAAATAAAAAGATCTCTATCTGTGAGTAACGGAATCTGCGCATAATCTCCCTCTATAAACACTGCAACTTGATACTGTTCAAGCCGGCGTTTGGCGCCTTCAAGCATTGTGGCTGAAAAATCTATCCCTGCATAGAGAGCATACGGCAGCCTTTCCAGCAGCACTTGTGCAGTAAGCCCCGTTCCTACACCTAATTCGATGACTTTGACTTGATCACGTACTTTATACTCTCGTTCAATAATTTTTCCGATGTGTTGGTGAAGCTCCCTCCATCCTGGAATAACACGCTTAATTTCATCATCATACTTAGCCGTAGAGTAATGATCGTAATGTAGGTCAGTCGGAGCAACATTTGTACCAGTTTTCTTATTCATTTTATGTACATCTCCAAACATTCTTCATCGCCCAGCGCAATGAAGGGACGGTGAATAGAGAGAACTATCATGTCTTTTTCTGTGGTAGTAAACGTATGAACTGTGCCACGGGGAAATTCCAAATAGATCCCCTCTGAGACATCTAGGGAAGTTAAAGGAAATCCATAATGGAATTGACCTGTACCTTCAAGGATCACAATTTGTCTGTCGGAAGCTGGGTGGCGATGGAAACCTAATTTTTCAATGCCAGTGTTATGTTCAAATTTGACTAGCAGGACTCCCGTTTGTCCTTCTTGGACGTTTAGTAGGCCTGCTTTCATATATCTTTCATAATCAACCCATACGCCAGTATATTGTTGAGCAAGCGTTTGGTACAATTCCAACTCCTGCAGCGGGATTTGATACCAAATGAGTTTCCCACAAAGACGTTCGTCCAATGTTGTTAAGTCCATATTTTCCCCTAATAAGTTAATACTAATAAGTGATTACAGATTTAGAGAGTATATTAATCTAGTCTCCCCCCTAGTAGGTTACCATCACAAAGAATTATAAAGAACAGAAGATTCAAAGGCCTATGGAACATCAGCTCTTAGAAAAACTAGGACTTACCAAAGGTGAGATCAAAGTCTATCTCGCTCTCAATAAACTAGGTGAATCTACAGTTGGACCAATTGGTAAAGAAAGCGGCGTGTCAAAATCCAAGATTTACGATATTCTAGACAAACTTATTGAAAAAGGACTAGTGGGATTTATCCACAAAGATGGAACAAAATATTTTATCGCAAACGACCCAAATATGATCATTGAATACGTAGAACGTCAAGAACAAGAACTTGAAAAAACAAAAAAACAAGTCCAAGAGATTCTACCACAGTTATTATTACAACGCTCCTCAATCGACAACAAACCGATTGCCGAAATATACCAAGGCTACCAAGCAATGAAAGCCATTCGTGATGAGTTAATGCTCACCTACAAAAGTGAAGAAACATTTCTCACCGTAGGCTGTCCAAAATCAGCTAACGACCTCCTTGAAGGCTATTTTCTTGAATTTCACAAACAGCGATTAAAACGGCACATAGGAATGCAAATTATCTATAACTCAGATGCAAGAAAATACGGCCAATTACGCACAAAAATGAAAAATACATTTGTTCGTTACCTACCAAAACAATTTCCCAGCCCCCATTGGATCGACATTTTCCCCAATGCCGTACTGTTTGTATTAATCTCAAAAGTCCCCATCACTATCGTAATCAGAGATGAAAACATGGCTGAGAGCTTTCGCAGCTACTTTGAACTAATGTGGAAAAATGCAAAAGAGTGAGCCACTAGACACACTAGTCAAGTCCAGAAAGAGTATATAAAGAGCGGTCTTAATGAGATTCTGTATGGAAGAACACAACACGCTTTCAATCTTTGAGGGTAAACACATCCGCAAATTATGGCAAAGTAATGAATGGTATTTTTCTGTTATTGATGTAATTCAAACTCTCACGGATAGCTCTAATCCCAGAAATTATTGGAACATGCTTAAAACACGTGAAGCTGAAAACGGCGTTGAACTGTACACAAATTGTGTACAGTTGAAGTTACTTGCTGAAGATGGTAAGCTCAGGGAAACAGACTGTGCAAATACGGAGGGTATTTTTCGTATCATCCAATCAATTCCATCCAAAAAAGCTGAACCATTCAAATTATGGCTAGCAAAAGTTGGGTACGAGCGAGTACAGGAAATTCAGGATCCAGAATTGGCTCAAAAACGTATGAAAGAACTTTACCAGCAAAAAGGTTATTCAGAGGAGTGGATAGAGAAGAGAGTTAGGGGAATAGTAATAAGAGATGAATTGACAGACGAGTGGAAGAAGAGGAGTGTCAAAGAGGGAAAAGAATTTTCTATTCTTACGGCTGAGATTTCAAAAGCAACCTTTGGAATAACACCTTCTGAATATAAAAGACTCAAAGGGTTAAAGAATGAAAATCTTAGAGATCACATGGATGACCTAGAGCTACTATTTGGTATGCTTGGTGAACGAATTTCAACTGAAATTACCAAAAAAGATGGCGCAGATGGTTTTAATGAGTGTAAAGTGGCCTCAATAAAAGGCGGCACAATAGCCGGAAATGCAAGAAAAGAAACGGAAAAAGAGTTAGGAAGGTCGGTCACAACAGCTGAGAATTATTTACAAGAACCAGAATCTAAGAAGAGAAAACAAATCAAATAACATCAACAAATCTCACACTCATCTTTGTAACTTCTCTCTTAATCCCCAAATATACTTCTCCATACACCCTCTGATCATAAACTAACACTTGTTCAACCCAATAGCGATCATCTGACCACATTCTATCAAAAGGTAATGATCTTACACAATACCATTCCGGTTGACCCATCTCCTTCGTCTCACAGGGTTGACCCTGCCATTTTTCTAATACATAGATGTGACAACGATGATTTCTACCCTTTCCTTCTCCAAATAATTCCTCCGCCACATGAAAATCAATATATCCTCTATACTTCAGATCAGTAGCCGCTGCGACAACGCTCGATTCTTTAGACAACTCATCAAGAACCGCATCCTCAACACTTTGACCCCCTTCTACTTTTCCACCATATCCGTTAAGATAATCCCATTTCCCACCTTTTTTAGCAGCTAACACAACCTCTCGACTCAGCCCACTTTCACGAACTAGAAAACACAGCGTCATTTCTCTATCAGGTCGAGACATAAAAGAGATAAAACAACCATAATTCAAAAAGATTTAGTGCCTCTACTTCCTCTTTGCAAATGCTTTACTCACATCATCGCTCCAAAACGAGGGCAAAGTATTCGTCATAAATCCACGATAGGCGTTAGCATACACATAGGTTAGACCAGGCACATCTTTATGCTTTTGAAAGTGCTCATCAACATCTTGATACATATCCTGAATCTTTGAGCGCTCAAACTCTTTTTGCAACAAGCTCGATGGTTTCAAAAATAAATAATCTGCTTGTCGTAACACATTAACTTCGATCGTCGACGAATTTTGTGTGATGAACAACGCACTCACATCTTTGTGACGTGCAATAAATAACAACTCTGAAAGCAACGTATTCTTATCGCTCATTGACTTACGACTTGAAAACGTCAACCCTCCCTCATCAATCAGCAGAAAACAACCATTAGGAACAGCTTCAAGAGAAGAAACAGTTGTAATCCAACTTGGCAAACTCTCTGCTTTAAAACCCAGAGCATACACCTCACGTTGCGTCTGACTATGAATATTCTCTAAGATACGCATCCCTAACGCGCTTTTACCTGTCCCGCGTGCACCCAATATTAATCCAATCGAACTCTTTTGAGTATAGAGTTTATTTTCAAATGAATCAAAGTCACCTTCAAAATTGCGCATTTCCTGTAGAGAAGTATGGGTTGGATTATGACGTAAAGAACCAGCACGAACAATGTGTTGTG
>JAHFSP010000019.1 GCA_023265685.1 Candidatus Woesearchaeota archaeon | reverse complement strand
TTAAACAGTTTCGTTCTAAGTCAACCCAATCTCTTAGATAAAATGGAAATGGGGTCCTATCTTCAGTATCCATTACAGGTATTCTTTCAGTTTTTAGATTAAAAACAGAAGAGGGGAATGATCTCGTTTCGATAAACTGGCCAGGAAAACTTTTCCTAAAATAATAATCAATTTTAGCTCTTAATTTTGGTAAATAGTCCCCAATTCTTTCTTCCAATGCTTTTTTGAATCCAATAGCATGTGCAGGATTTTGGCTGGTGACTAACCATCTTTTAGAATATAAAAATGGTTTTTTGTAAAATTCATCGAAAGCCTGACGTTTTAAATGAATCCAATCCACCAAATCAACTCTTTCACCATGTGAGGAATACCACTGCAATAAATCAAGGGCTCTTTCACAAAGGATACTCGGAATTCTCTCATTACCTTCTTGTTCTTCAGTCAGTATCCAAAAATCCAAATCAGAATCAATATGTGGAAACAATTTTCTCCTGGTTCGTCCAACAATACTAGCATAAGCTTTAGCTAGGTCATCCAAATCTTCATTAGGTGCTGGTGGATCAGGAAGACCCATTTTCTGAGTCAAGCTTCCAGTTATAAAAGCACCTTTGATATCTGGAAATGTTGAGCATACATCTGCGACGATTTCTTTGAATTGCCGATATTCCTCTTTAGAAAATAATAATTGTAAAGTTGACTGCTCAAACTCAGTAGCATCAGCCATATATCTATAAAATTAGACTGGATATATAAACCTGGTGTTTGAATTTACTGCGAAGTAGTGATTATTTTCTGGCTTTGGTGTTCTTAAATATGGTCTTTCACAGATGCGAGAGACAATTGGATTTGGAGGAGTGGGTGTGTTAGTGTTGTTAATTGTAATTTTATTGCCAGCAGTTTTTGTGGGTATAAGGGTCTGGAGAACGTAATCATTCTCGAAAGAAGTAAATCGGAAATTTCAACAAAGTTTTTTATAGAGTGTTTAAGTTAGTTGGTTTGTGATTGATTCTACTGCTATGCTTATTGAGGTTATTGTTAAGAAGAAGGAATTACGAGGTCTTGATGTGTCGTTTGTGCGTAATACGTTAGAAGAATATTTTCGTAAGAATCTGGCAGTACGTCGGGAGTTTGAGAGTAAAGCGTTTAATGAGAAAGGGGCAGTAACAAAGATTATTGTGAAGGACGTACGGGCTTTGTTGCGACGAGTTTATGGGTTATTTCGTACACAGGGAATAGTAACAAAAGAGAATGTTGAGACTTATTTTAGCAGTAAATATGCAAAACGAGCATTGAAGGAGTTGTTGTCACTACATCATTCTACGTTAGAGCGGTTGCCGTTTTATGAGCAAATGTATCAGGAGATATTTCGACGTACGGGTGAGCCGAAAACGATTCTTGATTTGGGATGTGGACTTAATCCTTTGTCTTTACCATTGATGGGTCTTTCTGAGGTTAGGTATCTAGCGTATGATATTAGTAAACAAGAGCTTGCGGTGTTGGATTATTTTTTTTCGCGGGTTCGTCAACAGTATAGAGGGATTGATGCCTCAGCGAGAATTTTGGATATTGGTGATGTGGAAGCGGTACGGCACTTGATGAGTTCAGATGTGTGTTTTATGTTTAAGGTCACAGACCATTTGGATCGAGGAAAAGGACATAAGAAAACAGAGGACATATTGAAAGTGGTGCCTGCTCGATTTGTGGTGATGAGTTTTGCGACCAAGACCATGAGTGGCAAAGAAATGACAGCACCTCGACGAGGCTGGGTAGAATATTTGTGCAATCGATTAGGCTATTCTTTTGAGGTGTTGAAGTTTGATGGTGAGATTGTGTATGTGGTGAGGAAAGGTTAATCTTTTTATAGAATCGTTCTTATTTAATAGTATAATGCTTCCATTTACGTATATCACAACCGTTGAGCAACTTAAAGCTGCCGCCATAGAATGGAAAAATCTAGATGAGCTGGCGCTTGATTTGGAATGTGAAAATAATCTGCATCATTATGGGACGTATATTACGTTAATTCAACTTTCAACTGGTACGAAGCATTGGATTGTGGATGTGTTGTTAGTGGGGGATATTTCGCCGCTTCTCGATGTGTTTCGTAGTCCTCGTGTGTTGAAGGTGTTGCATGACATTAGTTTTGATGTGCGGATTTTGAATTCACAGTTTCATTGTCAGCTTGAACCATTTTTTGATACGCAGTTAGCATGTTTCTTCTTAGGCAAGGATCAATGTGGGTTGGGATCGTTATTAGAAAATTATTTTGGGATTCACAAGGATAGTCATTTTCAGAGAGTAGATTGGACACGTCGACCGTTACGTGAGGATATGCTTTCGTATGCGATTACAGATGCGGCTCATTTACTTGAGTTGAAAAAGAGATTAATTCAGGAGTTGAAGCAAAAAGGACGATTAGAATGGTTGGGTGAAGAGTGTCATCATCTTGCTAAACAGGAATTGGTTTATGAAGAGCAAGAGTATGATGATATAAGTGGTGTAAAACGATTACCACCGATGAATAAAGCCGTGGCACGAGTGTTGTTTGAAGAGCGTAGACGATTAGCACAAAAGACGGACAAACCTCAATTTATGATTTTTTCAAATAGTATTTTGTTGGAATTGGCACAAAATCCACAAACAAGTTTAGTGTTTTGGAAGAGTGTGAAAGGAGTAAATCCTGCGGTGCATCATGATGCAGAGATTTTTGTATCTCGAGTTAAATTAGCTCTGAGTGAATGTGATCAAAATAGTGCTTGTGTAAAAACGGTACGGTTAGCATTAACAGAAGATCAAAAACATCAAATTGAGGGGATTACACAGCGACGTAATGCGTTGGCATTGAACTTAGCAATGAAGCCGCATTTGTTGATTAGTACGGATGATATTCGTGAAGCAGTTATTTCACACTCGTTAGATCATATACGGCACTGGCAACGAGAATTGTTACGAAAAGAAAAAGTGGTGGAGTTTTAACGTCAGATTGGGAGTAAACCAATAAATTTTTCTTGAAGGTAATCATCTAGATCTTTTCGGGTTCTTGCAGAATCGAGGAAATCAAACCATCTTGCTGCTTCCCAACCAAAGAGAGATGCGTCATACATGCAAGGTCCAGTTCCTTGTAAGATTTTTATTTCATCTCTTTCTAATGTACCAATAGTAATCTCGCCTACAGAGGGGTATGCTCCTCGAATATCCCAATTCATTGTAGACACAAATACGCCACTGGATCTATTGGCTCCATTTATAGAAACAACGCCTAGATGTGAAGGTTCACTGGATAGGTATAATGGTCTTAGAATTCTTAAACATTGATTCGTGACTTCTTGATCTTGCGTTTCTCCAACAGGCGTGACTGCATACACTTTTGCAAGAGGCAGTTGAGGTGCAATAACAGATAAACATTGATGGAGACGTGTTTCATAAGGATTTTTTTGAAGTTCCTGAGCAATGTGATCTAATGAGTGAGTCATGAAAATGATTTAGATTGATTGTTTTATAATTTTATCTCTCAGAAGTGGGAACAAATATCCACAACTGGAATCTCGAAATCTTCTTAAAGTGTTATTGGTGTTTTTGGGTCATGGGTCAATTTATGGCAGATGAGCAGCGGGCTCGTATTGAATCGTTGATGTTTGAAGACTTTGGTGATACACTGTCTGAAAGATTGCTTCGAGCAGAACTTGGGCGATATGTTGAAGAGTTTGGACGAAATGATCCAGATGAGGTTATTCTAGATTTTGCGCAGTATCAAAGAGAGGTATATGTTGAGGGAAAGACTCCGAAGTTAGGCCGAATGATTGCATGTCTTAACCCTACATTTATCAGCAGACCAGAGTCAATACGTCTTTCTCATAATGGTAAGCGAGTGTGGACAACTGCATCTATCAAAGAGAATGGATTTCGTATGCAACTTCATGTTGGACCACATGAAGGGTTTACACATCCCAATATCACTGCAGTTACTCGACAATTTACACCGTATGATTTACGTCTTTTTCCAGAGTTACATAAGACTTTAGATCAATTACCTGTGATGATCGGAGATGCTGAATTAATTAATCAACGTCATTCACATCTTGCAGGGTTTAATCGTATTCAAGCGCGACTTCCTGGTGCAACGTATTGGCCACGTAAGGGGAGTATAGGAGTGGAATCTGAATTGTTGCAACAGTATTTTGCGCAGGATGATCTCTTTGATGAAACGGGTCAGCCACGTGACGACTTTAAAGTTACTTTATCATTTCACAGTTTGTTTGCCATTGCTCATCCAGATAGCTGGAATCTACCTCGTGATCAACAACTTGCAGCTCTTGAGTCATTTTCACATTTGCCTAAGAACTATCGAGAAGTACATAGCATGCTTGATCAACTTGCATCTTATATTGATGGTCGTGGTCTGAATGCTCATATTGTGCAACGAGAGCGTATTCGTGATAAGAAAAAATTAATTGCCTATGTTCGAAGAGCGGAATCGAGGAAGTTAGAAGGGATTTGTGTTGCACAATATCTTGAAGGTGATGAGGGAGGAGAGTTTGCTAAGACGATAAAAATTAAGAATTATGAGACGGTTGATGCGGTCGTTTTGGGGGCTTATGTACGTCAAGGTCAGAAAGATCTTCGTAATGATACTCTTGCAGGTGCGCTTCTGGGAATATATGATCCTACTCTTGGTCGATATGTTCCTGCATTTAAAGTTAATTTAGATAGTTCGGGAAAGCAGATTAAAACCGAGGATCAAGCAGGAAGACTTGATGCATTACGTCAAGAGTTAATGGAGTTATTGCCATCACGAATTGATACTGAGAGTTCTTTAGTTCTATTGAAAGATGTTTATCTTGAATATGGACAACGGCTTCTTAGAAAAACAATAGGAGAAACAACAGTAAGAGAAGCAATAGGAAGAGTAGATATTGAACTGTTTTTTGACTCGTTGCCTCGTGGACAAGATTTACTTAAATTATATGAAACGTATAAAAATGCAAAAGATGATTTTGATGGAGGACTTAAAGGAATTAAAGCAAGTAGCCCTCAACGTGATCAGTTCATATATACAAACAAACTACTATTCGATTCTCTCCATCGTTTAGAAACGCAAGACAAAGATGGTTTTAGAAAAATGGAACATTATTTTAGTATATGGCCTGATATTATAAAGAAATCAACTGCGTTTCCAAGTCCACAGTTACTCATTTCTACAGCTGAACCTATTGTACTTGAAGCTAAGGTTTTTGATTTAAAGTATAATAGTTGTGCATTTCCGATTGGTTTTGATCCAGTACGCAGAGTAAGCCTTCATCTGACAAATTGTTTTGCAGAGCGAGTTCGTCATGATAAGAAAATGACGACAGATCTTGGAACAATTGCTCAGATTGCAGAAGCATATAGTGTGAAAAAGTAGATCGATGCATAATCATTTTTATAGTCTTTCGCTTTCAAAGAAGTATGTCTTTTTCAGATGAGCTGTTGGATTGGTATTCTACTCACAAACGAGATCTTCCCTGGCGACATAATGCTACTGCGTATCAGGTTTTGGTTTCTGAAATTATGTTGCAGCAGACGCAGGTTTCTCGGGTAATTGACAAGTATAAAGAATTCTTGACATTATTTCCTACGTTAAGTGATTTAGCTTTGGCGTCTAAAGCAGAAGTCATTCAAGCCTGGAGTGGCTTGGGATATAATCGTCGGGCGTTGTTATTACAGAAGTTTGCGGTTGAGGTGATGAATAAATACGATGGCGAGATTCCACGTGTGCGAGAGGCGTTACTCAAATTGTCAGGGATGGGGCCATATACAACAGGCGCGGTGTTATCGTTTGCATTTAATCTGGAAGAACCAGCAATTGATGTGAATGTACGAAGAATTTTTCTACGCTACTTTGAAGGGAAAGATCAAGGTGAGCCTCTTGATAGAAGTGGTGAGAAAAAGTTGTTTGACTTGGCAGCGCGAGAAATTCCTGTTGGGAAAAGTAGTGTGTTTCATAACGCACTTATGGATTTTGGGTCGTTGGTGTGCATGCGTAAAGAGCCATTATGTTCTTTATGCCCTCTTCACCAAAGTTGTCGATTCTTTCCATTATATGAAGTAGGTAAAAAAGAAGTGTTGCAAGTTCGGGAGAAAAAGAAGGAACAGGGTGTTAATGAAAATGGAAAATTTATTCCCAATCGGATTTTTCGTGGACGAATCGTAGAGTGGGTTCGTAAGAATGAAAGAAAGAAAGTTCGGATTGAGGAGTTAGGACTCGCAGTGAAGAAGGATTACACATCTGTTGATGAAGAATGGTTATTGAAATTGTGTATGAAATTGGAGAAAGAGGGGCTGTTTAAAATGAGAAAGAATAATGAATCAAAACCTGAGAGCATGAGAGATAAGGAGGTACTTGACTTTTCATTGGGGTAATAGAGAATCTAAAATTATAAAAAGTACTTAAAATTTTTGCAAAGTATGGCTGAACATTATAAACTCGTTCTCGCACTCCCTGAAAAAGTTACCGATTTACAATTCCCAGATATTACTAAGTTGCAACCATTAGATAGAGATTATGACTTATTACGAGAGCGTCGCGATGGTGGGAGAAATCTTTCTGAGTCAGATCGGACACGATTACAATTACGTTCACAGTTCTATGAAGACTTGGGAGTTGCCTCACTTGAAGAATACTGTTTAGGAACTGAAAAAGATAGTTATGGTACTTTACGTAGATCTGACACACTTGAAGGAAGAGGAATTTCAAAAGTGCTTCAAGCCATTCGGACATTTACAACAGATGTAGATCTAATAAATTATCGTTTAGATGTGCAAGATGACCTTAGTGTTAATCCTCAATTAGTTTCAGCTATGACTCAGTTTTATGAAAAAGCTTTAGAAGCTGGGGAGATGAATCTAGATGCATACGCAATTGACCATAATAGGCACAGGATGAGAGATCAATGGGGAAGATATGTGTACAAAAAATGGGATAATCTGCCAAAATCATTTGCGATTTTGGATGCTGCGATTGATGAGTTTGATTCTGCTCTTGAAAATACAAAAAGTCAAGGAATGAGAGAAGTTCGTGACTTTCTTAATGCTGTTCGAGGACATCCCATTTATCAGGGTTGGACTAAATATGCGGGCATGGTTCATGAGGGGGGAAGATATTTTGTCGCTTTTGAATATGAACCTGTTGATGGAGCTAAGGTTGTAATCCAAATAGGGCCAGTTATGCCGCAGTCGAAAATAGACCAACTTCTTAGTACCCTTCCAAATGCTGATGGGAAACTGCCTCATGATTTAGGAGAGGAGGTTATTGTTCGACGCGTCACAGGTTTAATACGAAATGAATTTGGTCATCTTATTTCAGAACTTACTGGACTTAATTTTGAACCATTAGCTACTTTTTGTGATGTTTTGACTAGAGGTATGCAAGAACAATTTTCATTTTATGCGGCATTAGGGAAAATGTATCGAGAATGGGATAAGGTTGGGATCGAATTTTCACGACCGTTATTTGGTCAAAGTGATGGGGTAGAAATGACAGGCGTCATTCATCCGACCATTGCGGCGATTGCAAAGAAAAAAGACGGATATTTTATGTTGAATGATTATAATACTAACTCCAAGAGTAATGGCATTGTTGTTACTGGGCCAAATGATGGTGGGAAAACCGCATCTGGAAAGGCGTTTGGTTTGGCAATAGTATTAGCTCAAGCAGGGATACGAGTGCCTGCAAAATATTTCAGAATGGAAAAGCCAGTTGGAGAAGTGTATACTCATTTTATAATTAAAGAAGAAGTAGATGATGGAAAAGGACGACATAAAAATGAACTTACCCGCGCAAGAAAACTGTGTGAATTATTAACTCCTGACGATTTTTTATTGTTTGATGAACCTTGTGGGGGCACAGATGTTCCAAGCGGTCTACAAGATTCACTCTCCCTGTTAGGATATGCAAATCAGATGAACTTGCCATTTATTTTTACAACACATCTTCATGACCTAGCAAAGATTGTTGATGAGGGTCGCTTTGTTGGTATTCGTAATATGCAAGTAGAAGTTCTTCAAGAAGAAGAGGGTAATCTTGTTCTTACACATCAACTTATTCCTGGAAGGGCAAAAGAAAGTTATGGATGGAGAGTTTCTCAAGAAGTTGGCGTTACCGTTGAGCAATTAAATACGTTATTACAACAAAGGATTTCAAAAGGAACAGTAGATCCTTCAAAATTACGTGGATCCCAAGATTAGTGCTTTACTTTCTGGAACGCCGACAAACATATAAATGGGTTCTGGCTCTGAGTTGCTATGGAGCCGTTTCATAAATTCCTTGATCATACTGCTGATGTTTTTTTCGTTGCGAAAGCAGAGACGTTGCCACAGCTTTTTGAACAGTGTGCTCTGGCGGTTGAGGAGACGATGGTTGATGTGGAAATGGTACATCGTAAAACCAAAATAAAAATTCTAGGTGAAGACAAGAATATTGGAAATTTATTGTATGATTTTTTGGATGATTTGGTGTTCTTCAAAGATTATCAACAATTGGTCTTTAGTAAGTTTGAGATTACCATTGATGAGCATGATGGGAAGTATAGTTTAGTGTGTTGGGCAAGTGGGGAGAAGATTGATCATACTCGTCATGATCCCAAAGTAGATATCAAAGCGATCACGCGACACATGTTTGAAGTGTTTAAGCAGGATAATGCCTGGAAAGCACAAGTATTGGTGGATATTTAGAGAATGTTTTGTCGTTTATTGAAAAGTTTCTGTTGATTTTTATTTCTCTTTGTTGGTTTTTATTAGGAATTATGTACCCCTCAAAGGAAACAAATATTTAAGAATGGACAGGTATCTGAGAAATAGATGCAGTCCGCTATTTCAATTCATAATCTTACTAAGAAGTATCCCCATAGCGTTGCTCTTCATGGAATTAATCTTGAAATAAAGGAAGGGGAATTTTTCGGGTTGTTAGGGCAGAATGGAGCTGGCAAGACGACAACGATTGGGATTCTTACGGGGCTGACAACGAAAACATCTGGCGAGGTTATGTTATTTGGCAAGGATGTTGAGAAAGAATATGAAGATGCACGTCGTTTAGTGGGGTTAGTGCCACAGGAGTTTAATTTTGATATTTTTGAAAAAGTGTATAACATTCTTGATTTTAATGCGGGATATTTTGGTATTGCGAAAGAAGAAAGAAAAAAACGTGTAGAGCAGCTGCTTCGTCAGTTGGGGTTGTGGGAAAAGCGAAACGAGTCAATGCGTACCCTTTCTGGGGGTATGAAGCGTAAAGTCATGATTGCGCGAGCGTTAGTTCATAAACCTAAAATTTTGATTCTTGATGAGCCAACTGCCGGTGTGGACGTTGAGACTCGTAAATCATTATGGGAATATATTCGTGAGCTGAATAAGAGTGGTACAACTATTCTCTTAACTACTCATTATCTTGAAGAAGCGGAAGCGTTATGTGAACGTATCGCGATTATCCATCATGGTAAAATCATTAAGTTAGATACAAAAGAGAACCTGCTTAAAGGAGAAGGAAAAGAGCATGGTACTAAAAATAAGCTTGAAGATGTGTTTATGAAACTGACTCAAGAAACAATGATGTAGAAAAGTTGAGATACAAGCGATAACGATAACCATGGATAAAAACAATTGGATACCACTTTGGACATTAGTGCGACGTGAAACGGTGAGGGTACTGCGTATTTGGACGCAATCTATCATTCCTCCGATTCTTACATCGAGTTTGTTCATTGTTATTTTTGGTGCGGCAATTGGATCTCATGTTCCCACAGTAGGCGGGGTTTCGTATCTTTCGTTTATTGTTCCCGGGTTATTGATGATGGGGATTATCATGAGTTCGTATGCGGCAACGTCGTTCTCGCTTTTTATTCAGAAGTTTCATGGAAGTATTCAAGAGCTCTTAGTTTCACCTATTTCCTATTGGCAGATTATTTGGGGACTTACGATGGGCGCTGTTGTGCGTGCTCTTTTAGTGGCAATTGGAATTGTCGTTGTCAGTGCGATTTTAACACCAATGAGTGTTGCGCATGTTGGAGCGTTGATTTTCTTTGCGCTCATGACTACGTTGTTGTTTGCGTTTGCAGGAATTGTGACGGCCTTATGGGCGAATAATTTTGATCAGATGAATGTCTTTTTGACATTTGTGATTACACCATTGACATATCTTGGCGGCATTTTCTATTCAATTGGATCGTTGCCTGAGCCTTGGCGAACGGTTGCTTCATTTAACCCAATTGTGTATATTATTGATGGATTTCGTTATGGATTTTTAGGAACGAGTGATATTAGTATTTGGTATTCTGTGTTGATTGTGAGTGTATTGACGGTTGGGTTCTTTTTGTTGAGCGTACATTTGTTTCGGAAAGGGTATAAGATTAGGAGTTAGGAGAAAGATTGAACTTAGCTAATTTTATATATTAAATCATTTTGTTATTTGATATGATTATTGATCTAACTTTACCTATTGATAATAAAACTCCTAATTGGCCAGGTGATCCTGAAATTATTATTAAACAGTATTCTACTGTTGAAAAAGATTCTATTGGAAAGAAAGTTTTAACATTTCATTCTCATTTTTCTACGCACATTGATGCTCCCTCCCATATGATTGCAAAAGGTAAAACATTAAGTGATTATCCGATGGAGAAATTTGTTGGCGAGGGTATTGTGTTAGATGTTAGAGGACAAAAAGAGATTGATACTGATTTAAAAATGGTTAAGAGAGGAGATATAGTCTTCTTTTTCACAGCCCATAGCGATAAAGTGTACGAGAAAGGTTACTTTGAACAGAATCCCGTATTAAGTCCAAAAATAGCACAAGCTCTTGCTGATAAAAAAATAAAGATAGTAGGATTAGACTCTTCTACCCCAGATAATTCACCATACACTTTACATAAATTGTTCTTTAAACATGATATTCTTATTGTTGAAAATCTTATCAATTTGAAAGAATTAGCAGGAAAAAGATTCCAATGTTATGTTCTACCATTAAAGATAAAAGATGGAGATGGAGCGCCGTGCAGAGTGATTGGAATTATTAATTAATAGGTGTTGATATATGAACATCCATATAATTATGCATGAGAGTTTCGAAGCTCCTGGAGCAATCCGAACCTGGGGAGAAAATAAGAAACATAAAATCACCTATACACATTTATATCAAAAAGAAGTATTACCCCTAAATACAAAAGCTATTGATTTTTTAATCATCATGGGAGGACCACAATCACCTGCAACAACGAAAGAACAATGTCTTTATTTTGATTCTGAAAAAGAGATTAAATTTATTAAAAAAATAATTGAACAGGGAAAGCTAGTGTTAGGTATCTGTTTAGGAGCTCAATTAATTGGGGAAGCTTTAGGTGCAAAATATGATCATAGCCCAAATAAAGAGATTGGAGTCTTTGAATTAAACTTAACCGCTGATGCAAAGAATGATCCCCTCTTTTCTACGTTTCCTCAAAAATTTTTAGTTGGGCATTGGCATGGAGATATGCCTGGCCTAACACCAGAAGCCAAAATATTGGCTACCAGTAAAGGATGCCCAAGACAGATCGTGAGATATACTCCGAAAGTATATGGGTTCCAGTGTCATTTTGAATTTACGAAAGAATCGATAGAAAAAATGATAACACATTGTAGTCACGAACTAGAAGAAGGAAAAAATCTTCTTTTTGTGCAATCTAAAGATGAATTACGAAAAAATAATTACTCCTCTTTTAACAAATTGTTGTTTGAATTCTTAGATTATATGGAAAATACTTTTAGTGCCGTTTGAAAATTTTATTTTGAAACACTTCATAATAACAACCATTTTATACTTGTACTCCCTTATTCTTTTCATGCCACAATCACTCTTCTCGCTTGCTGAAGATATCCGTCGATGTACTGCGTGTCCTCTTTGGAAAGGTCGGATTTTGCCAGTTCCTGGAGAAGGGTTTGCAGATGCTCCAATTATGGTTATTGGTGAGGCTCCTGGAGAACAGGAGGATCGAGAAGGATTGCCATTTGTAGGTCGAGGGGGACAATTTTTTATGGACCTTCTGGAATCAATCAATGTGAAACGTTCTGATCTGTTCATCACGAATTCAGTTAAATGTCGGCCACCAAAAAATAGAACACCAACCATGAAAGAGTGTGGAGAGTGTAATGATTTGTGGTTACAAAAGCAAATTACTCTTCTCAATCCAAAACTGATTATTCTTGTTGGTGGTGTTGCAGTACGAACCTGTTTGGGAAAGGGGAGCGTAGGGAAGTTGCATGGAACTGTTATTACAAAAGAAGGAAGGAAATATTTTGTGATGTATCATCCGGCAGCGGCATTACGTTTTCCGACTATTCGAAAAATAATGGAGAAAGATTTGGTGACGTTGAAGAAGGTTGTGGGGGAGATTTAATTTTTGTAATATAGAAAAAACTAATGGATATGGTTGTCAACCTCTTCTTTAAAAGGACCATAGGGTAGTATCAATAAAGCAAAAGAAGAAGTGTAAAGATCGGGTGATTGAGATTTTTTTGACGAACCACCAAGAAGATCGTTGAGATTTATTCCAAAATTTCGTTGCGTAAGTGGATGATTTACTGGTGTTGCACCCATTTTTCCATAGCTAATTGGATTTGGTGAGTTTGCGATTTGTGAATTGTAGAGCGAGCCTTGCATTGGGGAAGAGGCATTATAACGAGGTTGAATGGCGAGGAGATATACTTGATTGCCAAAATTGGTCTCGGGATTACTTCCAGGAAGTCCATCGCCAGTAAGGGTGTTATGGAGTGTGTAGGCCATAGTGTGACTCTTTGATGTTTGTTGATTGTGTGAATGCAAACAAGATTATATATTTTGAGGAAGAAGTGGGACAGAAAAGTCAATGAAGACTTAATGAAAATTACTCGCTTAGGACATTTAGAAAAGAGTAGCGGGGGAAGGATTTGAACCTCCGACCTATGGGTTTCTTGAACTCCACGTTCAAAATTACGAACGTAGTGAGTTTTATGAGCCCATCGAGCACTCCTAGCTGCTCTACCCCGCTATGTATTGTGCAAGAAAGAATGTCTTTTAAAAAGCTTTGGTTTCTATTCGCCGATATTTTTTTTACGTAAAATTTGTAAAATTTGTTGATGAATCTCTCCATTTGAGAGAATAATGGGTTGTGAGTAGTCTAATATTGTAGGATTAAGAGGAATTGGTGATCCATCTAGGAGAGTTCCCATACCACCCGCTTCTTGTAAAATTAACAAAGGGGCACAAACATCCCAAATTTTGACGCTTTTTTTTTTGTAGATAACCAGATCATATACCCCGTTGGCAATAAAACAAGTTTTAAGACCAAAACTCCCTCGTATCTCTAATTTTTTAGTGGGAATTGCTTTATAGATTTTTTGAACCTCAGAATCAATTTTGATACGTGAGCTGACAACAGCAATACATTTTGAGAGTGTTTTGCGATCCGAGATCAGGATTCGTTCATCATTACAGAACGCACCTTTCCCGACGCAAGCATAAAACATTTTGTTATAATAGGGTAGGTAGACGACGCTAAGAAGTATTTTTCCGTTTTTACACAGACCAATTTGAACTGCAAAATCGCCCGTCTTATTGACGAAATCGCGACTACCATCCATGGGGTCAATAATCCAGACATAAGCGCTCGAAGGAATGGATGGTACTTTAGTTTCTTCAGAGATGAAATGGTGTGTTGGAAAGTTTTTGTGGAGCTGCGAGAGAATAATTTTTTCTGCTTTCTTGTCAACTTGGGTGACAACGTTAAGAGTATCGTTCTCTTTTATTTTTACTGAATACTCTTTGTCATAATATGACAAAATACAATCACCTGCTTCTTGAGCGATTTTTTTAGCAATGCTCAGAGTCTGTTCTAGATCAAGAAGTGATTTCATGGTTGAATAAGAGAGAATATAGTTCTTATGTTTTTCGGGATTTTTTTTAGTCTTTACCGCAAGCACAGAGCCTCTGTCACAACAAGTTTTATATATCTTGGATGGAGGAATAAAGCCATGGGGGATGGGAGATTGCAAGAGCAAGGAAAAACAGGTTCGTTGAAGAATGTCTGGATCATTATCGCGCTTGTTTTGTTTGCGGTGTTATTTATCGTTCCGCTTATTTTTGCAGGTTTTGATAATTCTAACTCAGGTAATGTTGCATTAATCCCTATTGTTGGAGAAATTTCTACAGAAGAGGGATCATCGTTTGGAAGTTCTGTGATTTCATCAACTCAAATTATTGATTTTCTCACGCAAGCAGAACAAGATGATTCGATTGATGCTATTGTCTTAGAAATTAATTCTCCCGGCGGCTCAGCTGTTGCCTCAGATGAAATCGCAAAAAAAATCAAATCTATTCAAAAACCTGTGATTAGTGTCATTCGTGAAGTTGGCGCTTCTGGTGCGTATTGGATCGCCTCATCAACCGACCATATTATAGCCAATCAAATGTCCATTACCGGAAGTATTGGTGTTATCTCTTCCTATCTTGAATTTAGTGGATTAATGGAGAAATACGGGGTGGGTTATGAACGTTTGGTTGCAGGTAAATACAAAGATATTGGAACACCTTATCGAATGTTGAATTCCCAAGAAGAACAGATCTTACAGGGAAAACTTGATAAGATTCAGGTTTTTTTTATTGATGAGGTTGCTCAAAATAGAAATCTTACCAGAGATCATGTTAAAGAATTAGCAACGGGAGAGTTTTATCTGGGTGTTGAAGCGCTAGAAAATGGACTTGTTGATGAATTAGGTAACGAAGATACAGCAAAAGTGTATTTAAAACAAAAATATGGTTTTGAGATGGTTGAGTATCAACGATACGAACGCCAGGCATCTTTACTCCAAACATTGATGGGGGCGATGATGCCTCTTTCATTTCACCTCGGAGAAGGTATTGGTTCAGTGCTCACTCAGCAACCAACATCAGCGATTCAAATTTAACTTCAATTAAGGATATCATCAAAAAAGAGAACTGTACAAATCTAAATTATTAGTAATGTAAAATCTAAAAAACGTATAATCCAAAAATGAGCCAGATGATGTTTAAGCCAGCAAGTCTTTTAGTACTGTGCAGTATAATTCTTTTTTTCTGCATCGTAATAACCATTTCGACGCCAGTTTTTTCATCTAATGCTGATAAAGTAACCAATGAAGTTATTGACGCTGTTGAAGAAGAAGGGACAGCACGAGTGATTATTATTCTCAAAGACCAACGCCATATTAATATCGAACAAGAACAACAACAAGTATTAGACAATCTTGCAGATGAAGTTCAAGTTCAAAACAATCTTCTCCAAGAGAGCTCCTCTTCCTCATCAGAAAACCCCTCTTCAACGACGGCGTCAGACACTACCTCTCAAATTACTCTCCAAACCGATTCCCAAAACCTTACCACTCAACACATTACCGAAAACAACCCTGAAAATTCTCCTAATCCCTTTAATCCCTCTAATGCTTCTAATTCTCCTAATTCACCTTCAAGAGATACGCTTGACCCCCAAAACGATTTTCTTCTCACCCATCAATATGAGGCAATTCCTGCGTTAAGTGCGGTGGTCACGCAAGATGCCATCGACGCCCTGCGTGAAAATAGTCTTGTCAAAGAGGTGATTATTGATGCGTCCGTATCTATCATGCTTAATGCGAGCGTTCCTCTTATCGGTTCAAATGGAATCCAAAATCTTTCGTATCTCGGAATCAACCTCAACGGATCTGGTCAAACCGCTTGCGTTATTGATACCGGAATTGATTATCGACATAATGCGTTTGGTTCCTGTTCTCCCATGACATATCAGACAAATGGAACTCAAGAAACACTACCAACTGTTGTCCAATCAGCACATCCTTACGCTAATAATCTTAATAGTACAACCACTATTTATCGAGCAAACTATTCTTCTATTGCCATTCATTTTGTTAATATTAGTTTAGAAGCCCCTGCGGGCAGTACTGACGCATCAGATCGCGTGTTTATTCTAGATGGGCAAAATCGTACGGTGGCAGTGTACAAAGGTAATCAGACAAATATCTGGACGCCGTATGTGAGTGGTGGAATGATAAGTATTCAACTTGTTACTGACAGTTCTGTTACAGGATACGGTTTTTATGTTGATTCAATTATTAATGGTACTACTAACGTAACTGCAAACTGGAATACCTGTCCTGGAGTTGCAGGCGGTTTTGATTTAGTGAATAGTGATGCTGATCCTCTTGATGACAATGGACATGGAACGCACGTTTCAGGGACAATTATTTCGCGTAACGAGACATACAAAGGAGTTGCTCCTGGTGCAAAAGTGGTCGCGCTCAAAGTGCTCGATAGCTCGGGAGATGGATTTTTCTCAGATGTAGATGCCGCGATTGAATGGTGTATTCAGAATAAAATACAATACAACATTTCGGTTATTAGTATGAGTTTAGGAACATCATCGTATCATAGTTCTTCTGCGTGTGATAGTTCTTTCACCTCAACAGCACAGATGGTGAACGCTGCTGTTGGTGAAGGAATCGTCGTGTTTGCAGCGTCAGGAAATGATGCTCAAACTAACGGATTAAGTGCACCAGGTTGTATTGCTAATGTTACTGCGATTGGTGCGACTACAAAAGCTGACGCCATTTCTAGTTACAGCAATAGCGGTCCACGGTTGGGGCTTCTTGCACCGGGTGGAGCAACTGGAGGGACTTCTTCGTGTACCAATGGGGATAAAATTTGTGCACCATATTTGGATAACAGCTTTTTTGCATTAGCAGGGACCTCAATGGCAACACCTCATGCTGCTGGAGCCGCATTATTGGTCGCACAATATTGGAATGTGGTTCAAAACCGAAACATCACTCCTGCCGAGATTGTCTCAAGTCTAAATGTAACGGGAATTCGAATTAACGATACCCGTAATAGTTTGGTTTTTAGTCGGATTAATGTAACTGGAGCAATAAGCCCAATGCTCAATTTTATCTCACCAACTCCCTCTAATAATTCTCTTGTAAATAACACTGCAACATTCAATGTTAGCTCATCCCAACCTCTTACTAATGCTACAGCGGAACTAACGTTTAGTAATGGCTCGCAGTTACGTGATACATTAACGCGAGTTAATAGTACATTATTTTTGCTGGCTCTCTCTCCTACTATTAATACTAGTTATACTTATCGTGTTGCAGGAAACGTGAGTGGGTTAGTAACGGGATATTCAGAAATTCGAAATTTAACTATTGCCATTAATACCAGTCAGCCAACAGTTACGATTACAAGTCCTAATAACAACACCGTTGTAGAGTTGGGCGAAATATTGTCATGCCTAGGAAGTGTGAGTGGGTTTAATAGTAATACCCTCAATTACACCTGGAATATTACTGCTCATTCTCTTAATTTTACAGGACAAAACATTTCATTTGAAACCTATCGTGTAGGAAATGAAACTATTATTTTCAACGCCACCGGTAGCAATCAAAGTAATCAAACCTCTCACACAATTCTGGTCAATGATTCAAAATCTCCCACAGTAACCTCATTAACATTAAATTCACAGGTTCATATTCAGCGCGATGGGTATCAATGGATAAATCTTTCGGTACGTGATTATTCAAATTTCTCCAACATTAGCTTTGTAATTGGGTCCAGCACTCTTAACAATACTTGTAACGGGAACAGTACATATCAAAGCTGTTCATGGTATCTTAACAATTTCTCGACAGGGACGTATGAATTCACATTGACTACGACAGATAATTTTAGTACGAAACACCAGAACGATACTTTACTTTCTTTTACTGTTACTTCCTGCAGCGATAGTGCTAAAAATGGGAACGAAGCAGGCGTTGATTGTGGTGGCTCGTGCACTAACGGCTGTCCTTCAACATCATCTACTAGTGGCGGATCTGGTGGCTCAGGAGGGGGAGGAGGCGGTGGTGGTGGAGGGGGCGGTATCGCACCTGCTAAAAAAGCAACCCCGGCAGCAACACCTGAGTCCATTGTACCAAACGAAGCTCCTGCGGTAGATTCTGGTTTATCTCCACAAGAAAATAATCAAGATAGTTCTCAATCTAAGACTGCTGATGCTGCTACAAATGCAGGACAAAAACAAAATCAAGAGGAATCATCATTGAATCGGGGACGGCTCCCTTTCGTAGGTTCAGCAATTGATCGCTACCGACAGCTTAGCTCAAACATGAAAGAAATTGTCCTCTTTGCTTTTGTCATCGTGATTGCCCTTTGCTTCTTTGGGATTGGCAGAAACAGCTTGCGTACCCGAAGAATGAGATGAATGGGATAATGCCCACCATTACCTCACCATTTAGGAACATATCCATTTAGGACCATCTTCTCCCAAACATTTAAATAACATTTTTGACTTTATTCCTCCTAAAAAGGTTGGATAGATGGAGTACGAAATATATTGGGGGAGAGTGGGCATTCTAATAGGGTTTATTGCGTTGACCGGCTTATTTACCTGGGCTTTTTTTGGTTTTGGTTACTCAAATTCTCCTACCAGTCTTGAAGGCTATGTGGTTCTCGAACAGGGTGTTCGTGTTAGTACTGAGAAAATGGATAGTGCACTTGTACAACAAATCCGACAAGGTGAGAGTGAACCTCATGTTATTATCATTCTTGAAGAATCCAGTCCAACCCAACCTAATCCGGATGCTCTTCAAAAGACTCAAAATATCCAACAAACACAAGATGCCTTCCTCAACGACCTGAGTGAGAAAGTAGAGGTCACGGACTTGTCCGTAGATAGTTCCATACCAAATCCAACACTATCTAACTCAGCAGCATCCCCTGAAGATAACGCTGATCCTCAAAATACCAACTCCCAAGATCCTGATTTTATCGTTACTCAAAAACTTAATGAACAACCCATTCTCGCTGGTGAAATCAAAAGTCCGGATGCGTTGGTTGAGCTTACTAAGGATATCCATGTTGCTAGAATTTTTTTAGATTATCCGGTTCAATTAACTCTTGACGAATCAGCTAATAGAATTGGTGCCAGATATCTCTGGAATTTTTCACAACAAAACATTTCACTTGGAGAAGGATTAAGTGTATGCGTTATCGATACGGGGGTAGAATATACTCATCCTGCATTAGGGGGCTGCTCACCTACTCAATATTCATTTGACGGCAATACTATTAATGGCACACCTCTTCTCGAATCAGCTCATCCTTATACGAACGATTTTGACCAACGCTTTGAAATCCACCAAGCTGGCTTTACCAATATCGCCGTTCATTTCTCTAATATCAGTCTTGAAGAAGTAGGCAATGGCATAGACTCATTAGACCGAATCTATGTGTACGATCAATATAACCAAACGATTGCTGTCTACAAAGGCTCAACGTCGAATGTCTGGACTCCTTCTGTTGAAGGCGATACTCTCTACATAAGATTAGTTTCGGACAGCTCCGTTACCGGGTATGGATTTAGTATTGATCAAGTACTAAACGGAACCACTACTACTACCATGAACTGGAACAACTGTTCGGTAATCAAAGGGGGGTGGGACACATTCAACAACGACCCCAATCCTGTTGATGACCAGGGACATGGCACACATGTGGCAGGAATCATCGCTTCACGAAATGAAACTTACCGAGGCATCGCACCCCACAGTTCGCTTGTGAGTGTCAAAGCCCTCGACGATCATGGTTCCGGATACGCTTCCGACGTTCTTGCTGGAATCGAATGGTGTACAAGTAACACCAAAAAATACAACATCAGTGCAATTAGCATGAGTCTGGGTTGTGCCGGTCAAAGTTGTGTTCATTACCAACAATATTGTAATAATGATGTATTAGCTGGTGCGATTAATGATGCTGTTTCGAACAATATTTCGGTATTTATTGCAGCAGGCAATAACGGATGGACTGATGGGATCTCTAGCCCTTCTTGTATAGAGAGTGCAACCCCCATTGGAGGAGTTAACGACAATGACCAACTCATCTTTAATCGAGGTAATTTGCTCTCTGTTGTAGCTCCTGGTACGACGATTACATCCACTATGATTGGAGGTGGTTGGCAGTCATTAAGTGGGACATCGATGGCGACACCGCATGCGGCAGCCGCGAGTGTTTTAGTTCGAGATTATTATCAAAAAGCGTATGGAAAAAATTTGAACTCTGATGAGCTTGAAACCATTTTAACAAGTAGAGGAAAAGCAGTATCCGATGTAGCATCAGCAAGAACGTATGAACGACTTGATCTACGTAATGAAACGACCCCTCTTATTGAATTTGTTTCACCCTCACCAAGCAATGGAGCTACAATCTATTCCTCATCATTAATCATAAACGTCACCAGTGAGGTTTTGTTTCAAACTCCTTTGCTGGGAGTTTTGTATTCTAATGGGACGGCATTTAATGTGAGTAATTCTTCATTTGAACAAAACGCCACCAAGATTGATTATACTTTTGTTATGAACAATGCCGTGAGTGGTTTAGGAAGTAATAATACCTCTCTTAATGGAAGTTATCAGTTTTATGGGATCGATTCTTTACACGTTCAACATCTTTCAGAAGTGCGAACGTTTAGCACTGATCTTTCAAGTCCGGTCGCAGGTTTACTTCTTCCTCTTAATGGAAGTTATGTAAAAAATAATTTCACTGTTCAGATCAACAACTCTTTAGCGACTATACTTTCCTATTCTATCACTAATAGTTCTCAAAGTATCATTGTTAATGGTTCTATAACTTCTCTCGGAACAGAATTAATATCTAAAAACATAACTCTTAGTGATGGAAATTATACTTTCATATTTAACGCCAACAATACACAATTACAGCGCTCCATACATATTGAAAACAGTTTCATTGTTGACGGCTCAGTTCCTCAAATGATTATAACACAAAGTCCAAATCCAGCAATCCGCGATCAAAATATTCTCATTCAATTTGAGATAAATGATTTCCTACTCAACCAAAGTTCTATCTTTTTTGAGACTAACATCTCTGGTAATTGGTCGTCAACGTTTCTCAATAATACTCGCCAGTATCTTTTTACTACTGCACAAATTGGAACCCAAGATTCTATCTATTATCGTTTGAGTGCTTCTGATATTGTTCACAATAATTTTTCTACAGGTATCACTACACTTGCAATCCCTCGTTCTGCAGGCATCATCCTCTCTCCTTTGACTGCAACAAAAATAGAGTATGGGACTTCAGTGAATTATAATGCTCTTACAAATCTTACTGGCAATACCAGTGTACTGTGGTTATTTGGTGACGGAACTAATTCAACTAATCTTTCAGGAATCAAAAGTTATACTCAAGAAGGAATGTTTAGTATTCTCTTCAATGCCACAAACACCACTAATTCACGATCTGAACGAAGCACTATCCTTATTAATGACACTATCTCACCTGTTATCACCTCGCTTAAAGTTCCTGCACAAACACATCTTGAACAAGAACATGGGATTCACATTGATCTAACTGGTTTCGATCTCTCAGGCATATCTTCGATGGTCATCTCTGTCGATGGAAATCCTGGTGAACTTACTTGCCTTTCTAATAATTCTACCAACACCAGCACCACCATGACTTGTAACGCGGTATTTACCAGTTTAACTCCAGGAGACCATAATCTTACCGCAAGTATTTCTGATAATTCCAAAACGAACCATACTATTAACAGTAGCCTTTCATTTATTGTGCTTTCTTGTAATGATGGCCAACGTAATGGCGACGAAAGTGGAGTTGACTGTGGTGTTTCCTGCACTAATACCTGCGAACAATTAATCGAATCTCAACAAGTATCACAAGCTCAACCAGCTTTAACAGCGCTTGACATTCCAGAACCAAAACCAGTAGCACCTGTTGCCGAGGCTAAGCCAGTCAATTGGACAGAAGATGTTAAAGAGAAAACGATGAGCTCGAAAGAACTGGCATTAATCATAGTTTGGGGTGTCATCGCAGTGTTGAGTTTGGTATATGCAATCTTTGTACGACGTAAATAGTTTTGATGTTTAGAGTACCATCAAATTAATGGGTTACATTTTTATAACCAATAGTATTTTAGATAATTATGAATCTTTTCTGGAAACAACTCATTGTTGGAATTCTTGTAATTCCTCTTTTTGGCGCTTTAGGGCTGTTTGGTGGGGTTTTGATCTATCCGCTAGGTTTAATTCTTCCATTTCAAAATTTAGGCATGGGGTATGAAGGGTGGGGAATGTTAGGTTCATTTGTAGGCGTTACTTTGGGCGTATTTCTGGCAATTTGGGGAATCGGACGAATTAGTAAAGTTAAAAACAAAGTCCTCGCAACGGCATTAGGAATCGTTCCAGGACTATTCTTACAAATTTTGCTCTACGACTATTCCATGCACCCATTCTTATTTGGATTAATCTTACTCTTTCCCCTTATTGGGGGATTAGCAGGATTCTACTTCAAAGAATTGAAAGACCTGTTCAAGTAGAGTAAGTTTTATAAATCGCTTCTTGATTTTTGAAGATGTTGCACCGGTCGTATAGTGGTTAGTATGTTGGCCTTCCACGTCCTCTTTGAGGATGAAGAGAGCCGATGACCGGGGTTCGAACAACCTTTTGGAAAAGCTTGATCAAAACCGAAGGTTCCGAAAGTCCCCGCCGGTGCACTTTATTTCTATACCAAAATCCCGGCAAAACAAGCTCAAGATGAGGGAAAATTTCAACAACATCAACATTTAGAAACTACAAGTTGAGATTTACGTTCTCCAGACTCTCACCATCACCGGAAGTATGGGCAGAATAATCAATGTGAGAATGATAGATGTACTTACCAGATCAGATGACGTGATCTGATAAATACGGGTAAGGCCATTTTCGATCACGCCAAACCACAAATAGATCACATAGATAACAATAGGAATGTCCTTCTTGAACGAATTATGGATAACTTCTTTCCAAAAACCTTGTTCAACTCCCTTTTTTACATCAGCCACCTGTGGAGTATGGATATTGAGGTATATAAATAAAGCGGTGGGGTGATGTTGAAAATATACGTAATGTTTTTATACATTCGTCCCCTCCAGTAGGTAATATGAGACAAATTCACTATCTTGGTCTTGCGACAATGCTCACTGCCTGCGCAGATGCACTGCCAAAAAACACTCATTCAGCGCCCAATGTTTCTCAGGATGTTACTCAATCTGTTGGTCGTTACAATTCTAACGGCACGTATACCTTTGAAGGAATGATGCCCATTTCAGTAACTTCAAACAATCAACTTATCACAACACCATTTGAAGTCTCTGGAATTGTGTTGCATGACGATCGACCAGCATCATGGTATTTTGCGAGTAATGATCAAACACGTCAAGCTGGTATTGCAGTATATCAAGAACCGGCTCAGGCTCGACAAGGCTTGTATGCAACGACGCAACAAGCATTGAGTGATCGCCGTATTGAACTTGATCAACCGGTGAATTTTACCTATGAGAATCAAGAACTACTCTTTAATTATAATAATTGGTTAACAACTGATGGTGATTATCATTGTGATAGTATAACCACGGGAGCCGATATTATTGCAAGTAACAAGTTTGCTAAGGTTTTAATTGAAAATGGTTTGAATACATTTGTTAATGATGTAGCCGCTCGCGTATTTTCGGTCGTATTAGAATTTGCCAATGCTACTGATCCTAATCCCATTGATCCAAATGCTGAGTACGTTTTTGCAACGAAACGGCCAAGTAGTCCAACAGATGCGGCGTTACTAATTCAACTTGATCCTGCAACACATACTCTCCCTGAGAACATTTTGGGTGAGCGAGATGCTGATGCGTGGTTGGCAGAATGTCGGGACGATAGACCGGTGAGGGAATTGAGACCGGATTATGGGACGTTGATTAGTTGTTTAAGACCCACACAAGAAGGTATGCAAACAGGACAAATGGGTGATTGGAGGGTGAATGATCCGTTAGGTTTTAGTGTTGAAGATGGAGCGTTAATCGCATATGCAGGACCAGGTCAATCATATGCAATAAGTGGGCCCCTCGTTGCTTTTAATCAAGGTTTGTCAGTTCGTGCTCGAATACTGCGTACAGGCGATGCTGATGTGTCTCTCGATTTATCTCATATCGTAAATGATAATACAGAAACTACACATGCAGGGATTGTTCCAGATAATGAAGGTTCAATTAGTTTAGGATGTGGACTAATTACTCCTGGGGCCGAAGGTCAATATCAGGAAAATTGTGCTAGGTTAACTGATAGTGTAGAAGTTATTCTTGCAGTAAAATTCAGTCCTACTAGTGTATCCTACTTCTTAAATGATACAGAGCTAGGTTTTAGTCTGCCTGTGATGACTTCGCCTGATCAGAAAATTCAACCGTTTAGTCTTATTGGATCTGCACCTAGGAGTGGTGGGTCAATATCAATTAAGGATTTCTGTCTTTATCAACTTTAAAATATTAGCCTTTTGGAAGGCAAGAAATAGCTGATCCCCCAAATCGATTATTACCTGTCTCTCTTTTACAAACATAATTATTACTATTGCCTGTTGAAATATCAATACAACTTTTTTCTTTAGTTCCAATATCTTCTTGCGTACACTCACAATGATAATCTCTTTCATCAATGTCTTTAAACGTTATTTGGTTAAAATTGCCTTGCCCTGCAATATCTTCTACAATCGCTCCCGTACATACTTGTTTCGCATCCCCACATCCCACTGGCCCATGACACCAGAATCCCGGAACATTAGGTTGAGGATCGTTTTGTATCGCAGGTTGATACAACCACGGATCTTTTCCCGCACATTGCGGTGCGACTTTATTGCACAATGTTTTTATTGCATCGTCTGTATTTGGAGGTAATTGTGCACATTTTAATCCATCTACTAAACGAGTCTCTGGGGTTTTTCGTCCATTACAAATATTCCCACGGTCGCCATTACAAAAAATAGTTATTTTTTTATCTTCAAGTATATATCCTGCACGTAAACCACTACCCTCAGTAGCTTCCAGCCGAGCAATACCCCCAAGTTCACTTGCTGTTCCAAAACATCCTTGTTCTTGTTGTCCTTCAAAACATTTGGTATTTGTATCTGCAAGTGTCCATGCAGACGTACAACACTCATGTGTTGCCAGAAAGGGATTGATTTGTACGTCTGGC
>JAHFSP010000043.1 GCA_023265685.1 Candidatus Woesearchaeota archaeon | reverse complement strand
AAATTTTTTTTCTAATTCTTCATTGATTTAATCAGAAATAGTCGACAGACTCTTTGGTTTCTTCAATTGTTTTGATAAAACGTTTAGAAATAGCGAAAGCTCTATGAACCCGCTCACTCAAGACGTAATTTCCTCTCACTCAAATAAAAAATTCAAAGAATAAGTTCACTTCCTTCTTCATATATTCAAAACATCATCACCCATATCATGATAATCCTCTTTCCCAAATTCCCACACCTTCGCAAACCACACTTTCTTCCCACTCTCCTGCACTTGAATCGTAATCTTTCCATACTCAATTCTCACTTCTTCAAGAGTATGAAAATACAGTGGTGCAAACACCTCTTTATGTTGCAACAACCCTTCGCCAGCACATACTCCGACAATCAGCTTATACTTTGTGTGCATCCTTCGAACCCTTCTTCTCCTTCCCTTTCTCCTCCTCCTCCACAAACCCACCCGCAACCAACAACGGAAACGCAATCGACGCATCACAATAAATCTTCACCGCAGGTGCATCTGGTTTAACTTTACCCCATGTAATCGCTTCTTCAATACGTGCGCCTGAATCAGATCCATCAAACTCTTGTCCCGTATTAATGTAGACCACATAATCAAATCCTTCACGAAAGATATTCGCATTCAACGCAAAATGTTTACTAATTCCCCCGCCAAGCAAAATGCCGCCCGTCTTCTCACAGTTTAACACCAAATTCACAATATCCTTCATCTCTTTGGTGATATCAAGCATAAACTCAGGATGACTCTGCTTAAAGAAGAAAATCAAATCTCCTAACGAACCATCAATTAATCCTGGACAAAACACCGGAATGTTATTTTTCGCTGCCCAATACAAAATCGAACTCGTATCATTAATCGCAAGACCTAACTCTCGAATAAAATCTTTTGGACACATCACCTGTCCAGTTTTTTGCTGCTTCGCAAACGCTTTCGCAAACACGTCTTGCATAAATTTTTCAAAATACGCAAAGCGATCATTAGGAACAAAAATATTACCTGTTCGATTCACCCCATTCTCAAACATCATTCGACCAGACACATCAAACCGACCTAACACAAACGGCTTGAGACACTTGATAATATCCTCTTCAATTCCACCTGCTGACGTCACAAGCACATCAACCTTCTTATGCTTCACAAGATACTTGATAACCTCCCGATTCCCACAACTTACTTGATTAGAGGTATACGATAAAAAGATGGTTGCCTTCTCACGCTGCATCGCTTTAACAATTTCGATACCTTGTGAAAGATGCGTTGCCTGAAACCCTTGCTTAAAGAGTGATTTCAAAAACGCTTCAAAATCAAGACCTTTTTCAAAATCATACCCTTCGATAGTAGGCTGACCGTCTAACGTCATGGTTTCTTTAGGCATATATTGATGATGATGCGCCGCATCAATGGTACGAGTATTGTGTGTATTTTTCATAATGAACCTCCTTTACAGGATAACTATTCAACTTTAAACAGACATTAACAACAAACTAACAACTACTAAACAGAATAAGTATTTTTAACTTCCGTGACAACGAACTGAATCCATACATACCTAAAAAGAGTGTTTCTTTAAAATAACTGTGTAAAAAAGATAAAAAAGAAAAAAATCTTATTTTCGACACACATTCAAAGTCATGCGTACACAGTCTTCTAATAAAGTATACATCCCCTCAGCTTCCATTTTTTCATGTAGCTTTGCTGTAAAACTCCCCTTACCAGCAACTTCAGAAAAAATCTCTGGTTCATACATACCACATCTTAATGCCTTTCCTATAGCTTCTAACGTTGCCGCATAACACAAACGAGCTTGTTCAGGGTTCAAATCCAATACTGAAATCTTTTTTTCTAAAGATTTTGCTATCAAACCAGTATCACATGCAATCCATGTACGATCAGCAAGCAATTCCTCCGGTACTTCCATGGCATCAGAACCAAAAATATATCGAATTGCAGCTCTATCCTCTTGCGTATTATTCTCCGAACAAGTATACGCAGCAATCTCATCACCCACAAAGACACCAGTCATGACACGTGCCACGCGACTAAAATCCAAATAACGTTTTAAATAACATAAACTTCGTGCCGCCGCAAGCGATACCACTAGTTTTTCTTGTGCTGCCTGAGCAATCTGCGTTGACACCTCTTCAATAACATACGGTTTCACCGTTAGTATCACAATATCAGAGCGTTGCACTGCATTAACATTATGAGTAGTACTTTCTATACCCTGATAAGTGTTAATCAAATAATCTAAATGCGTTCCACCTTGTAGTCCACTCCCAGAACTTTCTCGACGCGTTGCTATAATCTTTGTATGACCACGACCATAGAGCGCCTGAATTACCGCCGTACCTAAATGCCCAGCACCAATAATCGCAATCGTTTTATCTCTAACAAGGAAGGCGATCATCGGCATCGCCGAAAGCTCGCTTGCTTCCCCCGCTCATATCTCCAGTTTTATATTTTGTCATAGTTTATACCTCTGTGTATCGTACTTATGTACTTTACAACAATAATCTTAAAAGACTAAAATACAAAGTCTAACAATGTAATGGCTCTACTGAGCCGCATGGGAAAATTACAAGAGCAACAATTTAAATGCAACAATTTAAAGTACTATCAAACAAATTATGTTCTTGAGCCCATCGCATAAACCTCAAAATAGTAATGAAATATTTATTCTTAATGACACATTGACTCACTTATTTTTCATCATTGACATATAACTATCAGAAATTACTCAAACTATGTCTAGATCTGTAGAATGTGAGCTTTCCACCAGTGTTTCACTAGTGGCGTGATCAGATCACGCATTCAATTTGGAAAGCTCATGGTCAGAAACAAGCAACAGAGTTGCTGTTCCTGCAACCACAGTTGCAGATAACCGACCAGAGCAAAGCGAGCATGCCACTGGTGCAAGAAAGCCGAAGCTTTCTGCACAGAAATCTGGTAGCTTCCAGTTTTCCTGTGTTGAGCCCGCAGGCGATCACAAGAAATGTGAGATCAATCACATTTCTGTGCTGAAATGATGCATTTCATGCACTAGTAGTGGTCGTTTTTCCTTGACTCTGATTTTTCCACCACTCAAAGAAGAAAAAGTTGCGAAAAAATAGTCACGCAAACAACAATTTCCCTGTATAAAAATTCAATTCAGTTTCTATTTTTCTCCTCATCACATCAGAATCCCCTTTTCCAACAACTCCTGGCGAATCAAAAAATGAAGCCGCATGAACTAAATCAATTCGTCTCAATTTCAAAAAAATCAACTTTCCATCTTCCCACAAATTGATACAATGCGTTTCAAACTCTTCTTTCAACACTTGTACGTGAGAATCAACACCCACAACTTTTGCACCAACTTCATGCAACAACCGCCCCAGCCATGGCTCATACGCATACGACGGCGTGTCAAATGAAGCCGTACTTCCACAGCCAAGATCAACAATCACTTTATTCTTAACATCTCCCTCAAGTACCCACAACACTGCCGGCAACTGACGTGCTAACGAGGGAATCGCTCTTTCATAATAAACAAAATAATTTCCTTTACAATACTTTCTCATCAACACCCCGCGACATTGCTCTTCAAGATGATGGGCAAGATCAGAGTACTGGGAAGGAATAGAAACGGAAATATAATCAAGCCAAATCATATTACCTCTACGGCGTTTTGGTTTAAAAATCATTGTATCTAACAACATGAATAATCAAAGTTTCATAATCCAAGTTTCATATGGCCTGCCAGTTTCTCAACCAGACCAAAGTGAGAGCGCAACGTGGCAATGAGCAGAACAAAGTAGCACCGTAGAGTTCAGAGATCGCCGAAAAGTTTATTATAACACGAGAATGTAATATTGGTTAATGAAGACCAAATGAAGATCAATACTAATTACTTTATATTGGGATTAATTATTATTTTAGTGATAATTATAAGTGGATGTGTTCAAGAAGCACGCTTTCAAGAAGAACGTTTTGAATCTGAGAGATTTGGCGAAAACACCAATCAAGTTGAAGAAATCCAAGAGCCTGCACGAGAAGAAGGGTTAGGGACCTTATGCTCTGGCAGTGAAGAATGCAAATCTTTTTGTTCAAATAATAGGGGAAGATGCGAATCTTTTTGTAAAAGAAATCAGAATAAACTATGTCCCCTAATTTTTTCTCCAGCACCAGAAAACAAATTTTCAGTCGACCAATTTCCAGTAGGAGAACCTGAGAAGTGCGAAAGTAATTCAAATCCAGTTTTTACCCACACATTTACTGATCTTACCAATATCGATCACATAACACCCATTGGAAATGTCAACGCAGGATCCCTATCTCGGAGTTATATCGCGGTTAAAACCTATCCCAATGGCACGGGTATCTTTGTACCATTATACTCCCCTACAGAAGCTACCTTGTTTAGTATCACATATGCCTATCGTGGAGACCCATCAAAGGGTGCAAGAGCAGAATATCGATTGGATTTCAGGGTAAGTTGCGAAGTTACATTTGCATTTGATCACATAGCGGAAATAAGCGAAAAGTTGAAGCAATTTGCACCAACACAACCAGCGTACACAACCAGAAGTGATAGAGAAATATCTGTCCCAATATCAGAAGGCGAGTATCTAGGATCAACAAACGGTGGTATAACGGGGAAAGCTTGGGACTTCCTATTGTTCAATTATGAAAAAGAAGTCCCGCATATAAATCCCTCAAGATGGACATCTGACCATAACAAATATGCTGACTGTCCTTACGATTATTTTACCAAAGAGTTGAGAATGCAATATTATCATAAATTTACCTCTGCAGGTGGAGAAAAGGCACCAAACCCAACGTGCAGATCTGCTTCGAGAGATATTGCAGGAACACTATCTGGTGGATGGTTTAAAGGAAATTCGACAGACTCTAAAGGAACAAGATTGATCGTTGCATCTGATTACAGTACGGTAGATCTGGTGATTGATCAAGAAGCGACTGATTTAGCAAGACTGCTTGTAATCAGACACCAAAATGCTCAAGTAAAACCGGAGGATGTTCATGTAGGAGGAACCACATGCTATTATGATCCAGAAAAACAACAGCACGCTTACTTAAAACTCTTGACAGATACTCAAATCGCTTCTGATATTAGTCCAGGTCCTTGCCCTACAAGTTTGCCGGAAAATTACGAAATCTGGGAAAGATAAAATGAGAAGAGGTGATTTATGAGAAATGAGAATAAGTAATTTATGAAAATAAGTGATTCTTAGATAATCCTCGATCAATCCAATAAATATATCCCTTCTAAACCTTTCTGAACAATACCTTCACAATTCTTAATCCTATTTAAGAGGCGAGAGTTGGTTGCTGCTTTACGAATTTGTCCTAATCGATCAAGAAGTTGAGTGTAAAAACGAATAAGGTCACCTTCAAGTAAATTAGTTAATTTTAAAATTTCAAAGAATGATTTACCGTTATAGAGAGGATGAATCAACGTGGTCATTTCTTTCATAGTGAGGAATTTCTTTTCTGCACCAAGGTATTCATCTTTGGAGAGGATTTTTTTGAGGTGATTATACCCTTCGTCAAGAAAGGGTTGGGTAAATTGATTAGTATCACGTGGTTCGTAGATTAGACAAGCAATGGAGAGAAGGATATCATATTCTTGTAATTCGTCAGCAACGGTTGTTGCGAAAAGTTCACCCATGGTTAATTCATCGGCAAAGATACGTGCTGCGAAATGACCTTTGTGGGTAAGTACTCCTTCTTTAACATATCCTAATTTTTCTAGTTTTTTACAGACGCTGTTATAGCGAGCAAGGAGAAGACTGGTAGGAACGGTATCATAACTGTTGCCGAACTTTTGATATGAAGCAAAGCTAAGTCGAAGAATATATTCAATTTCTTTAACAGGGTGATGTTCAATGAGGTTAAGAACACTGTTAACTGAGAGTTTGAATTGGGATTTGATGGGGTCGCTGTCTTTGGTAGTGATGCGTTTTATTTCATTATAATCAAAATTTGGACGAAAAATCATGCTGATGGCATAACCTACTTTGTCGATACCTCGGCGTCCCGCACGTCCAGCAATTTGAAAATATTCTTTGGTGTTGAGATAGCGAAAATTAATTCCATCATATTTACGTAAACTATTGAAACACACTGTTTTTGCAGGCATGTTAATACCTACGGCAAACGTTTCAGTGGTATAAAGAACATTGATCCAACCACGTGAGAAGAGTTCTTCAACGGCTTCTTTGATGATAGGAAGAAGGCCAGCATGATGAAATGCAATTCCTTGTGGAATGGTTTCTCGTAGAATGAGTGTTGAAGCAAGCCTATTAACATCAGGTGGAGCATTTTCAATCTTTTGACGGAAAAATTCAACTAAACGTGGATCTTTTTCAAAGAAATTACGTTTGGCAAGTTCTTGCGCTTTAATTTGACAGTCTTTACGTGAAAAACTAAAGAAAAGACAGGGTAATTTGTTTTTTCCTAAATCACGTAGGAGATCAAGATGACTTGGTTCTGGAACCCGCTCACGTTTTGCTCCTTTCTTTTGAATCACATCACGATAGTGAGGAATATTTTTTGCTTCTTTGATTTTTTCAAGAGTGGTGATTCCTAATTCATAATCATAAAATTGATGTTCGAGAGGAACATTACGCGTGGTAGAGATTACAGTTTGTACAGTGTGTTTTTTGATGGCCTCAATCCAGTTGGCAAATTGTTTGGCATTAGGAATGGTTGCAGAGAGGCATAAGAACCGCACCGTTTGTGCACTATAAATAATTGACTCTTCCCAGACATAGCCTCGTTCAATATCGTTGATGTAATGAACTTCATCAAAGATAACATAGGAAATATTATCGAGATCTTTGTCTTTACTTATGGCCATGTTACGATAGATTTCAGTGGTCATGATTACCACGGGTGCAGTAGGGTTGATAACTAAATCACCAGTCATGAGTCCGACATGGTCTTCACCATATTCTTTGGCGAAATCTTTGTATTTCTGGTTAGAAAGTGCTTTGATAGGAGCAGTATAGATAATACGTTTTTTTGTGGTGCTGT
>JAHFSP010000042.1 GCA_023265685.1 Candidatus Woesearchaeota archaeon | reverse complement strand
GCTGTGAAATTGTTTTGTTTTTTCTACTGCTTTTTTCGTTCCGGCTTTGATCGATTGATGATAAAACTGATACGAAACATAGCGGCGGACAGCATCACCGTACTCTTTTCCGACCCACCAGATTCCCCAGAACAATAATGGCCAACTAAGAAGATATCCTGCTAAAGAGATATAGCGCGAAGTAGGATCATTAAAATGGAGAAAAAATAAAACGGAGGTTATTTTACCTACAATGATACTTGTTACAATAAAAATGACACCTAGATAAAACCGTAGCGAGAAGGTATATTTCATCATAAATGAAGTAAAGGAAAAGTTTTAGGTTCTTAAATTCTTCGAGAAGAAATTTAGAAGGGTAATTAAGAGAAAAATATTGGAAATTTACTGAATTATCAATAGAAATCTGGGAAAGTGTCGACCCCAAGCATATCCTGAGAAACATTGTTTCTGGGACCCCAAAAATAAAAGTAAAACTTACAAAAGATCATGTACGGTTACAACTGCACTGCGTACTTTATCTCCCTTATTACAATAAGGACAGCTGGCAGTGTGAGATTTAAATTTGTAGTGGCAACGATCGCAGAGATAACTGATTTTTCCCTCTGATTCTTTTTGTTTGGTTCGTTCTTGGGTTGATTTATAACACCCATAACATCCATATTTTTTTTCTTTTCCGGGAAGAAGCAGAGCTGATGCAGGTTCTACCATGACACCACACATGGCACATTCAATAGGAACGCGTAAGATACCAGTCATGAAAATTTGGCACCAACACTACTATAAAAACCTTGTGTAGAGTTTAGAAAGTATATTGGAATAGTTATTTTTGAGTATTCTTTTAAGTGAATGGAATTAGATGATTTGGTGTGATGGATTGGGCTGATAAATTAGGGTGTTAAGGTTTATATAAAATGTGGGACTTTGTGAATGGATGGATCGGTCTTCACTAATTGAAAAATTTGGACAAAATTTAGAACCAACCTCACTACAGCGAACGCGTTTATGGAGTGTTGCAGATGAAGTGTGTATGATACTTAAAAAAGTGTTGCCACAAGCTCATTGTCAAGTAGGAGGGAGTGTAGCGAAAGATACTTGGCTTGCAGAGCGTACTGATATTGATATTTTTGTAGCATTCCCTTTGAAAGAATATGCGAAGAAGTCAGGAGAGCTCTGCGAGATGGTAGAGCAAGGATTGAAGAAGGTGTTTATGAAGAGTACCATTGAGCGGTTACACGGAAGTAGAGATTATTTTCATTTTGAGTATAAAGGATATACTTTAGAGATTGTTCCGATCATTGCGATTACGCGTGCTGATGAAGCGTGTAATATCACAGATATTTCTCCATTACATGTTGCATGGGTTGTACAAGAGGGAAAAAGGCTCACAAACAATGGGAAGATACTTACAAATGAGATTCGTCTAGCAAAACAATTTTGTAAAGCACAGCGGATTTATGGAGCGGAATCATATATTAGCGGTGTGAGTGGATATGTGGTAGAGATTCTGGTTATTTATTATGGGTCATTTGAGAAGTTTATTGAAGGAGTTGCCAAGTGGAAAGAAGGACAGGTTATTGATCCTAGTTTATTTTATGCAAAAGGAATGGCTCGGTTTAATCTTAACTCTTCGAAGATGCGTTCGCCCCTTATTCTGATTGATCCCGTAGATAAAAACCGTAATGCTGCTGCGGCATTTGGTGTAGAGAGGTGGCAACGGTTACGTCGTGTTGCTGTGGCATTTTTGAAAGAGCCAAGTGAGGATTTCTTTACAGCACCATCTTATGCGTTTAGTGATCTTGTTGGTAAAGTTAAGAGTAAAGAGAAAAGTAGTAAAAAAGTTAGTACACAAAAGAGATATTTAGTCTATCTTGAAATCGAACCTCTTTGTGGTAAAGTAGATGTGGTAGGTGCTAAGTTGGTTAAAGCCTATGATTATTGTATGCAACAGCTTACCCCATTTGGAATTGTTGAGAGTGATTGGGATTGGCCTGTTGGCAAAAATGCAGTAGCCTATTTTATTGTTCGTACCAAACTCAGACCAACAACGCAAGAAGTGCAAGGACCACCTCTTACAATGAAAGAAGCTTTGAGTGCGTTTAAGACAAAACATGCTGACAATTTTGAGAAAGAAGGAAGAATATATGCGCGTGTCAAAGTTGGATATCCTGCTCTTGATGATCAACTTACTGCAGTGTTGGGGTCAAAATATTTTTCAGAAAAAATTAGCCGCGTCGTGGGATTAAAACTGGTTTGAGTGAGCGTGTCCATTGACGTTTAGGATCTCGAGTGGAGATTCCTCGACGGGTATTGTGATGAGCTTGTGAATCTTTGCCCATAAAATATTTGAATAATCTTGTCTTTGAGATAACTCGTGCAATTCTGGTAGCAATACGCACTTCGCGTCCGGCTTTTGTTGCGACTTCGGCAATACGTTCTCCTCTGGCAACTAAGGCAATTTCTTTACGAGCTTCTAGGCCTTCATGTAAGAGCTCTTGACTAAGTATTATCTCGCGTGTTGCACTTAGGCCTTCAAAAAGAAGTCCAATACCTCTAAAGAGGAAACCTAATGGAAGCACAGCAAGAATATCTAACCAATAGTTTTTGAAAAAAAATGTGGTACTTTTAGCGCGTATGGCCAAAAAAATTAGATCAATAACGAAAACAAGGATGACACAAAAATCCACTATTTCTACAATTTGGTTAAGGAGTTCGTGATCTGTATGGAAAAAAATCTCATAGATAATAACAATAGCAAGAATTACAACAGCGTATGGAATGAGCTTTTCATTAGTGTGTTCTACTTTTTCCCAAAATTGATTCATAGTTTGCAATGGAGATATTGCCCTATTTAAATCAGATTTACCTCTTTAGAGTGAAAGCTAAAAGTATAAAAGCAAGTTCTTCTCTTGATTTTTTTATGTCAATGAATCCTATTAAATCAAAATGCCGTGTCTGTGGTCAGTTTTTTCCTCCCGAACAGTTCAAACTTCATTTTGAGTTACGGCAGATGGTTTGTCCTAACTGTTTTAGTGGTAAGAAAAAACCTCTTGATGAGGCTAAAGAGAAAGAAGAAGCTGCAAAGAAAATGCCTGCTGGTTGGGATAAAGAAGATGAATATCTTGAGAAAATGGCTGCAAAGAAAAAGGATTCACCAACTTTGAATGCATATACGAAAGTTCCTGGTGCAGACCATTATATGTGCCGCTGCCCTGTTTGTAAGTATCAGTTTAAGTATGATGCGTTGAAGAAAATTCCTGCTCGCTGCCCTTATTGTGGTGCAGATTTGCCCGCGTTTAAGTCTTTTAGTATGATGTAGTTTTTGGTTTTAATTTCTTTTACTATTTTTTTTAGTTAGGTTTATTTTTGAACAAATGGGGATTTTAGAGTAAAATGAATGCTTTTAATTATCTTACAATGCTTCGGCAAGAGCGTGTCACTCAAAGAGGAGCTGAAACAATTTGTACTACTTCGTTTTTTGAGGACATTGAAAACTATTTTGAGTATAATCCTCGTGCTCGTTGGTTGGAGTTAGGTTGTGGGTCATATCAACAGTCATATAGAAAAACAGAGGAGAGTATGTGTATTCCCCGCGATGTTGAATCTTTGGTGCAAAGAGGGTGGCATGATGTAACTGGAGTGGATTTAGTGCCATTAGGAAAAAATGTTTCTGGGTGGAGATTTATTGAAGGGGATTTATTAGAAGATAACACATGGAAAGAAATAGGTGGAGGATATAATATTGTTAGTGCCGGTCATTTAATTAGTTTTTATAGACAAAACGCGGTGAGTCCTGGATTTAGGCCGTTGGGAATTAAAGTATATGCTAACGAGTTTATGCCTGAAAAATTGCTTGATAGCCCACATTATTTTTTCGGTGTTGATTATCTATTGCGGAAGAGTTTTAATGCTTTAACTGAAGGTGGATTGATGCGAATTAACTCGGAACATATTTTACGAAAAGCGAAAGAAGGTTTTGTAGCAGAAGACGGTTTTTGTTTTCCGGATCATACCGGGATCGATTTGGAATATTTATGTTCGAAGAAGTGGTCTGTACCGTTGGTTAGAAAAAATAAGTGAAAAATTATGCTACTCTTTTTACTTCTTCAAGAACATCTGCTTCATAGATGGGACGTGATATTAAATCGACCTTTCCTGTTGGATGAGCAATGACATGAACGCGTTTTCCCTGGCTTTCAATTCCTAATACTCCTTCTCCAGCAACCATAATATTAAGACCGTTGTCCAACTCAATGCCATAAAGATGTTTTCCAGCATGATATGCTTTTGCAACATCGGTATCTTTTCCACCAAAGCACCTCACGGTGCCATTTTCGTTTATAGAGTCCGGAAAAGGATGTGTTAATGCTATTCTCTCTAAATCATAGACTGGTAGAATGTTTCCCGTTTTTCCCCTATATTCCTCGTTGATTGCAGTAATCATCGTGGGTTCATCGTGGACTCGTCGTTGTGTTGCAACAATATGGTGATCTCCTATTCTCATCGGGTTCCAGAGAGGGATTTTAATATTCCATTGAGTTATAGGAACATAATCGTGAAGAGGAGCTACGAGAGCAATTCTTCCCAGACCATCAACTTCTGCATCAAATCGGGCTTTGTAGTCTAGGTCTGCATGACCAGTAGAAGTGCTTACGATTTTTGCAATTGTATCAAGGCGTGGAGGTAGATTGTAGGTAGTCATGTCTTTTGGAAGGTGATAGAACTATTAAAGACTTTCTAGGTTGGAATATGGATAAATAGATTCCTCTTAGAGATTAGATATAGTATAGATATTTTAGGTAGATACTTTAGATCTAAAATAGATTTGCAGTTCTATGTTCTAATGAGAAATTTCCAAGGTCATTGATAGTAACATTCGTAATAGTGTCTAAATGTATTGTCTCGATACCAGGATATCCCATGGAAGCATACGCTGAGAGATAGGTGTTTCTAAGAGAGGGATTTTGAAGGTCTTCTTTTAGACCAGAATGTCCTGCTCCGTATACTATTGCAATATGCGGTTTTCTTCCTATTTTTTTGTTTAATTCTGGAACAATGAACTCTTCTACTTTTCGCGCAGTGATAGCATTGCGTAATTCAAACCGAGGAGAGGGTACAAGATGCATACGAGCAGAGTTAAGGCGTGCTAAAAATTCAGGATTATCTCCGGTTTCTATTGTATAGCGCTCATGAGCAAAATGGGAAGCAAGAAGACTTCCTCCTACTACTTTACTTATTTGTGAACCCCAAAATGTGAGGAATTGTCTTCGTGTTAGATCATCGTTATTGCGAGTGGTACTACGCATCTTTTGAATACCATCTACGAGAACATACACACCCAGACCATCTAGGCCATACGTTACAAGATCATCGATCATGATGCCACCTTTGGTGGTAAGAACATCAACAACATAAAGAGGAGTTTGAGTTTTTTGTACTGCTTCAAATAAGGGGTCTTGTAATTTTTTATAGGGGGTCTGCCAATAGGCTTTGAACCATTTTTCGTCATGATACAATTCTAAAACTACAGCATCAACAGAACTAAAATTTTCTGGTTGGAGAACAGGATCATCTAATCGACGAGTATGAACAGCATACACTTGAGTATAATTGGCATTCGGAGTTGAATAGGTAACACTAGTCATAAAACTTAAGAACGTAAGCTCTTTTTAAATGTTACTCTTGAGTAGTTAAATTGATGTTCACTTCTTAATTCTTATTTTTTCGTCAAAGTTTTAAACCTACTCCCTCAACTCTGCGACATCTTGCATCTGGACCATTCTAGGGAATGCGCCTTTCTTTTTCATCAACTCAGCATAGCTTCCTTGTTCGATAATTTTTCCAGCATCCATGACCACGATGAGGTCAGCGTGACGAATGGTTGAGAGACGATGGGCGATAATAATAGTGGTTTTTTTGCCAGCAATAGAGAAGATAGATTTCTGAATGGCTTGTTCTGATTCTGTATCAAGAGAGGAGGTGGCTTCATCAAAAATGTAGATGTCAGGATTTTTTAAGAGAGCACGAGCGATGCTTACTCGCTGTTTTTGTCCACCCGAGAGACGAATTCCTTTCTCTCCAACAATAGTATCGTAGCCTTTGGTAAAATGTTCAATGAATTCGTGAGCATGAGCTTTTTTTGCTGCTGTAATGATTTCTTTCATTGAGGCGCTGGGTTTGGCAAAGCCAATATTATCTTTAATCGAGCGATTAAATATCTCGACGTTTTGGGAAACAATAGCAATGCGTTTTTTATAATCGTCAATATTGAGTTGACGAATATCTTTGGTGTCGGCAAGGATTGAGCCTTTGGTAACATCATAATGTCGTAGCAATAAGCGAGCAAGAGTGGTTTTACCTGATCCGGAACGTCCAACAAGAGCGACAACTTGTTTTGGTTTGATTTTGAGAGAAATGTTGTGAACGACTTCTTGTCCATCATTGTAGGAGAATGACACGTTTTTGAATTCGATATTTCCGGTTACATTAGAGAGACGATGAGCGTCGGGAGAACTGACTACTTCGGCTTTTTTTTCAAATATTTCTGCGAGTCGATCAATGGAGGTAACGGCGTCTTCAAGGTAGTTATAGAGTCTGCCGATGCGAAACGTGGAGAGAAAGGCTCGTTCAGTGAGAGTATAGACTAACACTAATGTTCCTGTACTTACGCTTCCTTGCAACACCATCCAAATGGTTAGACCTAACGTGGCACCACGACCTACAGTAATAGCCATATCCCTACCAAAAAGATAACGTTGAGAGTACACTTGACGTTTTATTCCGTTATCAAAGTAGCTATCCATCAATTTGTTGAATGTGGAGAGTTGCTGTTGCTCTTGGCCATAATCTTTGACCGTTGTAATGTTAAAGAGACTTTCACCGAGTTCTCCAGTGGCATCTTCAAAGTCTTGATGGTACTGTTTACGATAGGGTTGAACTTTACGAGAAGCGTAGATAGTGAGGGTAATTAATATTGGTACAAAGAGGGTGAAGATAAGACCAATTTGCCATTTTTCATAAAACAACAGGATTACTGTGAGGAGAAGCTGGGTGAGGGTAGGAATAA
>JAHFSP010000018.1:13781-25965 GCA_023265685.1 Candidatus Woesearchaeota archaeon | reverse complement strand
ACTACTAAAAGACATGCTAAGATTATCAAAAGAAACGAAAAAACATGTCAAAAAAGCTGAAATTGTGTTTTAACAATGTCGATTACGCGTTCATGAACAGGTTAAAAAATTAGGTCTTTAATTGTTTATTATACATTTTTAGGAAAATAAGACTTGTTGAGACTCCACAAAAACTATATAAAGAGACTCTTGTTTTTTAGGTCGTTACGCAGGTAAATCCAGACGATGCAATCTGGAAGGGAGTTTTTGAGCTTCATCGAGAACTCTACGCTTCAAATTTACGTTATATAAGGTGATTATCATATGGCAAAACAAGTTGTTGAAACAATGGTTGAGGGTGGAAAGGCTACTGCTGCTCCACCGTTAGGTCCTGCTCTTGGTCCTACCGGAGTAAATATTGGTCTAGTGGTTATGGAGATTAACAAGAAAACTGCTGATCTTAAAGGAATGCAAGTTCCCGTTAAAGTTACTGTTGATCCTGCGACAAAGGAATTTACAATTGAAATTGGAACTCCTCCTGCTGCTGCGTTGATTAAGAAGGAAGCAGGTATTGAGAAGGGAGCTGCAAATCCTATTATGGATAAAGTTGCTGATCTAGTAATTGAGCAGGTTATTAAAATTGCACTTACTAAACAAGACAAACTTTTAGGTAAAACTCTTAAGAGTAAAGTTCGTGAAGTTATTGGAACGTGTCAATCGATGGGTGTTCTTGTCGAGGGTATGAAAGCTCAAGATGCACTTGCAGCTGTTGCTGAAGGTCGATTTGATGCTAAAATTAATGCTCAAAAAACAGAAGTTAGTGAACAAGAAAAAGCACATCTTGCAGCTGAGCGTCAAAAACTTCAAGCTGACAATGAGAAACGTCGTACTGAGTTTGAAGCTCGGGCGAAAGTTATTCTTAAAGATAATGAGAAAGAACCTAAGAAAGCTCGTAAAGCTATGGCTGAGGCAGGTATTCCAATTAATATCATCAATGAATTGGTTCCTCCTGAGAAGAAGAAATAGGACTTTAGAGTTTTAGATTAGTTTTTTTCTTGTTTATTTTTTCTTATTCTAATTGTTTGTGTTTGTAATCTCAAAAAGATCATGGGTTTAGTACACCACTAGTCGCACTGGTCAAGTCCGCGAAGGGTATATAAATTGTGTATTCCCTGTAGATGAGCTGGATGAACACAAAGCATTGTCAATTTTTGAAGGAAAACATATCCGTAAAATCTGGCATAATAATGAATGGCATTTTTCGGTGGTAGATGTTGTTCAAGTTTTAACTGATAGTCCTAGTCCTAGGCAGTATTGGGGTGTGTTAAAAGGGAGAGACGCTGAGTTGTTAACATTTTGTTTACAACTGAAATTACTCTCTTCAGATGGCAAATATTATGCTACAGATTGTGCTAATACTGAGGCAATTTTTCGTATCATACAGTCAATCCCTTCTTCAAAAGCTGAACCATTCAAACTCTGGTTGTGGTATTGTTAGTATTTGTATTTTTGAGTGTATGTACCATATTAACTGTTACTTTATTTACTGTATTTACTAAATCAATATATAACGCATTGCACACTTTGAGTTGATGAACCGTTTTCTGCTTACTTCATTGTTTATTCTTTTGGTAGGAGGGTGTATGTTGGTGTCAGCTGATGTGGCTGCGGGAAACTGGTGTGAAACAACTGTCCATAATTGTTCAGAGGGTCAATATTGCTCTGGTCTACGAAATGCGTTGAGGATGACGAAGTGTTGTCCTTTAGACACAACATTTGATTTTACAAAAGATGTGTGTGTTGGTACTTGTCAGGATAAAGATAAGGATGGTTTTGGTGTTAATTGTGATGCTGGTACTGATTGTGATGATACTGATGCTGGGAAAAATGCAGGAAAGCAGGGTTCATGTTCACTCTCAAATAATAGATTAATCCCGATTATCTCTGAGTCTGTTCATTCTGTAAACGGAACAGTTGATAATTCTGTGCCTGGTTCTTCGTTATTAACACCATTAAAAAAAGTAGTTTGTGTGATTGGTGAGTGTCAAAATGGTGATGCGAATTGTGATGGTACTAAGGATGCTATCTGTACTGCGAAGCAGGAGGTCTGTAGAAATGGCTTAGATGATGATGGCGATGGTTTATTGGATGATGGATGTTGTGGAACTAAAAAGATTTGCAGTGCTTGTGGTGATGGTTGGGGGTACTGTGATCGTACTGAATGTGAAGGGTTAGGATTGTGTTCTTTTGTGGATGGAGTTGCGTGGTTTAATAGCTGTGATCTTCGATGTGAACCAGATCATAAAGTTAAAGAGGTGTGTAATAATTTTGATGATGATTTAGATGGCAAAATTGATAATGGAGTCTGTATAAAAAAAACTGGACAAGGTAAGAGTGTTACAACAACGTTAGTATCTGCTTTCTTAACATATCCATTGGAGACAACGGACAATAATTATGTTATCTCTGGTTGGTTTCGTTCTGGGGGAGGATATCATTCAGGCATTGATTATGTTCCAACGAAAGCTGCTAATGCGACAGAATTTTATCTTGTGGCAGCTGCTGATGGTGAGATTATGAAACAGCATTTTTATACAACCTATTCTAATCTATTGAGTAACTATTCGTCGTTGAGTGCTTGTATTAGTGCTGATGGGACGGCTGCGTATGGGAATAGATTGATGATAAAACATAATAACAGTTATATTAGTATTTATGGTCATATTGAACAAGGAAGTTTTCTGGTTAAGCCAGGTGATAACGTGACACGGGGTCAACGTTTGGCAAAAATGGGCAATACCGGTTGTTCCACAGGGAGGCATCTGCATTTTGAAATTCGTAAAAGTGATCAGACTACAAAAGTTGATCCTTATGATATTTATGGTGTTCCAACTCTTTATCCTGATGTATTAACTACAACCGCGAAATGTGGTTCAAATTCTCTTTGGACTAGTTGTCCTCCTGCGTTGGCTACGTCAAAATTATCAAATGATATTACCAATGATTTTATTGAGAGACTTAAAGAGGGAGCCAGAGATATTGAGGAATATAGTAGTATAAACGATCTGGGTATCGGTTCCTGGATGGTACCTCATTTTGTCACAAAATCTCGTATTCATGAAAAACTGAGAAATGTTCCTATGGATAAAATTAATTTACTTTCTGATTCAGTTCTGACAGAGATGGAAGAAAGACCTTTTACATTTAAGTACTTTTCACAAATCATGGCTTCTGGTCAAAAGTATGATTTTAAAAACAGCATCTATGGTGTTCATAAAACGACTGGCGTTGTTATCACAGGTAGAAAATATGATTATGACATAACAGGTAATTTGGGTTATGGGTATATTGGTTCTGCTGCTGGATTTTCGCCAGAGGTTCTTAAGATGATGGCGGGTCTGTATCAAATTGAGATGAATACCAACAGTAGTGTGTGGAGCTGGGAGGAAAGTTATTTTGATGATCCTCAAGACCAAAAAGAAATTGAGAGAGGTATTGTTCTTTGGCAGAATTTTGAAGAGGATATTAATCCCCTTTCACTTCGAGAAGTTCTTTCATCTTAATAGGCTTATTAAAATTAAATTGAGTGATTAAGTATATAATTCATATAGTGTATCATCCAGATTGTTCTTTTGATTATATTTTTATCTTATTTTTATATTATTTATTTGTTTTTTGTTGTGAATTTTATAATTTATCATTACTGATAGTGCTAGTGTTTGGTGTTTTGTGTGGTGGTTTTGGGTCGTAGTCTTATGATTATCTAACCTAACGATGCGGTATTAATAAAATTTAAATAGTGTATTGTTATTACTTTCTTTATGGGGGATATGCCGGTAGTACATAGTTCTAGGTTCACGATTCAACGCATTCCGTTCTGGTTAATAGTAATAGTAGCGGTAATTGTTGTCACAAGTGTAGTGGGTTATGTATTTCGCTTTGATTTTTTTGTAGTCTTGATGTTATTATTCTTTCTTTCTGGACTTTTGTTCTATTTTAAAATTTATATCTCTCAAAATGATCCTCTTTATCATCTTCATCTTCTGGGGAAGAGATCTTCACAGATGAGTCAATATCTCACTTCTTTTAGGGGTAAAGTTTCTCATCTTGAAAAAGAATATAGTGGGGCCATAAAAGTACTTTCCCAGTTGTGTGATCAGATTAGTATAGCTCAACGTACTCTGGCATCACATGAGAAGGAGCTAGAGAAGATGTGTGCTTCTTCGTTTGATAATCAAAAAGTGTTTGATAATAAAAAGGTTCTACTTAATGGATGTGCAGTTAGTCTAGATCAAAATGGGATGAGGACGACACCTGCAAGCTTTAAAAAATCAAAAAAGGTCGTTTCTTCTCCTTCTCCTCTTTCTCCTTCTCCTCTTTCAACTTTATCTCTCTCTTCTGCTGCTTCTCCTCATTTTTCTGCTTATGGTTCTTCATTAGTTTCTCCATTGCAAAACCAGTTGTTGAAAAGTAATCCTCGATTCCCAGAGCAGGATAAAAAACTGCGTATTACTTTGGAACGTAGGGCAGCTAGGTTATTGCAGGATGAGCAGGGATATTTTACGATTAGTCAATTGCTTACAACGTTGATTACCGTATATCCTCAAGCAGATACACTACGCGATAAGTTAAGTATGGAAATAAAGCATTGGATAGATGATGATTCTTATATTACTAAACAAACCAGAGGTGTCGTAACTCAATATACAATAACGTGAGGTTAAATTATTAAAGTTAAGTGCTATGAAAATTAGGTACTGTAAACAAATTAGATACTATGGATATGTTTTAAGATTAGGTTGTAAAGAGTAGTGGTTGTAAAGAGAAGTTGTTTAACTGATGCCTGTAACTGTCGATTATAAAAAAAAGATGTGTTTGGTGTGTTGAGAGAGTAATATTGTATTGAATTATTTATGATGTATGTAATATTGTAATGATGTAGTTAGAAGTATCGAAGGGTTGAGGTATTGATAGATTGAAGTGAGAATAGGAATTTGGAGGGAAAAAAATGAAACAAACTAAGCTTGTATTTATAGTATTGTTGATAGGTCTTTTTGCTGTGCAGTTTGTGCTGGCGGAGGTATCGCCGTCTGACTTTAAAAATGGATCGGTTGAAGGTGTGGAAGGTATTGAAGATGTTCGATCGTCAATTGCTCAAATAATTGCTATTGTGCAGTGGGCAGCTGGGGGGATTGCGGTTATTGCTCTGGCTATTACGGGAATTCAGTTTATGGGTGTAAGTGATCCTTATGAGAAAAAACGGCTTGCTGATCGAATCAAATATATTTTGGTGGGAATAGTTATTGTGGCGTTGAGTATACCCATTGTGGATTTGATTGTTTAAGTTGCTTCATTGCCTAAGCCAACTATGGATTTTGCTACTGTGAGTTGTTGTGCATTCAGACGTTTTATTTTTTTATATTTTTTGTTAATAGTTTTAATGGGGTGTAATGATGTCGTGGGGTTAGTGGATACTTTGAGTCCTCAGAATTGTTACCATAATCATCATTTTGCTCAAATTAGAGAAGATGTGTGTGGTAAATTATTCGCAGCGAATATTAGTTTGTTGTCTATGCAACAACAGAAATCTATAATGCTTAATATTTTTACACAGCAGGGTGTGCTGATTTCACAGTTGCAGGACTTTACTCGATTATGGAATTTAAAAATGCCTCAAGGACCAAAACCAGATTTTGTACCGGTATCAAATGTTGTGTGTCGTGATGATAGTTCAGTGGCCTGTATTGAAAATGCCTGGCAAATTATAGGGGGAGTTGATGATGCTTATGTTGCAGGTGAGCAAGTATATGCGCCGGCGTCAGGTATGGTTCATGTGCAGTTTGATTATAAACTTAATACGCCTGTTGACGTTGGTCGATCAGAACAGTTATATTGTGGTACACCTCCTGTGGTAAATATTGTAAGTTCAGGAGCGAATTCTCATTGTGGTTTTCGTTTTTCTTCAGAGAATCTTACTTCGAATACTTTATTTGGAAATGGAATTAATGGTCGTCGCGAACTGGATGCTCATAAACGTCATCTGTCTTATGGTATGAGTGAAGGAATATACACTCTTAATGCGCAGTTAGATGTCGTAAATAAAATTACAGTTTTAGTGTATGATTGGAAAAATACTGGAACCTGCCATTTACCTTGTGGGAGGAGCACTTGCATTTATCAACAATATCGTTGTGATTATTCTAATTCCTACTCTTACATTGAACAAGAGACTTTACGCGAGTCTATACAGGTTGTTACACCAGAACCGTATGGTGATCATTATGAGCTTCAATTTCATGATCCAGATACTGCGCCATTGGTAACGATGATAAGTGATCTTCCTGATTTTATCATTAGATTTGGTAAGACTTCTTTACATAAAAGTAAGTATAAATATAATGTGTTCTATCGTTATCCTCCTTATAATTATCTTTGGATTAATCAAAGTTCTTCGCCTTATGTTCTTCGTGAAAATACTCATCTAGAAGTTTCGAATGCAACGACATTACAATTTACTCTTAGTAAAGATCAGGTGGCAAGTTGCACACTACAAATTCTTGATCCGTTTTTACCTTACGAGGTTTTGTGTGCAGCAACTTTACCTGTATCATATACTTCTTTTATTAATGCTTCTTTAGATAAGAGTCTTTATGATTTTGATGATGATGTTGGTGTTTTTGTGGTGGTGAAATCAAATAATTTGCCTGCGCAAGGTGAGGTTGAAGTAGAGTATGCTGGTACAATGAATCACTACCCATTAATTGATGGTGAAACAAAATTTATTCAGGATCATGTTGCTGGTGAGCATGAGATTATAATTCATTATGGGAATTACTCTTCTTCTCTTACTTTTTTTAGTTATGATAGTCGGAAATACTGGGGAATCTTTTGGTTGGGATTTTCGATATTATTTTTAGTGTTAGTCTACAAAAGTGTTGTTCATGTGTGGGAGAGGAGGTTTTTATGAGATTCACAAGGTTAGTCTTTTTGTTGTTTGTTGTTTTGTTGATGGTACTTGAGTCGGGTCAAGCCGGAACGATTTCGCAGGAGTGTAAGGATGTCACTCCTTATGATTATCCAGCAATAATGGAATGTGAAATTGGGAGTTATGCTGCGAGTGGTTCAACGTTTTACCAAACACAGATAGATTATTACTTGCAGGCGATTCTTCAAGCTACCAGGGGTACAGACATTGATCTTGCAGAGTCGAGTAATTATTATGCGTTTTTTCGTTTTTTGTTTGTTGGGTTGTTGGTGCTGGTCACAGTACTTACGGGTTATTCGTTTATGATATCTTCGGGTGATCCAATCAAGCGTGAAGAAGCCAAGAAGACTTTTAAATATATTCTGTTGGTTGGTGTATTAGTGGCTTTTTTGCCAATCATTTTGGCGTTAGGGTATAACCTTTCCACTGCGGTAACTAGCATTGCGTTGAATCTGAGTACGGTTAATGAGGAAACATTTGCAAGAATCCCTCTTTTTGGCGATCCGGGTGAGGAAGGGGCGGATCAGGAAGTTGCGAGGTTTAGTGAGTACCATGCTCAAATTCCAAGTTTTGTTTTTGCGGCTAATGCCTATATTATTTCGATGAATGGACGTCATCTGTTGTTATTACTGTTAATTTCTATTTCACCTCTTATTCTTTTATTATACATCTATTCTCCCCTGCGTTCGTATGGAAAACTCTTAGCGTATCTCTTGGGTATTGAACTTATTTATCCTGCTCTGGCAATTCTAGGGCTTCATTTTGCGCTGTCTTTAGGCGGTAATCAAATAAATTTTCTATTGTTGACTTCTGCGCTCTTATTGTGCGTATTACTTCATGCTATATTACTTGCAGCAACAATACTTAAAGCTAGCATGCAATTGAGAACTAGTATCCATATGTTGAAGGTTTAAAGATGAGCTATGACATTCCACGTAATTTGAACAAGTATGCTGAAGAATTCCTGTTTGGACTTTCTTTAAAAAAGTTTATCTATGCTTTTTCATCTTTGGTGCTAGCATTTCTCATTTATATTTCTCTTAGTGGGATATTAAAGCCTTGGGCTATTGCTCTGATACTGTTGCCGGTTCTTACTATTGGAGTCTTGTTTACGTTCTTTTCTTTAGATGATAAGATTGCTGCGTATTTTAATCTGAAAAGAAGTCTTTATGGTGCAAGCTATTTTGATTCTTCGATAGAATCTATAATTGATGTTAACAAGATTGAAGAGAATGCGGTGTATCTTAAAAAAGGTTCGATGCTGGCTATTTTAGAATTAACTCCTATCGATTTTTTTATCCTTTCTAAGGATCAAAAGCAGCAAATACTATCTGCCTACCACTCTTGGCTTAAGAGTATTGATTATTATGTTCAAATTTTGTCTCGGTCTGTTAATGTTGATATTTCGACTTGGTGCGGAAGTATCCAATCTAAAGCGGGAAAAACGCAGGCTCGCCGGGCGAAGGCGTTTGTGGACTGGATGGATGAAGAGCTTCGTACATATCATGCTAGAGACAGGAGGTTTTATGTTATTATTCCACAGAAGGTTGTTTGCAAACAAAAAAGTGCCTATCAGGAGTTTAAGAGCATATTTACGGGTCATTTTATTGATAATGATGATCCTGCGGCGTTAGATGCAGCACGACTTTCTTTGCAGGCTAATATACTCAACTGTCAAGAGATGATGGAAAAGTGTCAAATTGCAACGAGACGTTTGAATACTGCTGAACTTCTTGGCTTGTACTCGTCATTCTTCAAAAATGAAAGTACGCTTAATAAGAGTCTTCTCTCACCAGTAATGTGGATGGATCAGGCATTGCAAAATATCTCTCCGCCAAACAAACCAGAAAATTTACTTACAGCGGAAATTAAATTAGCTAAAGGAGATAGATTAGAATTGGACGGGTTGGAATCGGATCGGTTGGAGTTGGATAGACTCGATATATTAAATAAAAAAGGGGATTAATTTTCTTATGAAACAGATCAATCACTTAAGGTTGCGTGAAGCATCGAATGGATGTGTTCTTCATGATGATGGTTCGATGCATCTGGTACTTGAGGTTTGTTTAGATTATAAGATTTTACCAATCGTGGCACATAAAGCTTTCTTAGAAGTAGTAAATTCACTTACTGTGCGTATGCAGGTAACTTCTAGAATGATGAATGCTAACTTGGGACAGAAATTATTACGTTATCGTGCTGTTCAGGAGAAGGCAATATTGGAAACAAAAAGTCTTACAAGTGAGCATCTTGCAACGTTTAGGAGATTTATGGTTTGGTTTGAGCAATACTGTAGTTCTCATGTGAAGGTACGGCGTGTGTATTATCTCACGTTATATTCAGTACCATTTTTACACTCTGGCGGGCTATCCTCATTTTGGTTTAGACGAGGTAAAGATGAACGTGAGTTGATACGCAAACGTTTGTTATTACAGGCTGTAGATGTTGCTAAAATACTAGAAACTGTAAAATTTAAAGTGAGACTTTTGCGTGAACCGGAGTTGGTGAAATTGTATTCATCATATTATACTTTTACTGTTTATGATGACCAAATGGGTTATATGACGATTGGTGAATGTTACCAAAAATGGTTAGAGGAGGGATGCGAAGTATGAAAAGAAAAGGAGATGCTGATTTTGTCTATATGAAAATAGAACAACAGCTCAGATTGAAAAAGATTATGCTTCCTACAGAATTTAGTGTACTTACGAAGTTTCTCACTTTAGCTGAGATTGATTATATTAAAAATAAACTTATTTCAAATGGGTATAGTCTTAATGAGGAGTTGATTGAGGTTACGGTGAAAAGTCGAAGTGAAGAGGAGATCGATGATTCTAAACTGTTGGATTTTTTGATCCGACCTGATTATGTTAATACTGGACCTGAAACAATCCAAGTGGGAAATCAATTTTATATGGGTATTGTGGCATCGGGTTTTCCGGCAAATGTTGGTGAGAATTGGTTGGGTGAATTAACTCAAGAGAAACGTGATGTAGATTTTAGTTTGTTTATTGAGCCAAGTGGTGTTAGTGCAATTGAATCTTATTTATCAAAACAGCTTCGTAAAGTGGAAAATGATTTGTATTCTTATCAACAGAAAGGTGTATCAAATCCAGCTCTTAGTGCACGACGAGATCAGATAGTTGAGCAGCTTAAGCAAATTGTAAGTGGTCAATATAAACTTTTTAAGTTGTCGTTGCATATTGCTGCGAAGGGGCAGAGTCAAGATGAAGTTACCTTGCTTGCTTCTAGTATTGCGAGTACGTTACATTCTCAGGGAATTGAGACGAAGTTTACTACTAAATACAATGAGCAGTTACTCAAATCGATAATTCCTGCAGGACAAAAACATCTTTTGAGTAGAGAGATTCTGGTACCTGGTCCGGCGGCGGCTGCAAGTTTTCCGTTCACGTCAAGTTTTCTTGATATTGATCAAGAAGATGGTGTTTTGTTGGGTTTTAATGGTAATGGGATTCCTGTTGCTAAATCTATTTGGAAACTTCCTAAATATGTAGGTACAATTCTTGGTTCGACTGGTTCTGGTAAGAGTTATGCGGCAAAAGCTTTATTGTTAGGTGATTCTTTGATTAACCATTCTAGTGTGTTTATTCTTGATCCTGAGGATGAATATACTAAAATGTGTGAGAATATTGAGAATTCTCAGGTGATTCGGCTTTCGAGGACTTCTAAAAATATTCCTAATATTTTGGCGTTGATGGGTGTAAATCTGAGTGAGAAATTAACTTCGCTTACGAGAATTTTTGAAGTTCTTTTGTCAGGCCTAAATGAGGTACAAAAGCCTTTACTTGAGCAGTCGCTTATTGAGGTGTATAAATGTAAAGGAATTACTGAAAATAACAAATTAAGCTGGTCGAAAAATCCGCCGATGTTAAGTGATTTGTCTAAAGTACTTAAAGATCAAAAATCGAGAGCGCAGGATATGACTCAAATTGCAGGATATGAAGATATGATTAGTAAATTATCTCGTTATACGACGGGGGTGTTTAGGTTTATGAATACTTCAGGGAGCGAACTTAATCCACGTGCTCAGTTTAATGTGATTGAGTTTAAGTCCATGCCTGAGGAGGTGCGACCTGTTTTGATGATGGTTTTACTGGAATTTATTAAAACTACATTTTTAGAGGATAAGAAGAAGAAAATTTTAGTGATAGATGAGGCTTGGAGAGTCTTAAAAAATAAACAGGAGGCTGCATATGTCGAAGCATTTGCGAGGACTTTTCGTAAGAGTAATGGTTCTTTGTTGTTGGTGACTCAGAGTGTGGCTGAGTTACAGGATTGTAGTGAGGGGAAAGCGTATTTGGCTAATTCTTCATTTGCCTATATTTTTAAGACTCAGGGAATTGTTCTTGATGAAACTTGTAGATTATTTGGATTGAATGATACTGAACGTGAGATTATTTCTTCTGCCAAACCAGGTGAAGGTGTGTTGATTTGGGAAAAACGTCATCACAAAGTGCAAGTTCGGGTTGATCCTCAGACACATATGCTTATTACGACGAATCCACAGGAAATCCAGATCAAGAATAAATTGAAATTTAATAAAGAAGATTAATTGAGGATTAATATGGATGAAGAGTTTAGTTGATAAAGGTGGTGCAGAATAATAAACTCAGAAATCCTGAAACAAGAAAATCTATGATTTTTTGTTCAGAAAACTGATTTCTGGTTATTACTCGCTTATATCGTTGCAGAGCAACTGGGTACAAGAAAATGAAAAACTACTCATTTTCTGCAGAGAAAGACAAAGTCCTTCTGGTATTAGTCCAGCGAGTAATAAAGTTGTTCTTATGTGTGTGGCGTTTTTAATAAGAAATTTGGCGTTTTTTGCTTGGTTATATTCTCACTTATTTACGTTTGAGTAGGTCGATTTCTTCCATTTCACTCTTCTTCACATCAAGAATAGTGCCTGAGAGTTTGTCGAGAAGACCAGCAAGGCCTTTCATTTTATTGAGTTGGGACATGAGAAGGGCAATGACAATAATTGCTTCGATAAAGAGTATGAAAATGACAATACTAAATATAAGTAGTATTTCAATAAGCGGAATATCAATACCAAATACTAACATTGTTTTTATACCTCTTTTGATCTTGTTACTTTTTTGTTCTTTTTAAATGTGTCTATTGTGTTGGTTTTGCTGAAAAAGATCGTTTTCTGGTCTGGGAATATTTCATAGGTTTATTTTAGGTTTTATTCTAAAT
>JAHFSP010000018.1:0-13681 GCA_023265685.1 Candidatus Woesearchaeota archaeon | reverse complement strand
TTAGGTTTTATTCTAAATGAACTGGAAAGGTGTTGGTGACAAGTGCGGTTTGATCTTGATAGATGGTTGTGGTGACTTCATAATCTCCATTACATCGTTGTGGGTCGTAATTGTACTGTTGACCAAAGACAAAGCCTTCTTTTTCGTTCATGCCGTAAGGGCCGTATAACTCGTCAAGTATAATATCTTCTTTGTTGATATCATTGAGGAGTAGACCAGAGAGACTAAATGCAGTAGGTAATTTAAGGGGTATAGCATCTACTTTTTGTGTCACGCTTACTTCAACATTATATCTATCATCTTTAGTAGTGTCGGATTGAGCTACGGCAGCACCAGTAAGAGTTGCTCCTGTCAAAAGACTTTTATGATCATTAAGGATTTTTTTTGCGAGATCGCTAGGGTAAATAACGGCGTAGAGGTCAAAGATGTTCTCTTTGTCATCGAGATCTACTGCTGTTCCACTCACCGATTTCTTTTCAATTTCTACTTCTTTTTCTAAAACGGGTTCATCAAATGTGCTGAATTGAATTTTTACATGGTTAGGAATTCCGATTCCTTCTTTGACCTGGAAGCCTTTGGAGAAGGTTTCTCCAGGTTGGATGACAATTTCTTCTGGATTGAGTAGTGTTGCTTGCAGAAGACTACCTTTAATAGCGTTTTTTGCATAGGAAATGCATGAGAGCTTACTAAAGAATGATCCTTGACCTCCCAAGGTTTTGCGGGTTACAATCATGTAAGGGTCATCAATATCTTGTTCGATTTCAGGAGTAAGATAAATGGGTTTGTCTCCACTATTAGAGAGAGTGAATGTGAATTCAGTTACGTCTTTGGATTTTCTTTCTTGTGATACTTCTACTTCATGAATATGTTCGCGGGCTTCTTGTGCAGAGGCGCGATCTCCTCCTCCACCAGAGCTACCACCACTTGAACTACCACCACTACTTCCTCCTGCACTCGCACCACCGGCACCTCCTCCTCCACCTCCTCCACCTGCAGCTCCTCCTCCTCCTGATCCAGCGCCGGCTCCGGGACTACCTACTTGAACTTCACTAACACAGGTGAGGTATTTGGGGTGGAAATCTGTAATAGGAGCTACAATTTTCGAACTAATAGTCCCATTATAAGGATAGACATCACTTGCGCCGGTGTCTACATACCCATCCCCATCAGAATCTGTTCCTTTATTACAATAATCATCGTAACTATTTCCTTGGCTAAAACTTCCAAATGTCCGGTTGAACGCGAGTTCTACGCTCCTAGAATCACCATAAAGTCCAGTTAATCCCCATACAACATGATAGATGCTACTATCTGAAAAAGAATTGTGGACGAAGCTTGAAGAATTGAGGATATCTGATATTGATCCATCAACTCGTAGTGCTTTGGTATTGTCATCAAAGGTGATGTTTGTTACGTTGACCCCTGTACTTGAGGATAAAATAAGTCCGGCTTTGTCATTGTCTTGTATAGTTCCGCTGTGAAGTCGTAAATTGTTTGTACCTGCGGCGTACATACGAGCATTGGTAAATGTAAAATTTTCAAACACGCTGTTACTTGAAGAGATTATTTCTACACATGCACCATCAAGATCTCCTCCAGCTGTAGAGGTTCCACAATCAGTAAAAGTAAGATTACTAAATGTGAATGTATCTGATGAGGTGCTGTAAATGGCTCTACCATAATCTTCAAAGTAACATCCTCCCCTAATTTTAACATCATCTCTCCCAGAGATTGTTAAGGCGGTATCGCTGGCCATAGGTCCCTGGAATGTTGTCCCTTGGCAGTTTATGGTGACAGCACCAAAACCGGAAGGTATAGTCATGTCTTTAACTGTATATGTTCCTGGACAAAGTGTTTCAGTGCTATCAAATATTTTGCCACTAAATGGGACGGCACAATTAAGACTTAGTGCAAGGTCAATCACAGTATTATTCGTATTGGTAACATTTACAGAAGTGAAGTTCTTACTGATGTTGCCATTGACTGAAAAACTCACGTTGATGGAATGTGGAGTGATGTAGGTGCGTCCTGAGGTGTTATGGATAAATGAGGTAATGGGTAGGAAGACCACTCCTCCAGAACCAGTAAGTTGAGAAGTGTCCATGGCATAGGTGTCATTACGTAATGCTGAAACATTTGCTCCTTGTAGGACAGGGAGAGTTGTCCAACCATTTATGGTGACATTTACAAATGCAAGCCATTGGTATGATAGAGACGCTTGATTGGTAATACTAAAATTTAGTTGATTGGTAGTAACGTTGATCAAATAGTTGGTGGAAACAAGATCACCTTGTGCTTTAACCATTGTTTCACTATTGTTGTAGATATCGGTGTGGTAGATTTGATTGTTAGCAGATTCATTGAAGAAAATGCCATTACTGTTGTTAAATAAAAAAGAATTTGATACATTCGATTGGTTTGTTCTCGTAAAAAATATTCCATTGGTAAAGTTTTGAACACGTACATTTGTAAATTCAATACCGGTTCTATTTTCGAGAATGAACCCTGATCCTGCTGAACTACGTTGTCCACGTAAGGTATATCCTTTTCCGTCAATGGTTATATTGTTTGCAGTAATGTTAAATCCATGTAGTTGACAATTGTAGTCTCCTCCAAATTCAAAATTACTGGAGATGTTTCCTCCACAACTCACAAGTCGTAGGGTGAAATTTTTCTGTGCATAACTGATGTTACGAAAATTAAATATGGAAATGTTCTGTGAATAGTTTCCTTTGATTACTTTGATGGTTTGTGGTGTTAAGATATAATTAACATCATTTTGATGATAATATTCTGTGTAGGTGAGTCGTGAAAGTCCCAAATTATTGGTTTGGTTGTTGGAATCAATTGTTCCGTTGCTCATGTAGAGGGTTACGTTGACATCCTGAAGGGGATTGGCATTTTGATCTGTAACATTGACATCGATATACCAGCTGATGAAATTACGTTTTAGTGCACCGGTGTGAATATTACTGTTGTTGATACTGACATTGGTAAACTGCCAATTATCACCATTGATTCCATTGGACATGTTAATATCAAGGTTGTTGCTGGTAAAAAGACTGTTTCGTATGGTGTTGTTTTTGTTGGGGTTAGCAAAGAAAATATTTCCTAATGAGGCTACGCCAGAATCATAAATGGCCGAGGCGCTGTTGTAGATTTTTTCAAATTCTAATAAATTGTGGGAACGTCCGTTGTTGGCTTCTAGGGCAATGGCGAAAGTGTTGTTGTTATAAAAATTTGAGAATAAGTATGCGTTTGAAGAAGTGATAACAACTCCCTGCTGATTCGAGGTAAAGTTGTTAAATCGAGCATTGTTGGGTGCTCCGCTTACCGCGATGTTATTAAATAGAAAGGTATTATTGGTGAGATTACCATTTCCACTGTAGGCGGTACTGCAATTTTGAAATAGGCTGTAAAATACATTTGCTAGTCCTGATACACATTCTCCTGCGGTTCTACTCATGCTAAATGTACTGTTTCCGACAATGACGGAGGGGGGATCGTTTTGGAGATAGATTCCGGAGAGATTTTGAAAACTTGAAGAATTTACAAAGATATCACGAAATGTGTGTAAATTGCTTCCATCCCAATAATTACTTTCTACATACACTCCATATATTCCATTTTGAAAGTTGACGTTGCGAATAGAAAGATTGTTTGCATGAACGAGTATACTTCTTGAACTAATGTAAATTTGGTGATAAGGGATACTAATATTTTCTAATACGGCATGGTTAGAGAATTCTAATTGGATGCCGTTTTCTGGACCTGTTATTCGTACAGAAGTAATATTTGCACTAGAAGTATTGCTAAGGTAGATACCGAATGGATCGTAGGTATTGAGATAGTCGTTGCTGAAGGTTTGGCTAAAATTAATTAATCCATCACTAATAGTTAGGTTTGTTACGTTAGCGATATTTATTCCAATGAATGGGTCTTTTATGGTGAAATTGCGCAGCCAGATATGACTTGCGTTGAGTGCAAATAGTCCGTAATATTCTTTGTTTGTGACTAAATTGTTAATCTGAAAATTTGATCCGTTAATGATATAGATTAATCCGGCATCAGAACTGCCACTAAGTTGGATGTTGTTTTGTCTATGATAATAGTAGAATTTCCTGTCGTTGACGATATTGTTGGATTCAATGGTCTGGTTGTATTGACTGAATTGGTTGATGATGATGTTGAAATCCTGTGAGTTGTTGTTAAAGATGTTGCGACTTAGATTATTTCCTGCGCTGGCGTTGAGTATAAGGCCATTATAATTATTCCAAATAGTACTATTGGTGATGTTGTTGCTGTGACTATTGCCAATCAGAAAACCGTTAGTAGTATTAGAAATGTTAACAAAATAAGTATCAGTGGAGTTGGCATAGTCAAATTGTATCCCGGTTTCTGATCCTCGTATTGTTACATTGTAAATATGGCTATTGAAGACATGGTTTAGGTAGATAAAATTTTTGTGTGATCCGTTAAATGAGAGGTTAGCGATGCTGAGGTTATAGGCATAGTTTGCATAAATAATCGCTGGGTTATTAGTTTGGTTTATGACGGTATTATTCTGGTTGAAGAGATAGATAAGAGATTTTCCGTCAATTTGGTTTGTTGAGTCAATGGTCTGATACCTGGAATTAAATAATTGAAGATCAGTATGGAACGGAAACGTGTTATTGGTAAAGTTATTGGCTTGAAGGGTGCTATTGGTGCTATAATCGGTACCGCTATCTTTTAGAAAAATGCCGTATTGGAGATTATGATTTATAGTGTTATTTACAATTATAGTATGTGATACTCGATCCACTTTAAGAGCAACTGCATTATTATAATCAAGGATGTTTGATTGAAAAATGTTTAAGTTGGCGGCACCAAAACCACTAACCATATAGATCCCATTTGTAGAACTATTTGAAATATGGTTGGTGGTAAAGTTGTTGAGTCCTGAGTTAATAAGGTCTACTCCATCTACGCTGTTGTTGGTGATGATATTATTTTTGAATGAGTTCCCGCTTCCTCCCGTTAAGCCGCCTGAAATATAGATCCCGTATCGATTTGTTGAAAAACGAGAACTGGAGATAGTGTGGTTGCCTCCATTTTCGATGTACAATCCGGTGTTACCATTTTGGACAAATGCGCTATTGCTAATAGTACTATTAATGTTAGTTTTAAGATAAATGCCGTAATCTGACGAACGTCCGGTGTTGTTAATGAACGTGAGGTTGGTTGAACCGGTATCTGCTTTAATGGAATAGTCGTTTGAGCCACCTGAACCGAGCGATTCGTTTCCAATAATGTTACAATTTTGGATGGTGACATTTTTGGTGTTGGTAGTGACGAGTATACCGATCTCGTCGGAAAAGTGAAAGAGGCTGGAATAGGTTATAGTTCTCCCTTTACAGTCGAAGACAACGTTGTTTGTGGAGATATTTAATGCAGCAGTTTGATCTGCACAGATTAAATCGCTGGTCATGTTTAATGATTGACCGACAGAGTCTCCACAACTGCAAGGCCAACTTAGGCAGTTGGCTTGACTTTGCACTGGTGTTGAAGGGAGAGCTTGAGAATTGAGGTCTTGGGGTGGGGGGTTGGGGTTAAAAGAAGGAAGTGAAGTGGTTGGTACCAAAGGGTTTTGCGGATCATAGTTAGTGGTGGGATCAATATCGAGTGTGGGTGAGGCAGTTGTTGGTTCTTGTGGTATGGAATTTAAGAGTAGAGGATTTTGAACAATTGCTGCACCAGTGATGTTAGCATTTTGATTAAGGACAAAAAGAATAGTAAAAAAAGCTATTAGTGCTAAAACTAGATACGTACTTCTAAGACCTCTTTTTCTCTTCATAAACTTGTAAAATGAGTGTTCTTTAATTTATAAAAGTTCTGTTTAGCCAATTTTCTTAGGTTTTGACAGTGTTTTTTTATTATTTTGTAGAGGGAATTAGAGAGGGGAATTAGAGGGATGGTTTACTTTTCTAAAAGCGAATGTTTATAAATTAAAATCTACTCACTGGTATTGATGCAAAAAAGAGGACAAATCACGGTTTTTGTAGTGATAGGAATAGTTATTCTTGCTCTGTTTGGTGGTATTTATTATTTTACGTCACGTTCGGCTACGCAAGGTCTTACTGATCATCAAGGTGAACTGGCGTTGTCTTCCCAAGTGCAATCACCTGTTACTCTTTATGTGGAAAAATGTTTACGTGATGTTGGTACGCCGGGTGTCTATCTTGCGTCGATACAGGGTGGTGTGATTTATTCTCCTGAATATTTAATGGGGTCTTCTTCTTCTTCTTCTTCTTCTTCTGGTGTTTCTTCCGATTCTTCAGCTTTTTCACCTCTTTTTGTGACGGAGAATGGTTTTTTGAGTTATGGTTTATTGGGGGGTGTTCAATATCTTTCAGTTGAGATGATGCAGAAACAATTAGAGAGGTATTTGGTGGAAGAGTTGCCGGAGTGTTTGGGTGATTTTTCTTTGTTTCGGGCACAGGGTGTTGAGGTTGTTGCTGATGGAGAAATGATTCCTCATGTGACCATTCGAGGCACTGATGTTTTGATTGCTATTGATTATGATCTGATAGTTCGTAGTGGTGAGAATGAACAGAGTCTGAATCATTTCGAGCAAGTTCTTCCACTGCGTATGGGGTTGTTGTTTGGTGAAGCTGAGCAACTCATTGAATCAGTTGAGAAAAATCCAAGTCAAGGGTATGTTGTTTCGTCATCTGATTATTTTCTCTCTACGTTTCCGTATGATGGGTCGACGTTTGTGTATTCTTTGTCAGATAAAAATTCAGTGATTGATGGTGCTCCTCTGACGTTTATGTTTGCGGTGGATATGCCCGCGATCAATACAGCGCCAGTTCTTGCACAAGTTTCGGATTTGGTTGTGCATCGAGGTGGGAATGTTGAGTATTCGCTTTTGGTTGAAGATCGTGAAGAGAATGTTGTTGGTTTTAGCTCGAGTAATAGTGCTGTGAGTGTGGACAATGATGGCGCTATGAATTTTGTTGGTGGTAGTGTTGGTGATGTGTCAACTTTGATTACGGTGCGTGATGCGAAGGGGTTGGAGGATAGTCAAACGATAACATTTCATGTGATAGAATAGATACAGAAAAGATTCAGAAGAATATGTGATAGAAATAGTGATGAATTACAAAAAAGATGTGGTGATAGTACTTCTGGTCGTTTTTGTAGCTCTTGCTTTGTCGGGAGTTGTGGTGTATGGTGGTACATGTGCTGATGGAAGTGAAGGGTGTGATGATTCAGGGGTTGGTGGGTCTGATTCTGGTGTTGGTGGTGATGCTGGCTCTTCTGATTTAGGAGGAGGGTCTGGCGGTGCTGATTATTCTAAGACGTATGATGCTGATCATGCTCAAGATTGGCTCGCTAATTCTCAAAATTTTAATAGTGCGGATTTTTCTGCACGAGCACAAGAGTATCTTGCTGGACGTGGTTCATTTGATCAGAAGGATACAACGATTGCTCAACATTATTTGGATGGTGTGTCCGACTTTTCTTCTAATGCGCAAGCAACATCTATTGGTAATAAATATTTTGTTGATGCGTCGAGGATTAGTGGTTCGAAGGTTACTGCGCAGAATTATTTCAAAGTCAAATGGGGTGCCAAGTATGATTTTACGCAGCTAGGGGTGTTAGGGTATGATCCGGTCGCGGGGACGTTGTCTCATGATGGATTAACGATTGTTCTTGGTGAGTATAAAGGAGATGCCAAAATTGTTGCGATTCGAACAGTGCAGGGTGGTTTTTGTGTTGAGACAACATCTAAGAGTTGTGTGCATGATGTTCGAGGTGGTTCGAGCCTTGGTTATGATGCCGTGAAAGGGGAGTATACCGTTCGTGGGTCGGCAGTTCAAGGGGTAGGTGTGCAGAGTAATGGTCAAGAGTTTACATTCAAGCCATCCCAGGAAAATGGTGCTGCTCCTGTTGATGTGCAAGTTAGTGTTGATGGATCTTTTTTTATTGATGGTGCTGCGTCGGGGTCTTTGTCGACTGCAAAAGGACTTTATGATTTTCGTAATCGTGAAGGATTGCTTCGAATTAGTAATGATGGCTCTTTTGTTATGAAAAATGGGGAGATTGTCACACCTGATTTATTTGTGGATGGTGCAGGTGAGTATGATGTTGCTAAGAATACTGTTGAGACGTGGGATTATATTCCGGTTGCTGGTTCACTTGCAAAACGTTCAGTTGTTATTGCTCGTCGGGCAAAGGACAATCAAGGTAATAGTGTGGGAGTCGTATCAAGCGGTCAGGATGGATTCAAAACGAAGGTAACGATTCATTTAGATGATTTTTCACCACAGTGTCATCTTAAGGTGTGTGAGAAGCCTGTGGCTGAACCTAAGTTGGCGCAGCAGACAAGGCAAGAGGATTTAGATCGTGCTAAAAAATTAGTGGAAGCTGCACCTTTGTTAGATCCTCGTGGGAGTGCAGAAGTTTTTATCAAAAAGACTGATACTCAAAAAGTAGTTGTGAATGCGCGAGGTCCAGTGAAGATTGGTTTTTATAATAATATTGGTAGTACGACGGGACGAACTCCTGTTTTGGTTACTGATAAGCCATTTTTTCTCGGAAAAAATTATGATCCATTAGAGAGTTTATCGAGTCAGAGAGATCCGGAGTATGAATTAGAGCTTGATGATGATGGTCAGCAAGTATTCGTACGAGGGCGTGCGACGTATGTAGATAAGCAGTATGGGTCTGTAGCACAAGATAATGGGAATATTGGTCCTAATACGAATAATGATCCCGTAGTAAGAGGTGGTGTTGATCTTAAACAAGATGGTGCGACTCTTTCTTTGACTCGTTTGTCGACGGAGTCGTCTGATGCGATAATGGTTGGTTGTAAAGACTGTAAGTTGACTTATCATGATGAAAAAGATCGATCTGGGAAAACCTTACAAGTGCCTAATGATTTAGTCACGATAAACAAGAACATTGCGTTTGGTGCGGGCAAATCAGTTTCAATGCAGGCACATTTTACTATTGCTGAGAATGGTGAGTTTATGTTGAAACAGGATCCTGCGAGTCTTGCGGATTTTGCTGACTTTAAATCTCAAAATAGTTACACGGGTGCTACGGCACTTTATCGTGGTCTTAATGTGCAAACTCCACAAGATAAAACCGGTGCAAGTCAGTTACTCTTTATTGGTGTTGACAAAGAAAAAGCATCTGTTGGAATTATTGTTCAAAGCATGAAAGCTGGTGAAGAACCAAAGATACTTAGTCAAAGTGGATTTTTATTGGGTCAAGTATTAGGTACAAAAGTTGTTGTTACGGATGAAGCAACACAGGCGCAAACTCAGCAATTATTGAATTTAGTTAGTGAGCATAGGTTTTCAGAGTTATCCTCTATTACAATAAAGGATCCCGTAGTTCGAAAATATATTCTCGAGACGACGGGGGTCGATGTAGATAAACTTGGCGAATCTGATTATATACATGCGTTGGAATCGAAGGAAAAAAAATATGCTCAATTACGTGAAAGAGCTCAGAGTGCTGTTGCTCGTCTTGAAGTGAAGTATAAGAAAAACGGGGTTCAGATTGATGAAACTGGTACGTGTATTAATAAAGAGTGTTTTGACTTAAGATTAAAAGGGGGAAAGTTTACGTATGATTTGGCAGTTGCTAAAATTAATTATGGTAAAAGTACAAAATTATTTTTGGAGTCTGCTGTTGGAGGTGATGGAACATCGGCATGTAGTCCTTCTGTTGGTACTGCAATTGCTTTTGTTGGTTTTGCTGCTTGTAGTGATAATGGCCCTGAAAGCAATTTAATGAGTAGCGATGCCAGTTCTCTTCTTGAGTCAATTGATGCTGATTTGAAAACAAATGGACGTTATGTTGCTCGTATTAATGAGAATGCAAAAACTCTTCGGCAACGGGCTGCGGCAAAGGCTGCGCAAGAAGCAGCTCAGAAAGCACAAGAGTATCAACAGGAGGTTGCGAGACTTGAAGGGCTTCCTGAAGGACTAGTTGAAGCGGATTTGGGTGATGCAAGTGAGGGGGGTTTGGCAATAGATTTGCACAATATGATTGATTCTGATCAACAACGACTTTCTGAAGTAGAGGTGCGACTCGCTGAACTTAAGAAAAAAGCTGAAGAAATGGATGATAGTTCTGGTGTAAGGACTCTTGATAGTGTAAATAAAAATGCAGCTTTTCTCTATAAGCTCAAAAAAGTAGAATCAGATCGTAGTATTCATGATTTAGAACTTGCACGGGCTCAATTGGCAGATGATATTAAGATGAATGGTGGTATTGCTACGGGTTTGATTGATGGAGCTTTAGAACGAGGAGATCCCATTGCTGCTGCTGATATTGCACATTTAGCAGGTAAGACGTATCGTGAGCGTGAGATTCTTCGTGATCAGGTGGCTGCTATTGATCCTGTTCGTGCAGCATTTTTACAAATTGAGAGTATGAATGTTCGGGAGGAAAATATTGGTTCTGTTGATTTGCAAGAGCAGCGACAAAAATTTGAACAAATGATTCAAAGTGATGAGTATAAAACGCAATTGGCAGTGTATCAAGAACAGTCTGAAGGGTATCAACAAGCTATTACAGAGTATAATGATAATCAACGTCTTTTTGAGGATTATACTAATGCTGATGATCCTGGAAAATATTTAGAAGAACATGCTAATGAATTTGATGGATTAACTGATGCTCAATATTCTGCTGTTACAAGTGGTAGAATTGAAAAACCGTCTATTCCTGTTCCTGTTGTTCCAGTTCTTCCGGAAGCACCAATTATTGATCCGCAAGAGTTTACGGTCCGTTCTGCTCAGATTGTTAATCAAATGGATAATGATCCTAGATTTGAACAATATTTAGGATATGCGAAAGCTGGACTTATTGGTAGGGGTTTGGCAAGTACACGTGAGGAGTTAGCAGGAATTAATAAACTACTTGAACAAGCGCGGGTTTTGACGTCGCAGAAGAATGAGGATTTTTTTGGGTTTCTGGAGTGGTCACAAGATAATGGAGCTAATATTATTGCGGGAGATATAGCTAGAGGTTTGGAAAATAATATTCATGATCAGCTTGATCCGGTTAAAATGGCTAAAATTAGAGAAGAGCAGTCGTTGGAAAATCTAAAAGTGGGAGAGAATATGCGAGCATTTGAAGATCTTTTGCGACAACGTAATGCGTTATATGTTCGTTCACAAGTTCTGGAAACACAGCAGCGTAAGTTAGAGAACTGTAAGAGTAAACAAGAATGTGAAGTTATTTGGAAAGATACTTTTGAGCGAGTTGCACGTTTTCCTCCTGATCCTGATATGAAACAAAAGAGTGCTGATGGTTCGGCGCTAGTTTCACAAGTATGTGTTCCGGGTTCTTCAAATGCTGTTGGTGCTGCAACTGGAGTGCCGTGTGCTGATGGTGGTTCTTCTGGTGGGAGTTCACAGGGTCGTCAGCGATTAACGTATATTGATGATATTGGGTGGCAAGTTCTGAGTGAGAATTTGCAAGGGCGAATGGGATCTGCTGATCAACTGGCTAATGTTAAGCTCCAGATGTTACGTGATAAAGCTAATGGTAATGGGGGAAAATTAGTTACTGTACGTGAAGAGTTAGTTGCTCTTGCTCAAGAATATCCTGGAACACAAGCGGCACGTTATGCTGATGGGATTGAATCTGGATTTAGGCAAAAAATGGGGCCTTTAAATTTGGAAGTTGGTACTCTGGATACATATGGTGATGTTGCACTTCAAGTTGTAGGTGATCCATTGAATTGGGTTATTCCTCCGGCTGGGGCTCTTGTGAAAGGAGTAAGCATTGGAGTTAAAGCATTAGAATTGACTAACATTGGAGTGAAAGCAGTGGATTTTGGAACTAAGATTGCTTTAGGTGCACGTGTTGGTTTTGATGCTTTTGAGGCTACAAGAGTTGGTTCAAAAATAGTTGCTGGTGGAGTTGGTTTAGTTAAAGTTACTGGGGTTGTTGTAGGTGGTACTTTTAAAGTGGGTGGAGCAGTTATTAATACTGTTACAAAACCTGTGCAGTGGGTTGGGAGCGCTCTAAGGCAGGGTGTGAGTGGAACGGCACGAGTTGCAGCACAGGCTGAGGAGGTAATAAAGGCTGGAGAAGTTGCGCAGAAGGCTGTTGATACGGCACGTCGTAGTTCCGGATTTGCTTCTGAGTTTGCTAGTGCTCAAAGAGAGATTACTGATGCGAGTAAGGCTCTTGCCAAGGCTCGAGATGCGAGTAAGACAGAGCAAATTGCACGAGCTCAAGAATTGATAAGTGTGTTGGAGAAAGATTTAGGGGTGGCACAACAAGTAAGTGATTTAGGTAAAAAAGCAGGTGTGGCCAAAAAATTAGAAGTTGCACAAAGTCGTTTGGCCACCCTTCAAAAATTAGATAATACTCAAGAGTTAGCTCGTGCCACGCAAAGGCTTAATGCAGCTGAAGTGGCGCGTTCGGTGCTTGATGTTAAGGCAGATTTAGTTGCTCAAATTGAGACGGCAAGGGTTGCTGGTGAGGCGGCGGCGAATGCTGCTAAGTTAAAACAGGCTTTAAGCGGAACTGGGGTGCTTACAAGACATCGGAATCTGTTTGGTGGTTCTCAAGAGGCTCGAGAGCAGGCTAACGCAGTTGAGGACGCTTTAGCTGTTGCAAAAGCGAATGGTGTTGGATCAGAACAAGTAGGAAAAGTTGCTGAAAAATTAACACATGCAAAAGAGGCTTATGAAAAGGCTGAATCTTTAACGGTTCTGGGAAAACAAGTGGATGATGCGATCAAGGCTAAGGGTGGAGTGGTTGCGAAAGAGGGTGGTAGTGCTGTTGGGGTAGTGAGTGGTGGTGAGAAAATAACTGCTTATCATGATGAAATTCGAAGTCTTGGTGGGGAGATAAAAGTAGGTAATGATCCTCGTGTGCCAGCTCAAAACGTTGTCGTTGCTGATTATGGTGGTGTTCCAGAGAAGAATCGAGATCGGGTTCGTGTACTTGTCGATGAAATTGTTGCTGAGGCTGATGGTAATGGAATAGATACTCGCGCCGTTCATGATTATGGAAATGTTATCGTTGATCCTGAGGCAAATGGTCCGGTTATGTATTTTGCTGATTCTGCTTCTCCTACTCAACAGGGTCAAGAATTGATGAATGTGTTGGCTGTGCAAGTTGAAGGTGTTGTTGGTGAGAGTGTGGCAGTTGTACCTCGAGCAGCTGAGTCTGGTGCTCTTGATGCTCTTGTGAAAGGTGAACCTCTTCATCTTGTTGCAGAGCGTGATCTTGCTCGCACGACTGCGAGTACAGGTGATGTTGTTGCATTCGTTGAGGGACATGGTGGGAGAGTGGGAGTAGAGACACAAGCCGTTCGGGATGCTGCAATTGAAGGTGGAAATCTTGAAACTGTTGCGGCTATAGATAATGCTCTTCTTGATGAAGTTGAGGTTCACATTGATGGTGCACAAAGTCTTGATGCGATCTTGCATGGGGTTGCATCAGGTGACGTTGATGTGGCTCGTCCGTTGGTTATTCGTATGGAAGATGGTGTTGCAGTTGTGTTGCATGATGAGGGAAAATTAGGAGTAGTGTTTGTACGAGAAAAGGGGATAACTGCTGATGGAGTTGATGCACTTCATGCTCAAATTAAGGATTCTTTTCTTGGGGTTGAGAAGCCGTCCACGCAATCTATTTTAGATCGAGCTGTTGGGGTTTG
>JAHFSP010000017.1 GCA_023265685.1 Candidatus Woesearchaeota archaeon | reverse complement strand
ATTTGAATGATGGAAATGTTTCTCGGACTTCTAAGTCGTTGGGTCTTGATAGGGCAAATTTTAGAAGATTGGCGAGAGATGCTGGACTAAATCTTATTGCTAAAGGAACTGATGAACAATAATCTTTTAATACTACTAGTCTGCTTGAAATGTTATGGTTGATGATTTAGCTGATACGACGGTTCCAACAGTAACATTTCCTAACATAGGGAGATATGCAGCTGCAGGGTATTCTTTCCAAACTTTACCACTAGAGCCGCTTGTTCCTAGGCCAATTGAAGTTTTACTAAATTTAAAATTACTTTTTGGACAACGCTCAGAAAAAGGTAAGCCTGCACGACTTCTCACAGAGGTTATTGATAACCTTCCTCAGCATTACGAAAATGGATTGTTTTTTCATGATGTACCGTTTTCATTTGATCACCAGTCTGGGCTTATTACGGGAATAAACTCGTTTTTACATCCGCCATCAGGATATGTTCCGGCTGAATTTATTTTTTATCATAATGATGACTTGAAAAGACCACAGGCAGATGGTACGGATTTAGAATTAAATATTCTTAAAGGTAGTGTTCGTGGAATCATGCCGGTAGTGGTACTTACTGGCCCATGTGGACACCGTTTGAGTCAAGAACCATCTGAAGACCAATATGCTAGTGCTTTTAGAACTCTTGCAGATACGTTTACTGTGTATAATCTTGAAATTGTTGAACCAATGAAAGAACTACTAAAAACATTAGAAAAACGTGTTTTATAATAATTTTTCTGCCTTCTTATATTCTTAATCGGAATCAATTTTTAATAATAAGATTGTAAGCCTGTTAGGATCCCATTCCCTTTCTTGTACCAACAATTTTATAAACTCCTTAGGATGGTGCACTGATATGTCCTTTTTAGATCCTGTGTTTAACCCGGTGTTTCAACCACTTTTGCGTACAATTGGGGTGTTTTGGACGATTGCGATTATTGCTGTCGTGTATTCGCTGTATGCGACGTTTGTGTACAAGTATCTTACAAATCAGTCTCGTTTGAAGGAGATCAAAGATCGACAAAAAGATTTACAGAAAGATTTACGTTCCATTTCTAAAGATAAGCCTGACGAGATGATGAAGATCCATAAAGAGCTTATGTCGCTCAATAAAGATTACATGTTTCAGGCATCATTTAAGCCTCGAGTAATGATTGCGACGATGATACCTGCGTTGATTATTTTTACGTGGATGGCTGGTGCGTTGGCGTACGAACCGATTCATGCTGGTGAGATGTATTCGGTTGTTGGAACGTTTGCACCTGGTGTGAGTGGTAATGCGCTGATTGTTGCTGATGAAGGCACAACTGTGCTGGGTAATGCGTCGGTGCCTATTGTTGCGGGTGAAGATGGCGGTCTGGCCCGTTGGAATCTGAATAGTACTACTTTGGGAACCCATCATTTAACGGTGAGTGTTAATGGACAGAATCAAACAAAAGAAGTATTGGTGACGGATACGTTTGGATATTCAGATGCTATAGAATTATACTCTAAATCTGATATCAAATCGATTAGTATTGAATATGATAAGTTACATCCTCTTCACGAATCGGTTCATCCTTTTGGTTGGTATCCGGGCTGGTTGGCGATTTATGTTATTTTGTCGCTGATTTTGAGTATTAGTTTGAGAAAGTTCTTGAATGTGTATTAGGTAAAGTCAGATTTTGTTTCTTGATTTTTTGTCCTAAGTTTCGCCAAAGCTCACCTGCCACATGCTTCTCGCTCCATGCTGTTTCTATGGATAGCGCTCATTCAAGAAATGTGAACGAATTCACATTTCTGACCAGAAATGAAGTCACTGCTTCATTTCTTGTTCCCGTAGGGACATCCCCTTTTCGCGCAGGATGTGAAAAACGTAAGAGCTCGACCTTACGCAGGTGGCAGGGCCTTAGGACAGAACTAATTTTTTGTAAACATTTATAAAATACCCCTCTTAATTACTTCTTATCTTCCCTTGTGGAATGTATCGATACGGCAACGGCGATCAAGAATGGTTGATTTTGACCTCTCTTTTTCTGTTGCTGTGTTGATCTGAATAATAAAAATCAAATATATAGGTGAAAACAATGCCACGTGGTCAATTTAAATCTAGACGATTCAAGCGTATTTTTGTTAAGACGCCAGGCGGAAAAACGGTAATGCATTATCGTGAGCCTAAACCAGGAAAAGCAAAATGTCCCATTTATGGAACAGTTCTTGCAGGAGTTCCTCATGCAAGTTCAACTCGAGTACGTAATTTGCCGAAAACTAAAAAACGACCAGAACGTCCGTATGGTGGTGTTCTTTCGTCTAAAGCAATGCGTGATACTCTTAAAGCAAAAGCGCGTAGTGCAGGTGCTTCTAAACGAGGTGAGCAATAATGGCACTTTTTGATGTTGGACGCGTATGTATGAAAATTGCTGGTCGCGATGCTGGAAAACAATGTGTTGTTGTAGAGACTGTTGATGATCGTTTTGTGGTTGTTGATGGTCAGACTCGACGTCGCCGTGTAAACATTCTTCATCTTGAACCATTGATGCAAACCGTTGATGTTTCTACTGGCGCAAGTCACGGTGAAGTTGCGAAAGCTCTTGGTGATCTTGGCGTTGAAGTAGGAACTTCTAAACCTCGTACTCATGCACCTCGTCCATTGCAGAAACGTAAAGGAAAGGCTCCTGCTGCAAAAGTAGCTGAGGTTGGTATGAAAGGTAAAAGTGCTAAACCGGTTGCTGGTAAGAAGAAATAGTTTTTTTAGTTTTTTTTACATTTTATTGAAAGTATAAATTGATTAAATATCTATCACTTAACAAATGAAAAATAGTAACTATTTCAGCAGAGGGAAGTGATGGATCGATCAAAAATCAAATTTGGATTAATATATTTCTTGATTGGATTGATTATTATTGTAAACCTACTACAACTCAGTGGATATTTTGGTGGAGTGTCTATAATATGGGTAAATAGTGAAAATATTGCAGAAGTGTACGGCGAACAAACAATTTATTATCCTATTTTAACGATTGTGTGCCTCTTTATATCTTTATATCAATTGATGAAAATGAGAAGAAAGATTAATGCCTCAAAAGTACAACATTAAGAGAGAAACTATCAAATATCATGACCTTACCTTTTCACAGCATTAAACAATGCTTCCACATTAACTTCGAAGGTGACGACAGGCATCATGAGTTTCCAGTTTTCTAAAACAGAAGGATGGATTTCTCCGATTGTTCCTACTTTTTCTTTTCCAATGTAGATGTCTGCGACGCGACCTTTGATAAAGCTAGAGTGGGCTGTCTCTTTGACTTTTATTTCAAGACCAAGGAGGGTGAGGAGTAGGTCGAGATGCTGACGAATTTGGGTAAAGTCTGCTTTATCGTGACAGATGGCGAGAGTGAGAGTTTGAGTTTCTTGGATGCCGGTTTCTGTGGAATTGCTGAGATTGAAAATATGTCCTGTTTCAAAGATGTGCTGAGGATATTCGTTGTGCTGGTTTTCAGAGAGTGTTTTGAGTAAACTGGGTAGAATGCTGTGGCGCAAGGTGTTGTGTTCTCCAACGGCATTTTTGAGAGTAATACCTTGGTTGGTTTGATTGAGCCATTCGTTACATTGTTCTTTTTGGAGAAGGTGGTAGTTTTTGACTTCGATACAACCACAACCAACAAAGAGTTCACGTAAGACGTTGATGAATTTTTCAAGTGGATCTTCTTCTCCAATGGTTGAGACGTTAGGGATTTCTTCTGTAAAATTTTCGTAGCCATAGGCAATAGCAATATCTTCTGCTATGTCGACTTGATGGAGGATGTCGGCGCGATAGGCGGGAATGAGTGCAGTACCTTTTTCATAGCCGTAGCCCATGCGTTCGAGGAGGTTTTTGGCTTGTTTTTCATTAAGTTCAAGACCAAGCCATTTGTTGATGTAGTTAAGATCAAATGGCATCTTGGTTGGAGTGAGATTAGGGGTGGTGATGGTCTGATCTGGGTAGACTATGTCTAAAGAGTAAATTTCTCCTCCCATATCCGCGAGAGTGGTAGTAATCATATTGAGTGCGAACTGAATGTTGTTGAGGTCGTTGCCAGTACATTCGACAAAGACGTCTTTGGTTTTGGTGGTTACTTTCCCTGTGTCGTGAGAATTGGTGAATGGGAGCATACACATGACGTTGTTTTTAGCGTCAATGAAGAAGGGATATTTTTTCCAGCCTTGGGTGAGATGTGCGTAGGTTTTACCTTTAGGATGAGTTTCTGGCACAAGTGAGGCTTGAATTACTTTTTCAAATCCAAGTGGTTGGAAGTGTACTTGAGTGTGGTCTTTGGCGATGTAGGTAATGGGAAAGTTAATGCTTTCAAGTGGATAGATTCCATACGCTGATTTTTTGCGATTGCGACCGTGAGTGGTTGCTAGTTTTTCTTGTACTTGCATGATTTCGCGAATTTTTTCATCATCGAAGCGAAGACCTTTGACGATTGCGCAGGTAGTGTAGGGACGCATGGTCACTGATTTATCAACGATAACTTTGAAGCCGCTTTTTTTGACATCGTATTTACGTAATCCGGTCTTGACACCAATAAAACTACTAAACGCTCTGGCAAATCCTTGTTCTGAGAGCATGTCGGGTCTGTTGGGAAAAATTTCTACTTCAATTTCATCGCCTTCAATTCTTTCTAAGTCAGTTCCTAACATACTAATACGGTCTTTTAGTTCTTCAAGAGGAAGTTTCTTTCCGACAAGTTGTTCGAAGACTGATTTGTTGAGGGTTATAGTTGGCATGGTAATTATTTTTATAGTTCTTTTTAGGAGCTCTTTTTAGGTTTTAGTTTTGAGGGTCACTATCTTTAGCGTAGCCATAGTTTTGCTTCTCGTAGTTGTTTAAGATCGTTTTTGTATAAGTCACGTATGTCGGTGATGTTCCAGTATTCCATGATGATACGTCCCATGCCTTGTCCCCAAGCGAGTACTGGACATTCAAATCCAAGTAAGGGTTTGACAACTTCAGGACGGAAAATACCTGCTCCGCCAAGTTCTACCCATTGTTTTTTTACCGGATGATACACATCAACTTCTAAACTAGGTTCAGTGTAGGGAAAATGAGCGGGACGCATGCGAACTTTGGAATAGCCCATTTTTTTGTAGAAACGGGTTAAGTAGCCTTTGAGATGTTTGAGATTGGCATTTGGGTCGATAACGATTCCATCTACTTGATAGAATTCAAAGAGATGTTTCCAGTCGAGGGCTTCGTTACGGAAAACTTTTCCAACGGCAAAAAATTTCGCAGGAAGGTCTTCTCGTTTTAGTTTGGCAAGAGTTTGTGCTGAAAGGACAGTGGTATGTGTTCGTAAGAGAATTTTTTCTGATTCTTCTTTGGAGAAGGTGTATTGCCATCCTTTGCTATTGGTATTTGCGCCAGTTTCATGGACATCTTTAATTTTTGTCCAAAGAGGTGGAAGTTTTGCTTTTCCATCTAGGTAGAATGTGTCTTGCATTTCTCGTGCAGGATGATCTTGTGGTACGAAGAGGGCGTCGAGGTCCCAGAATGCCGATTGAACATAATTGCCTGTCATTTCTTTAAAACCCATGTCGAGCCAAATGTGTTTAATGTATTGTAATGCGTCGTTGTCGAAGTGTTTTCTTCCGGCGGTGATTTTTGGGACGTTGATTTCTACATCGTACGCACGAAAATTTTTAGTTTTCCATGATCCGTCTTTAAGCATGCCTGGCGTGAGGCGATTAATGACTTGCGCTCCTAGATCTGCTGTTGTAAGTTGTTTACCTAATGGAGTGAGAGTGATAGTGATATTTTTTTGTTCGTCGATATGAAGAAGCTCTTTGCGTTTACGAAGGTTTTCAACAGTTGTCTGTTCTGTTTTGGTTAAAGAATCGTAGGGTAAAGGGAATGATTTGGCGAGAAGAAGTTCTGCAGATGATTTTTGTTTTTGGAGATTTTTCCCAGTGCTGGTAAGTTTGAGATAGAGTTGATCTTTCTTTTCGATGTCGATAGCTTGTTGTTGTTTGAGTAGGCCGATTACTGCGTTACATTCTTGGATATCGAGGTTGGTTTTTTGTTGGAGTTGAAGAAGTGACTGGGGTTGATCAGTGAGAGTGTGAAGGAGGCGTTGTTCGGGGAGACCATGTAGTTGTGCGTGTATGCCGTTTTTGTCAAGGATAATGATTTTTACTCTGTCTGTACTTATTTTGAGAACGTCTTTATTTTCAAGCCATTGGAGTGCTCTTTGTACTTCGATTTCTTGTAATCTCGAATGCTCGATTATTGAAGGAAGATCTTGATGTTTTTTGAGGACTGGAAGAACAGTACGTTCAAATGGATGAAGTTTTGCTATGAGGCTGGAAAGATCCATGGTTTGTGTGAGGAGAGGGCTGTTTATAAAGTTAATTCTCTCGTTGCTGTGTTGTTTCCATTTTTAGTTTTTGTTATTGATTCAGATTTGTTTCTCCAGATATTTGCGGGTTTCACGTGGACGACTATAGCTGTTTCAAAAAAGGGAAATCGGCAGATATATAAATCAATTTATTTTGTTAGAATATGTAATAATTTTGGTATAATAATTTTGGTTAAAAAAGGTGTGTATATGAAAAAGGTTTCAACTGTATCTGCGTTTAAAGGTTTAACATTGAAGGCAGTCATGCCTTTATTAGTATTTGCATCTTTATTTGTGGTTCTGGTTCTCGCTGTTAAAGCAGGTGAAATTACTACTGGTTGGAACAAAAATTTCACGGGGAATTTAAGTGGTTACGCTAGTCTTAGTCTTGCTAATGATAGAGCATATGCTATTACTGCAGATAGCTCTGGTAATATTTTTATAGGGGGGTATGGTACTGCATTAGTATCTACTTTGGCCTCGGGTTCGGCTGATTGGTGGATTAAGAAGTTTACACCAAGTGGTTCTAGTGAAGATAAAACTGCTTGGGATATTACTCTTGATGGTGGCGCAAATAATTCAGATTTATTATATAGTCTGGATATGGATTCTTCTAATAATCTTTATGCAGTGGGAACTTGGGTTAATTTAAGTTCTTCAAGTCAAAATTGGCATATTCAAAGGTTTAATTCATCAGGTCATCAAAACAGTACTTGGAATATTACGCGCAGTTTTGGTAGCTCTAGTTCAACGGCATATGGTTCAGCTATTGATTCGAATAACAATTTGTTGGTAGTTGGTGGTGGATCTAGTTTAGTAAATTCTACTTCTTGGAATGATTGGCATATTGAGAAATATAATAGTAATGCGGTTTTACAATGGGATGCTAATTATACTGACGGATGGACTACAACTAATACTGCTGAACAGGCAAATGTAGTGGTGGTTGATGGTACTGGAAATGCGTATGTTGGGGGAGCTGCGTACTATCTGAATGGTGAGAGGCCGTTTGATAATTTTGGATTCTTGTCAGGAGGAAGTGATTTAGATTGGTTAATTCTTAAGTATAGTAGTGCGGGTGTATTGAACACAACGTGGAACGCTAGTTATGATGGTAGTTTTAATGCGACAGATATTATTCATGATCTTGCTATTGATTCAGCCGGAAATATTATTGCTGTAGGTGAAGGTACGGGATTAGTGAATCAAACTTTAGGTGGTTATGGTTTTAGTAAAGGAAGTGGCACTGATTGGTTGATTCGTAAGTACGCTCCTTCGGGGACATTGCTTTGGTCAGCAAACTATTCTGCTTTAAGTCAGTTGGCGACTGATGTTGCGTATTCTGTGCAAGTTGATAATAGTAATAATATTTATGTCACAGGTTCATGGTCTAATAGTACTGGCTTGAATCGGCATATTAAGAAATTTAATAGTAATGGTGTAGAGAATGCTAGTTGGAACAAAACAATCAGTGCTCCTTCAGGATACAGTGCTCTATCATTTGGAGCATTACTTAACGGAAGTAATTTTATCACCGTTGGGTATGGGAATAATCTTAACGGTACTACTGGTGATGATTGGTGGATTGAATCGTATGTTACTAATGATGCGAGTGGGGCTGAGTATGAGGCATGGAATAAGAATTTTACGGGAAATTTAAGTGGGTATGGTAGTCTTTCTGTACCTTATGATTATATTTATGCGAGTACTGCAGATAGTTCGGGAAATTTATATTTTGGAGGTACTGGTCAGGGTCTTGTTGACACTCAAGCAACAGCCGGTGTTGATTGGTGGATTAAGAAGTTTACATCAAGTGGTACAGAGGATAAAGCTAATTGGGATATAGCCATTGATGGTGGTCGAAATAGTAGTTCTGAGGTATTGAGGGGTTTAGATACTGATTCTTCTAATAATTTGTATGCGGTAGGATCGTGGGTTAATAGCACTGATGGTGCACAGCGCTGGCATATTCAACGGTTTAATACCTCTGGACATCAGAATAATACCTGGAATATTACCAATACTGCTGGCTATTATTCGAGTGCTTTTGATACTGTCGTTGATTCGAGTAACAATGTTTTTGTAGTGGGATATGGCTATCATTTTGTGAACACAACTTCTCAAAATGACTGGCACGTTGAAAAATATAATAGTAATGGAGTTTTACAGTGGGAGGCTAATTATACTGATGGGTTGGCAGCTTCTGATGTTGCATATACCGCAGTGATGGAGAATAATGGAAATTTATTTGTAGCGGGAACTTCTTCGTATTTGGAAGGGGTTCGTCCGTTTGATAATTTTGGGATATTGTCGGGTGGAAGTAAGGACGATTGGTTAATTCTTAAATATAGTACTGCGGGTGTGTTGAACACAACGTGGAACGTGAGTTATGATAGTAGTGTTAATGGTTCAGATACAATTCACGACATTGCAATTGATTCTGCAGGAAATGTTATTGCGGTTGGTAGCGGTCTTGGTTTAGTTAATCAAACTGTGGGTCAATTTGGTGCTATAGGAAGCGGTCAGGATTGGCTTGTTCGCAAGTATACCTCTACGGGAGTTTTAAGTTGGTCGTATAATGCCTCTAATCTTGCTCAAAATAAAGATGATGTTGCGTATGCTATTGCGGTTGATAATAATAATAGTATTTATGTTGGGGGTACTTGGGTTAATGATTCTGGTACGAACTGGCATATTAAACGGTTACTGAGTAATGGTGTTGTTGATACGGATTGGGATAAAACAATTCCTAATGGTGTTAATACGGCTAACCTTTATACTCTCTTACTTAATGAAACTTCGTTGTATGCTGGAGGAGATGCTTTTAATTTAAATGGGAGTACTAACTCTGACTGGCAGATTAAAAAGTATAATACTTCGGCTGTGGCGAGTTCCGCTAACATTCCAGAGTGGGGCGATTATTTAACGTTGTTGATTTTGGTGAGTGTCGTTGGTGGGTTTTTACTAGTGAGAAAACGTCAAGAGGAATAGGTTTTTTTCTTTGTTATGATTTTTACATTTTATCTTTTTTACATTATTTTGACATATCTTGGAGGATTTCATAAGCGGTGTGTTGGCGCGCTTCTCTGGTTGTGGGTGTGGTAATGGCTCTTCCGACAACAAGAATGGATGAACCAGCGGCGATTGCTCCTGAAGGTGTTGTGATGCGGGCTTGGTCTGTGCCTGCTGATGTTGTTATTCCTTGGATGCCTGGGGTGATGTACATAAATTTTTTTGGAAGATGAGGTTTGATGTAGATGAGGTCTTGTGCGGAACAGACAATACCATCAAGACCTGCTTGGCAAGTGAGTTGCGCAAGGTGAAGGACGTGTTCGTTGAGACTGCCAGGAATGTGGAGTTGTTGATTTAGAGTTGTGTCATCGATGCTGGTGAGAACGGTGACGCCGATGAGGTAGGGTCTTGGTTTGTCTTGTGGTGTTCCTTCTTTGATGCCTTCTAATGCGGCTTTCATCATTTCAAGTCCGCCGCTGGCATGAATGTTGATGATGTATACTCCTAATTGAGCTGCTGCTTTGCAGGCGTCTTTGACGGTCGCGGGGATATCGTGGTATTTGAGGTCGAGAAAGATTTTTGTGTCGTACGATTGGACGAGGCGAATGATGTCTGGCCCGAAACGTGTGTATGATCCTTTTCCTACTTTGAAAATTCCGACGTAGTCTTTGAGTTCAATGATTCGCTCGCGAACTTCTTCTAATGAGTTGAGATTGTCAAGTGGAAGACAGAGACGTTCACGGGCGTGCTGTTGTTGAGGGGTGAGGGGAATCATTCTGGGAAGTGTAATTTTTTTTCGCCATATTGTTGGAATTCCTTCTCGATATGTCTTAAGATTTCTGTAGAAGGTTTTGATTGTTGTGCGGCAAGAGGAAGAAGATCTAAAGCGTTACTTAACGCAAAATATGGAACTCCAAGTTCACCTACTGCTTCTTCAACACTTTTTCCATTTTCATTTTTCTCGTTACGATTGGTGAGGCCGTATGCTGCAATAATCTCCAGACCGTAATCTTGTAGTCTTTTGATTGTTTTGATTAATGACCCTCCAGTTGTGGTTACATCTTCTAATACAATTATTTTTCCATGGGGTTGTCCTACAAAGAATCGATCTTTGGGTTCTCCATGTGATTTAGGCTCTTTTCTTTCAAGAAATATTGAATGAGATCCTCGAGCATACGATGTTGATTCTTCTGCTAGCTCTATATTTGCCACAATACCTAATGCAGTTGCTCCTTCTGGTACTCCATAAAATTGATCAGGGGTTAATGCTTGATCTTTGGTGTATGCAGTAATATATTTTGCAAGTTCTCTGAGAAGGTGAACGTCACTTGTTCCTGATCGCCAATTCACATACCAGTGTGAATCTCTTCCTGATTTGAGTTTGATGGGGTCTGTTTTGAAACCGATTACTTCATATTCTAAAACGAGTTGATTGAACTTACTTTGGTTGAAGTATTTCATTTTTTTTATTTCATTAATCAACTACATAAATCTTTTTATATCGTAGTAGATATCTCTGTGTATGGATATTCTTCTGCATGGTGGGATGGTGTATGGTTCTGCGCAAGGTGATTTTGTTCGAGCAGATATACGTATTCATGAGGATAGGATTGTTGATATATCTGCGGAAATTTTACCTCGAGCGTGGGAAAAAGTAGTTGATTGTACTGGAAAACATATTCTGCCTGGTTTAATTGATGCTCATGTTCATTTTCGTGAACCTGGGGCAACGCATAAAGAGGATTTTCTTTCGGGGTCGAAGGCGGCAGCAGCAGGTGGTGTAACGACGGTTTTGGATATGCCTAATAATTCTACGCCGACGACGACACGTGAGAGGTTGGATGAGAAGAGGGGTTTGGCTCGAGTGAAGTCTTTAGTGAATTATGGTTTTTATATTTTGGGATGTGAAGAGAATGCCAATGATTTAGCTGAGTTTGAGGATATTGCAGGTATCAAAGTGTATTTAGGAAGCAGTACGGGAAACTATCTTACTGAAGATTTGGGTGTGTTTGCGATTATCTTACAGAACGCACGTCGTCGCGTTGTTGTTCATGCGGAAAATGAGGGGTTGTTGCGTTTTTTTGCAGCAAAACATCGAGAGAGTCAACTGTATCATAAGATGAGAGATAATTTGTGTGCGGCAGTGAGTGTTGCTGAATCAACATTGATGGCACGACATTTTGCGAAGCCGTTTCATATTGCTCATTTGTCGACAAAAGAAGAACTTGCTTTGTTACGGTTGTTTAAGACACCATTAATTACGTGTGAAGTGTCACCACATCATCTTTTTTTGAATGAAGAATTTTTTTGTGCGCGGGGTGCGTATGGTAAAATGAATCCGCCCCTGCGTTATAATACGGATCAGCAAGCACTCTGGGATGGAATTCGAGAAGGGTTAGTTGATATGATTGCGACAGATCATGCTCCTCATACGCATGATGAGAAAGATACAGCAGTGATGGAGGCGCCGTGTGGCGTTCCTGGTGTTCAGACGATGTTGCCTCTGTTATTGCAGGCTGTTCATGAGGGTAGATTAGCGTTGCGTGATGTTGTACGATTGTGTGCTCTTAATCCTGCGAAAACTTTTGGTTTGAAAGATAGGGGAACGATTCGTGAAGGTGGTTATGCCGATTTATGTGTGGTTGATCTGGTTGCAGAGACAATTATTCTTAATGAAACACAATATAGTAAATGTGGGTGGACGCCGTTTCATGGGTTAGTTACAAAAGGTTCTGTCGTGATGACAGTTGTGAATGGGTCTATTGTATACCACGAGGGAATGTTTTATGAAGATGTGAAAGGGAAGGAAGTGGAGTATGATAATTGAGGGTGAGGGCATGAGTGTTAATATTTCGACGGGTGTGGGGACGTTATGTTTCGCTACTCCGTTTTTTAATGCATCTGGTCCTCTGTGTACGACGTTGTTGGAATTAGAAGATTTAGGTCGAAGCGAGGCGTGCGCAATTCTTTCTAAGTCATGTACAGTAGAACCACGTGAGGGAAATCCTCTTCCTCGGTATGCTGATTTTGAGGGTGGTTCAATTAATTCAATGGGGTTGCCTAATTTGGGTTATCGTGTGTATATGGAGATGTATCCCTATTTGTGGAGATATGATAAACCGATTATTTCGAGTGTTTCGGGGTTGTCATTGAAAGATACTTTGCTGATTGTTAGAGAGATGTGTGGTGTGGATGAGTTGGATGCAATTGAGATTAATTTGTCGTGTCCGAATGTTGTTGGAAAACCACAGGTGGCATACGATTTTGATCAAACACGTGAAGTGTTGCAGGAAGTTGGTAGAATTTGTACAAAGCCTTGGGGTGTGAAGTTGCCACCGTACTTTGATTTTGTTCATTTTGAAGAGATGGCGAAAATACTTAATGAAAGTGGTGTGAGTTTTGTGACGTGCATTAATAGTTTAGGCAATGGGTTGGTGATTGATGCTGAACGGGAGTGTGTCGTGATAAAACCTAAAGGAGGATTTGGGGGAGTGGGTGGTCGTATGATTAAGCCGATCGGATTGTCGAATGTGCGTAAGTTTCGGGAGTTGTTGCGATCTGATATTTCAATTATAGGGGTTGGAGGTATTGTTAGTGGGAGGGATGTGTTTGAGTATATTTTGGCTGGTGCGGATGCGGTGCAGATTGGTACGCAGTTGCAGCAAGAAGGAGTTAGTGTATTTGCACGGTTGGGACGGGAGTTACGAGAGGTTATGGAGAGGAAGGGGTATTCTAGTCTGGGTGAGTTCAAAGGAAAGTTGAAGATGCTGTAGGTGATTTAGTAAGAAGGTTAGATTCTGTTTTCATTATGTAATTTTGTTAGCAGTTCTTTATACAAATTAATTGGGAGGGGAAGAGTTTTGATTTCTTGCCAACTAACCCATACGGCTTGGTTTATTTCATGCGAAGGTTTAGGTTCTCCTGCAATTTCAACGAGGTAATTGAGTTCTTGTTGAGGAAAGTGTCTCACTTCATTGAAAGTTTGATATTTGGAGTAATAGGTTATTTTCGTGACGTTGACTTGAAGTTCTTCGTGGAGTTCTCGTTCTATTGCCTGTTGTGGTGTTTCACCCTCTTCTACACCTCCTCCGGGCGGATACTAAAATGGAGCTTCGTTGTCTCTTACGAGAAGAATTTTTTTGTTTTGGATGATGATGCATCGAACGGATTGTCGCATGGTGCATCAGAAAATTAATGATTATAATAAATCTTGTCAAAAACAATGAGAGAAAATTTGAAGGTAACCACGAACTTTTCAACAAAACTAAACAAAAGAGAAAGTAAAAGAAATCAATAAAAAATTTAAAAACCTATCCTTGTCGACTGGTTTGCCACATTAGGTTAAAGACGTTGTCCATGGCTCCTGTAAAGTATGGGGTTTTAACCCAAACACCAAGGTCATACGATGGATGTACATCTTTGTCGTCAAGGGTCATGAAGACCATATCTTTGCCATCGACGGTGACAAAGCGTGAATTAATTTTGTCGTTGTGGCGAACTTCAGCAATACCTTTAAGCATATCGACAAACTTCTTATTGTCTTTCGTAATAGGTGCTGAGATGCGTACAGCAACACCGCGCTTTCGTGCTTTCTCAAGACTTGCTTTGAGTCCTTCTGTTTTACGCATGAAGCCAGTATCAGAGGTCATGATGTTAACGCTTTTCTTGGAGTCTTTAATCAAAAGATCAAGATGGTTATACAAGTTATTGCGTCCGCGTAGACAGCCGCTCATTTCTGATGGTTCTACAAGACTAATACCTTGAGTGTGCAAAGTTTCAAGCTCTCCAAGAAGAGGTGAACCTTTGACGGTTTCAAGACGTTTAATTTTTTCACCAGCTTCAGCGGTCATGTTTTTCTTAACGCGATCAACAACTTCACTTGGCGGAATTGCAATGTACTTGATTGGTTTGCCGATTTTCATAATGACAAATCCTTTCTTTTCAAGTGATTCAAGCACGTCATAACTGCGTGAACGTGGAACGTCGGCAATATCTGAGAGTTCTCCTGCGGTTGAAACACCACGCGAGAGAAGTGCTGTCCACAACTTTACTTCATACAGATTAAGATCGAAGTAGCGGCGAAGCTTGTTTAGTAGTTCATCTTTTACAATCATTTTTCAAACCCCCTTTTTTCTTACGAAGATACTTGGTGCTTTTTTATTACTCAATACTTTTTATTATCTATCAATTTTTCTTTACTCGTTTTTCTAACTTTTTTAGATACTATTTAGCGAGAGTAAAGATTTGGTATTCACTTATCAGTAATTGTAACTACTATTAAAAGGTTGTGGTTTGGCTTAGAATGACTCGTTAGCGAGTTTGATTATACGTTATATGCTTTTTTCTTTTTTTCCGACGAGAAATGAAACTAATTTAGGTATTGAAAATTAGGTATTGAATAATTGATGATGTTCTCAAATAATTTAATATGACCTAATTTAATATGACTTGTATCGTAAGAGCGCAGCGATCCCACCTAGGCCATCAAGTTTTTTTCCGGCATCGTGTTGAGAGGAGATAATATGGATTTTGCCTGCATTTTTTTCGACCAGAGTGATGGCATTTTCAAGTTCTCCAAAGGTGTTGTGTTCTTTTCTTTTTTTGAGATACTGTTCTGTAATGAGAAGGTCTTGGACTGTGGCTTGTTGGATGCTGTGGTGTACGTCAGGCCATCCATAGGTGGCTTTACCTTGGGTATTGATCTCTTTGAGGAGTTGATCTACGAGAATATGTTCTTGATGGGCTCGACTGTTTTTGAGAATTGTCGCAAGTTCAGGTTGTTTGATGATATCATTTAACGCAGCGTTGGTTATATCATAACACGTTGTGAGAATAAGTTTTGTTTTTATTGTTGATTGGGTGATGCGAGCTGCCAGATCTTCTTTATAGAATGCAGGTGAGGCAAGGATAATGTGTTGTGGCTGATATCGTTGGTTATATTCTTCCAAATTTTTGATGATGTCTTGGTAAAAATCTTTCGTGGTTGATTGGATATTTTGGGTATTTTCTTTTTTAGCGACGTCGCCTTGAAGAGTAGTGAGAGTTTCGAAGCCGTATTTTTTTGTGATGGCAAAAAGGGCTTCTTCTCGATCAAAAAGACAGAACAGATAAAGATATTTTTTCTGTGTTGCTTCTTGGAGTTGTTGTTGTTGGTAGGAGAGCCAGCGAGTTTTTGTGAGGGTAACTTCACTTCCTTCTTCGATTGCAATCGCCTGAAAACTTTCACGGGGAAGATCATCTGGTCCTTCTTTGATGCGTCCATTGACGCGTATGCTGGTTGCTGCGGCACCAAATTCAATAGTTTCAGCTTGGATGGTAAGCGTTAGGGTCTTTTTAGTGACTGCGGCATTTTCTGAGTCTCCAATTTTTACTTTGCGGGTCATTTTTCCTCGTACGAGGTCGCTAGGTTCTAGAATTGCATGAAGATACCAAATGTCGTCAAGATTGTTGATGCGTAGAGTGACGGTGCCTTTTTTGAAATCGCTTTGGAGAATGTCCATATTTTATGTAGGGGGTTGTTTCTATATAAATTTAGTAGGATCGGTAGGTTAATTATTTACCGGTCAATTATTTATTTATGTTCTTCCATAGGCTATAACGTTATTGCATAAATCTGGTTGATATAATGGGTGGGGTGGTGCTCGTTCGCCTCTGAACAGGCGTTGTTCTAATCGTCGGTGTTCGCTACGTCTTACTGCTGCTGCTGCTTGTAGGTCTCCTTCTTGTGTAAACGGATTGACTAATATGGTGAGCATTCCATATCGGTTACCAAATGCAATGTCGGTAAGAACACGATCGCCGATCATAAAATAATGGGAGAGTTCACTGAGATCTATTTTGAAATGATTGGCAATAGCTTTACCTCCAGCTGGTTTTTTATGGACATGATGTAATACTGGAATTCCTAATGTGTCTTCGATCTTTTTTGCTTCATTATATTGCGGGTCATCTCTTGTTCCTGCGGAATTGGAGTCAATGAGGAGTGCGTGGGGAAATAGGTTTTTAGCTGTTCTTACATTTTCTTCGATGGAAGGGTGTACTTCATGTTGGTAAGGTTTTGTGAGGGTGTTGTCTTTGTCGAAGATGCCCCCCTTAAATCCGGTCTCTAATAATAACGTGAAGTTGATGTCGTTAACGCTGTTGACTTGAAAATGAGGGATAGTTACTTTTGAGAAATAGGCATATGGTGTGTATCCTAATGCGGCAAGATTAATTAATTGGCTCATGAAGTTAGTTTTAATATTTCCTTTTTAAATTATTGTAGTTTCATCTAGGAGATTGTACAACAGAATACTTTATATATCTGAATTTGTTCACGTGTGTTGATAGATATGTATACAAAAAGAGGTCAACAAGGTTCAGCTGCAGGTGCTACGGTTCTCTTGGTAGTTATTGCAGTTGTTATTGTAATGTTTGTAATTCTTATTCCTCCTGCTGATCGCGCAGAATTGTTGGGTACTCCTAACTCAGGTTCTGGTAATGGGATAAGTGGGTCTAATGGCACAGGTGCTCGTTTAGTTGATGTAGCACCAGGTCGTATTGATTTTATAGGTCAAACTAATGTGGAACACCCCATGCCTGCGGTTACCCTTCAGGTGACTACACAAAGTCAACAGCTTGGTGAGCGTGCGTCACTTTCTGTTCGTCGAGGCATTTTTACAAAGGCACCTGGTGAGATGACGTTTAGTTTGGATAATCCTTCGATAACTGATCGAATTTTACTTGGATTTGTGGTAGAGGAGTCTCAGGGTCCAGTTCAAATTTTACTTAATGGTCAAGTGGTGTTTGATGGTGAACTTACAGTGGGTAATACTGCTCCTTTAAGTCTGCCTAAGTCGATGCTTAGTTCGCAGAATACAATCTCCTTTGTTAGTGCTTCTCCAGGAATAATTTTTTGGCGTACAAATCATGTGATTTTGCGTAATGTGAAGGTTCTTGCTGATGTCACGCAGACTGATTCCCAATTATCACATCAAACTTTTTTGGTCTCTGATACCGAGAAAATAGCTTTAGAAAAGATGGTTCTTAAATTCCAACCCGACTGTCAGTTTAATACTGTTGGTAGGCTTTCTGTTACAGTTAATAATCATGAAATTTATAATGCTGTTCCTGATTGTGAATTGGCAATGGTGCCGATCGAATTTGCTCCTTCCATTGTTATTTCGGGGGGAAATGATATTACCTTTCGTACAGAAAAAGGAAACTATTTTCTTTCTCATGTAGTTTTGCAGTCCCGTTTGAAAGCTATTGATTATCCAACTTATTACTTCGAGCTTTCTCATGAAGATTTTCAAGCAGTCCATGAAGGAGGTAAGGATGTACGTGTTTCGCTTTATTTTGTGGATGTTGTTGATTCTAAACAAGTTGATTTGTTTGTGAATGGGCATATTAATCAATTTGATACTAAAGACAAGTCGTATAGTTTTTCAATAGGGGATGATATTGAGGAAGGTAATAATGCAGTTAAAGTTAAACCGCGACGTTCTTTAGAAGTACGGAGATTATTGGTGGAGTTAGTGAATAAGTAGGGTTATGGATATAAGTAGGGAACATAAATAGAGTTATGAATCAGAGTTATGAATAGTAAGTTCGAAACATCGTCGGAATGTTTTTATAGTCGTTTTCTGTTATCACATTAAAAAGAGAGATTGAAAAGAGGTAGTGTGAATGTTGCTATTTGTTTCAGGTGAAGATTCTGCTCCAAAGAGAAAGGATGTACAAGATGAGACGAAGGCTGTTCGTGGTCTTAGTCGATCGGTAGATCGTGAGGCGGCAGCCGAAAATCGTGAAGCAAAAGCGGAGAACAGCCTGGCACAAGCACAGCGAAAATCTGTTTCTGACAATGGGAAGTCTTCAAATGGTAATAAAAGTGGTGGATCTACCTCTTCTAATAATTCTTCAAATCCGGTGTCAATGGGGAAATGGTTAACGCTCACGATTTTTATTTTAGGTTTGTTGGAATATTTTATTCGAATTAATAGTACTGATTTGTCTTCAACACCGTTTGTTATTTCTTGTGTTTTATTGTTATTGGGGATTGTTTCTATCTCATTGAAATTTAGCGATAATAAATATGCCGTGTTATTACCAGTGTTGTTTTTTATGCTGTGGTATTTTATCTATAAGAGTAGTATTGATCCGTCGTTCTTGGTGGTCTTTTTGTCTATTTTCTTGGCATTAAGTACGGTGCTTGCTTTTATTACAAAAACAGGTACGATTACTCCCGAATTGGTGGGTTTTATTCCAGTTTTGTTTTTCTTTCTGGATATTGGGTTATTGCCGTTGATTTCTGATAAGCTTGGTCTTACTCCAACGTCACTTCTTAGTTCTTTGATTCTCTTTATGCCGTGGTGGGCATTGTTTGGGTTATTTACGATTCCAGAAGGGACATTTCATAGTTCTACGTTGGAGGGTCTTTTTGGATTTCTTAAAGTGGGGGCGATTTTGTATATTATTTTTGTTTTGTTGATCCCGGCAATTCCTGGTTTAGGTCACGATCCTCGGTCTTTAATTCCTGAGACTGGTGTTTTTGAAGAGGCTCAAGCAAAATTTCGCGTAGGACAATATCAAAAGGAAAATCCTGCATGGTCAAATCTTCAATGTATGTTTAGCGATTTTCAGAACGTCGCTGATTGTGTTGCCAAACGTCAAGAGGATTCAGAGATTAGCAGTTTTTGCAAACAGCAGGTAGATGAAGGTAATTATGGTACGCAAGAAGTATGTGAAATAGATCAGAAAAAAATTCGTGAGGAGCAGAAGAATGCGGCGATGAGCGCTACGGCTACAAATTTTGATAAGGTATCGAATGCGCAGTTTAAACTGGACACTGATAAAGATCCTACTTCAAGAGTGTTTTCTGCTGTGTTAATAGTTGATAATCCTCGTGAACAAGTACTTAGTGTCGATGCTGGTTGTGCGATTAAACGAGGAACTGAGACCGTTGCTGGCGTTATTAATGTGTTGGGGAAGGGTGCTACGCCGTTGGCGTTTACTGATGATACTAAAGAAATTCCGATGACGTGTACCATTGCCAAAGATACGCCGTTAGGAAGATATGATGTTGAGTTTACTGCGACAATTCATGGTTTACAGACAACGTCATGGGTAAAAAGGACATTCTTTAAAGATGAACAAGAGCGTAAACGTTATCAGGATAGAGTTCTTGCTGATCAATATGCAAGCAAGGCAGATCGTTTATCACAAGCACCTGGTGAGTTTGCTCGATTAAACGTTGAGTTTGGTACGTTGCGTGATAATCCTCTTCTGGTTGTAACCCAGCCTGCGTTCTTATGGGTGTCAATGGAGAACACTGGTAAGGGTCGCGTGGGATACGTAGATCATTATGAACTCACAACGTTACGTGAGGAGGGATTTAGTGTTCAAGAGGGCGATTCAAGTTGTCTTGAGGGAGGGTCACGTTCATTTCCGGAAGATCTAACTAAATCAAGCGGAAATATTTTGTTTGCGAAGCGCTGCTTTTTGAGCGTTCCTTCAGGGTACATTGGTTCTGCAACTACAGGTAAGACGGAAACATTTTTAGCAAGTGTTACATATGATTATACAATTAAAAGTCAAATTGCTATTGAGATTAAAGATGTAGATGAATTGAATTTAATGAGGTAGGAATATGAGAATGGGTAAAAACATACGAAGAGGTAAGAACACAATACTAAGAACTATTGGGTTGACGATGTTGGTTCTATGTGTTTTCATTCTTAGTGTTTCTTGTACTACTCCCAAAGGTTCTTCTATTGTGCGTAATTATCATCAAGGGATGTTAAGCCCAGATATTGTGAATCCTCTTCCTCAAGATAAAGTCTACGAGGGTCGTCCGTTTTATATTCCCTTTCAATTGGTTAATAATGCGGCGTATCCTCTTGAGAATGTGGTGGTTACCTACGAACAGGTTGATTCAACGTATCTTGATTTGTATACTCCTGGGTATCCTTTAAGTGGAAAGATAGATGGAGTTGGTCCATTTAATCCGGAAGCAGTTCCTCATGATGTAGCGTTTGATGGTGCCGCGAAATATTTGAAAGCGGGGACGAGCTATCAAGATACGATTTATTGGGTAAAGACAAAATTTAATTCGAAATTTTCTTTTGCTCCTACGGTTTGTGTTGGTTCATCGTCGTTTGATATTGACTCGGGAAGTGGGTGCAAGGTTGGTGAAGGACCTACGACTTTTTCAGGGCAGGGTGCACCAGTTGGCGTAACTAAGATGGAACAGATAGCGTATGGTCAATTTGGTCCTCAGATTGAGTTTCGTATGACTATTTCTAATCGTGGACCGGGTGACTTGCTTAAAATGAAAATGGGGACAGCTATGGTGGGAAGTGAGACAATACGTTGTACTTTTCCGGAGTCAACAGATCCAGAGGGAACAACGGTTGAGCTTAAACAAGGTCAAAAAGAAACAGCAGTGTTGTGTATATATAACGTTGCGGGTTCAGCTTCTTATAAAACTCCTCTTTCTATTGATTTTGATTATACCTATGAGTTTAGTAAGAAATATAATTTGAGAATTATGAAAGCGGGAAGAGTGGCGCAGTAGGATTTTTGGGCGAATATCTAGTATCTTTTTATTACTGCTTCAAGTTACTGTTTTAAGAGGAGTATTTTTTCTATCTCTTTTATTAGTTCTTCTTTGGTTGAGTATTCAATACAGTCTTTAGTAACGGTTTGAATGGAGGGTGAGAGAGTTTTTCCTTTTTTGTAGAAAGTGATGATAAGGATTTTGTATGAATCCGCTCACCCTAATTCAATTCCCATGCCCGTGGAAGGGTAGGAAACTTCGGCGATGATCAGATTGCAGGTTTTGATAATCTCTTTAGAGTTAATGGAGTTAAGAGAAGTTGTCTGTTGTTCGTGAGAATAAGATGATGTTGATGGGGTGTGAGGGTGTTATTAAGTTGTTTAATGGGCAGGTAAAATTCTTCTACAAAATTGAATGCACGAGAATGACTTAGGTAGATTTTAATCTTAGTTAATTATTAGATCCTATTTCATCTTTTCAGCATTTTGGATCATAGTGAGGAGTTGAGCTTCATTGAAACCAATAATAATACTGCCATTAACATCAATTACGGGCGTGCCCATCTGATTTGATTTTTCGAGAAGTTCGTCGCGGTATTTGTCGCTTTCCATGACATCGAGTTCTTGAAATGAAACTTTTTTCTTGACAAACCATTCTTTGGTCTTTTGAGACCAAGGGCAACTTGGGCTTAAATACACTTTGATGTCCATGGGTAAAGTAGTGTATATGCTGCTTTTATACTTTGTGCTGATGAGGTATATGCGTCTATTCGGCGTTTGAGGTATATGTGTCTAGTTTTGTTGTCGTTAATTCTTGTGTTTGATGGTTAATAATACAGATGGTGTTGGGATTTAGTTTTGACCAGACAAAATTGTTGAGATTAAGTAGTGGTTCTGAGGAGATGATGGTTGATCGTGTATTTTTCTCCATGTTTTGTCCTACACTTGGTCTTACACTCTGTCCTATATGCATGGTGAAATATGTCGGAAATACTGTTGGTGCGAGTCCAATGATACTGAACTCTTTGGATGTAAGGATAATATTGCTGCCTCGCGAGGAATGTTCACGTAGTGATGTGGCAATGGCGTGTGCGGGTTCATTCCAGAAGGTTGGTTTGCTTAGAATTGAGTAGAATAGTTGTTCTGAATCGGTGGTTCCGTGGGTTGTGAACTTTTTGTCGTAGGGAATGTTGTGGTCAATGTTCCCATTATGTGCAAAGAAAAACTGTGTGGGATGGTTTGTTTTAGGGTTTTGAATGGTAGCGGTAAATGGGTGCGTGTTATATTCACTGCATTCGCCTTTGCTTTTGCGTCGAAGATGGAGGAGAAGGAGTTGTGGGTTTTCTTTGTTGGGGGAGTTGGAAGAGTTAGGGAGGAATATTTCTTTACGTACAAGATCTTGCGGGAAAGGAAGTGTAGAATGGTGAAGTTTACACGTTGCGTTTTTCTGGAGAAGGGCGGCTCCCCAGCCGTCATGATGCGTATATTGTCCGTGAGGGATAGTTTGATGAAATTCGTGAAGAGTAGTTTGGTCGTTACTGATGGATTCTATGGATTTGAGAAGAGGTTGAATGTTATTCAGTCCAATGGAGAGGAGCATCCGACACATGCAGTTTTGGATTAAGTGAGAGTATTTGTTCTTTTCTATGATAGAGAAAAAGAGGTTGTTGCATTTCCTGATTGGGTAGAAGATTCTTGGTGAATGGTGCTACCTACATTTTCTACAGAGCCTGAATCAAGGAAACCTTTTTAAATAGCCTATATCTCAACGACTATAACGGGTATCTACAGTTTAGAAACTTAAAATCAAATAGGATCAAATAAGTAATCGACAATAAACTATCAAAGGTGTATCACTATGGCAATAAAAAAACAAAGTTTTTTCGGTCATCAAAATTTACGAGGTGAATTTTAATGGCTAAAGAAGTTGTTAAAAAGGAATCAGCAGCAAAATTAAAACGTAAAGTGTGGTATCGTATTATTTCTCCTAAAATTTTCGGTCAACGTGAAATTGGTGAAACGTATCTTGAGAATCCTGAACAAGCCGTTGGTCGCACTGTAAGTTTTAATCTTAAAGAACTTACGGGTAACGTTAAAGATCAAAGTTATGATGTTGTTTTTAAAATCACTCGCGTGGATGGTTCTCAATTACGAACTGCAACCGTGGGGTATGTTCTTTCTCCTACGTATGTTAAACGGGTTGTACGTAAAAATAGCGCACGTCTCGATGATGTTATGAAAATTAAAACTCGTAATGGCCAGGATGTGGTCTTGAAGAGTTTTGCCGTTACTGTTCATCGTGTTCAGCGTTCTGTTAGAAGTGCGTTACGTCGTGAGATCGTGGCGTTTTTTACGGAGGAACTGGCTCGTTCTACTTTTGATGGATTTATTTCAAACTTGGTTAGTCGTAAATTACAATTTGCTCTTAAAAAACGTTTAAGTAAAATTTACATCACAAAGGAAGTTTCGGTACGTGTTCTTGAACTTAAGAGTGCTCCTGTTGAAGGAGAGGAAGCAATTGTTGATGAACCTACAAGTGTTTCTGACGCTCCTGTTTCTGTCGAAGCTGTCGATGTAGATTAGACTTTTTAGGTTGTTTTTGGTTTTCTTCTCATTTTCTTTTATCCCTTTCTTTTTCTTGGTTTCTTAGGATGGTGTTGTTTTGATAATAATAGTGTTGAAAAATAGTGTTAAAATAGTTAGGTTATGGCTTCATAAGTTTAATATTGGGTAATATCGGGTATCTTTGTGTTTTAGGTTAGGTTTGAATATATGGTGGCTCTTTTGCTATGAAATTTCTTACATTTACGGATATTCATCAGGATCGTGTGGCGCTGGGAAGGTTAGTGGCTCGAGCTCGAGAAGAGGATATTGATTTTGTGCTGTGCGCAGGAGATATTTCGACGTTTGGTACTGGTTTGCAGGTTGTTCTTAAAGCATTTAATGAGGTGGGGAAACCGTTTTATGTTATTCCAGGTAATCATGAAGAGCAAGGAACGATGCTTTCGACTGCGGTTGGCTTCTATCCTTTTTGTGTGAATGTGCATAAGAGCGCGTTGGAAGTTGAAGATTTTGTGTTGTTGGGGTATGGTGGTGGTGGATTTGCGCAAGAGGATGCGGGGTTTCGTTCGCTTGCTCGAGACTGGTATGGGATGTATAATGGTCGTAAAATTATTTTTGTTACACATGGTCCCCCGTTTGGGTTGAAAGTTGATTATTTGGCTGATGTGGGTGAAGGGAAGTTGAGTGGTGGAAAATTGGTTGGTGGTGAACGTATTGGTCGGCATGTAGGCAATAAGGATTATCGAAAATTTATTGAGCGAATAAATCCTAAAATGGTGGTGTGTGGTCATTTACATGAGACAGCTGGTGTGATTGAGAAGGTGGGCAGAACGGTGATTATTAATCCTGGGTGGGAAGGGAAGGTAGTTGAGGTTAAATGAGAGAATAGACATTTTAGGTTGACATTTTTGGTAGGCTGGTTACTCTTCTTTCTTTTCACTTTTGATCGATTCTATAAACACTTTGGATGTTTTAATGGCGAGACCTTTTTGTTTGGTGTTTATCTCAACAGCTGACATTAATGCGGTGCCAATGGCAACGAGTTCTCCGTGAAGGGTGAGAATAGCAACAGTTTCTTCTTTACGGAAGTTTTCTAATTTGCTGATACCGGGGATGGCGAGGTCACGTCCGTGGGAGAGGCTTTCAATTGTTGAGTCGAAAATCCAACATTTAGGGATGTAGGTGAGAGCACTTTCAATTGGTTGAATGCAGTGACGTAGAAAGGTGTCGTTGTTATCTTGTTTATAGAAGGTGTAGGCGTCTTGGAGATCATTGAGGGTAACGAGTGAGTCTTTTTCGGTGAACGGGCCGGCTTGGGTGCGGCGGAGTTGAGCCATGTGGGCGCCGGTTCCTAATTCTTGGCCGAGGTCATGACAGATTTTACGAATGTAGGTGCCGGCTTGGCATTTGATACGAAAGAGGATGTCTTGATTTTGGTGTGTTTCGAGTATTTCAAATTCATAAATTTCTCGCGTGCGAAGTTCTCGTTTTACGGCGCTTTTGATGGGAGGTAATTGTTCGATTTTACCTTTGAATTTTTCTATTGCTTGAGCAAGAACTTGCGGTTCTACTGGTTTGTGAAGATGCATGAGGCAGACATATTCCTTGGGTGCAGTGAGAAGAAATTCGGTAATGCGTGTTGCACGGCCGATACCAACAGGTTGTACGCCCGTTACTTGCGGGTCAAGAGTTCCTGAATGTCCGGCTTTAGTGATGTTGAGGATACGCTGAACATAATCGGAGACTTGATGACTGGTTGGGCCTTTTGGTTTATCGATGTTGATAATACCATAGGAGCAGAGTTCTTGAGTACTACGTTGAGAAGGAGGGTTGCCGAAGGTTGTTGGTTCTGCTTTTTTGATGAAGACTTGGCGCATGATGAAGAACTTTGTGCTTTATTTTAATAATGTATCGAGTAGAATTACTCTTTGAATATTTTCTTGTTCTTTGTTTCTTCGTTAAATGTTTCACCGATTTCATCTTTGTAACAAGCGGTGCAATAGAGTAATGCTCCACCGGAGGGCATAGGGAATTCTCGAGAGGGGGGCGAATAAATAGGGATGGATTCACATTTGAATTGATTGAGGATTTTTTTACAGGTGGTGCATTTGCGGATTCGTTCCATGGTGTTTAGATTGTTCTTTGATCTGTTGTTAAGAGATTAGTGATAAAATAGAAGTTGAAATTAAAATTTATTCTTCAATTGCGTCATCATCAACTTTGACTTTTTCTTGCTTTTTAGCAGCTGAAGGAACTTTTTTGACTGCGTTTTTTTTCTTTTCAACGACTGCTTTTTTCTGGGATGCTTTTTCGGCTGCACCAAAAAGTTCAGCACGAACGATGCCTTTCTCATCTTTGGTTGCGGTAACTTTTACGTGATGAGGAGGATTACGAATGCCGTGTTGCCAGAGAAGTTCGTTGAGTTCTTTGCCTAATTTAACTTCTTCTGATTTCATGTGTTTTTGTAGAAATTCACGAAGAGCGTTAACGGCTTTTTTGGTGCGTCTCCAACGAGGGGATTTTTGATATTCTTTACGAAGAGGAACGTTATAGACGCGTTCAAGAGTTGGTTTTGCTGCTGCCATGGTGTACGTTTTATTTTGTATCTGTTATTATTATTATTATTATTATTATTATGCTTTAGTTTTGGTTCGGCGCCAGTTGCGTTTGACGGCGGTGTGACGTGAGGGGTGGACTTTTTGTCCTTTCCCATTAATTTTGAAAACAGTCCAAAATGGAGCCCATTTGGTATGAGTATTTAGTTTGATTAACCGTTTTTTGCGAGAGGGATGTTTGGTTGTTGCCATGATGTGCCCGTTTGTTTATTGTGCTTGTTCTTTGTGTTCTTCTTTGGCAATTTGAACGGCGATTTTGTCAAGAAGCGAAGTGCCTTTGGCGGTGAGAATTCGTCCTTTGTGTCCGTCTTTGTCAGTTTGTTTAATCAATTGAGATTTCTCAAGTTGTTGAAGAATGTGACGAATGATTGAACCGGATGCTTTGTAGGTTTTGTTTGGTTTGTGACCACGATTTTTGTTGCTGCCGTATTTGGTGCGTAATTTTTCGGTTCCGATAGGCCCAAGTTTGGCAATGGCGCGAAGAACAGCGGCGGAGCGCATGTACCACCAGTCGTTACTGTCAGGTGTACGTTCACGACTGTGGCTAGTTTTAACAAAAGGAGACCATGATGTTGGTTTGACAAGTTGTTGTTTTTTGAGCTCAACAGAAACACGAGAGTTAAGTCGAGACGGATTGACCTGCAAAATATGTGTCATGGCGTGTTGGAAATAGGGTCTGTTTATAAAGATTTTGGGGGTCTTGGTAGGTTCTTCTCATAAAATTAGTTTGGAGATGCTTAAAGGTTAGTTATGTAAGAGGGTTTTTGTTGTTTTGATTAGTTCTGCATGGCGTATGAATCTTTCGTAGGCTTATTGGTTATTTTAAATCCACTTTCTGAGCAAGAAATCTTCTACGCTTTAGCGTTAGAGTGAATTGCGAAACATTGAACAGTTCCCAAAAATAATGTGGTTTTGGTAAAGTGATCGGGCTCACCAACGAG
>JAHFSP010000016.1 GCA_023265685.1 Candidatus Woesearchaeota archaeon | reverse complement strand
CGGGAGTATCAGGATTATTACTGGTATACGTAAGATGAAGAGTTTGTGGTTGATCACTTTTTGCACGATTATCGGGGTATTGCACCTGAATTTCGACAGGATCTTCTTTCGAGACCCAATACGTATCACCCACTTTAAATTTGTCAGTGTAAAGTTGTGTTGAAATGGGATTGGTTGCTTTCCGACTTAGTATCTCTATGTCTATCTTAAATGGCAACTTACAAAAAGCTTTTTAAACGTCATCTCATTTATTCGCCCATGAAAAAGCCGGCCCCTAAACCAACCACCACTTGGGGCAAAACGTGGTACTTCCTCTGGCACGAAGATTCTTTAGCAAGTTGGCTTGTAAACATCGTTCTCGCATTTCTGCTCATCCGTTTCGCATTCTATCCTCTCTTAGGGGTTGTTCTCGGAACTCCATTTCCAATCGTTGCCGTTGTCAGCGAAAGTATGGAACATGGGTTGTATAACAATGTTTTATGCTCTCAACCAATTTCTAATTTTAAAGAATCATTTGATAACTATTGGGATATCTGCGGAAAATGGTATGAAAGCCACAATATCACCAAAGAACAATTTGGATCATTTCCACTCAATTCTGGTTTTAACAAGGGAGATGTAATATTACTCTGGAGAGCCAACGAAAAAAATGTCCAGGTGGGCGATGTTCTCGTCTTTCAAGCCAGTCGTCCTCAACCAATTATTCATCGTGTCGTCAAAATTTGGGATGAAAATGGAGAACGTTATTACCAAACAAAAGGAGACCATAATTCTGAGAGTATTCTCAACGGTGGTGTGGGAGAGGGACAAATTAGTTCAAGTAGGGTCTTTGGAAAAGGAGCAGTACGAATCCCCTACTTGGGGTGGGTAAAAATCCTCTTCGTTGATCTTGTTAAACCGTTTGGGATTGTTATTGAACGCTAGGTTCTCTAATAACTATACCTCAAATAGATAAAATATTTAAATCACACCACGTCTGTACACATAAGTGTAAAAGGTGATTATCTATGTTTTGTGAGAAATGCGGTTCTATTCTTAGACCAAAAGATAAAGGCAACAAAAAAGTACTATTTTGTTCTTGTGGTTTTAGTAAAAACTCTGAGGGCGAAACTGCAACTGTCAAAGAACAAGTTGAATCGGCAAAAAAAGTTGAAGTCATCGAAAAAGTTGAAACCAATCCTAAAATCAGGATTAAATGTGATAAATGTGAGAATGGCACTGCATACTATTGGACACAACAAACCCGCGGTGCTGATGAACCAGAAACACGTTTCTTTCGTTGCACCAAGTGTAATCACACCTGGAGGGAATATGCGTGAACACCTCTACGCAAGTTCCTATGCAATTATATCAGGACCTAAAAGCAGATTCTTTATTCAAAAAATGGCACTCTCACAATAAGGATGCCTATCTTTCTCATTTTTTTTGTTCTATTAACTCCTTTCTTCAAACTCGAGATGGTTGGGAAATAGGGTATTACGAACCACAAAGCGATCGCATTACTGTATTCAAAGCCTTAGAAAAAGGCGGATTTGAAATTCGTCCCGCAGCTGAAGTGTTTAAAACGCCTCAAGGGAGCGTTGAAGCCCTTGACATGCAAGAAGTCAGCTCGTCATTTGATGATGCCTGTGCCGTTGCCCGAGTTCAATTTCCCGCTCTCTTTCCCAAAGAAAAATGCGGAGATGGTTTTGTCATTCTTCAACATACCAACCAACTACTCCTCTGGAACTTCAATCTCATCAGCCAATCGTTAAAATTTCTCAACGTCAAAATAAATGCTCAAAATTCACAACTAGCATCCCACCAAGCCATTGAATTAGTACAGAAGTAGGGTTATTTAAAATCGTAACCACCAAAAATCATAATTATCCCTCATACCATTTACTCTCTCTCTCTCTCTCTCAACTTATCTTCAACCCTCTCTTTCTTCCTCTCTTAGCCAACAATTGCAGAAATCTTAGACTCAGAACCTATCTTAGTAACATAATACAACAAATACGCAGCATGCGTAAATTTTTTATTCTTATAATACTCCTCTTTCACAAACACTATCCATAGATTCTCACTTTTTTCTTCGTGATGAATATATAATACTCGAGACACTAAATCTGAAAGTTCAAGATAGCCACTCCAAAGAGATCTCCCTATGTCAACGTTATTAATCTGAGTTGACAAAAAAAGATCTTTCTTCTTGGTCTTCACCGCAGTATCTCTCATCTTAAAAATTTCAAAAATATTCTGATCTTTCATGTAAGAATCATTTTTACAGTTATTAAATACTTTTCCTTCTACTATCTCTTCAACCGCTATTACTCCTTCTACTATTGCTACTTCAAAAAATATTCTTCAACACAAAAACCTCAACAATACCTTCTCAATGCTACAGTCTCGACGTACTATAATCCACGTCAACAGTCTTTATATACCTCTCGCAACCCTAAAAATCAGATAGATGTAGGGAAAAGAGGTGGTGGATGTTCCTCTTTTTCCACACTTTTTCTTATAATCATTTTCAAGAAATCAGTTTATGTACTGTATCATAAATTTCAGCATGAACATCTTCAATAGAACGAATCTCACCATCACGTGTACAAGTAATCACGTTCCACGTCTCCGCAGTATCATTATGCGCCGCAAAAAGAAATCCCTCTTCCGCAGCTCGCAAGTGACTAATATCTTCCTCATGAATGTCTTTGCTCTTACCCTGTAAGTACGCACGAGGTGCCTTTTTCTCCACCAACTTTTGTCCAATCTCAGGCGGCATATGCAAAAACAAGGTCACCGTGGGAACAGGAATTCCCAATAAAGAATATTCTGTATGGTTGAGCCATTCCAAAAACGCTTTACGTTCCTCATCATCACTCAACTTTCCTAATTGATGTCCTTTACTTGCTGAAACATAACGATTTGCAACTAATATTGTACCTTGATTCAACGCTCCCTGCATTCGCTTCTTTGCAGAAAATCTATCTAAAGCATAAAACAACGAAGCCTGATGAGCACTAATCTCATGAGAACTTCCAAATTCCCCACGCAAATATCGTTCCACAAATTCACCTGACCACGTCCCGTACTGAGGAAAATCAACCATCTCTACATCACGGCCTTCACGTTGTAACCTTTCCACTAGCAGCTTCGTCTGAGTACCCTTCCCTGAACCATCTAACCCATCAAGAACAATAAACACGCCCTTTTTCATACATTTATCATGCATCCCGTAGCATAAAAACATTATGGTAATCTACAACATCAAAAAAGTTAGAATCAATCCAAAATAAAAGACAAAAATAAAAAATGAATGAGTAATAGAATTATAAAACTTACATTCCTTTCTTTTTACTGTAACAATCGCGGCAATAAACTGGTTTGCCTTCCATTGGCTTAAAAGGAACTTTACAAGCTGCGCCACATTCAGAGCAAGTTGCATCGTGCATTTCGCGTGGACCGCCAAAATTGCTGCTTCCGCCTCTAAATCCGCCACCGGAACTTCCTCCTTCTCGACTACGGAATCCTCCGCCGCCGCTTCCTCCTCCTCTATATCCGCCTTCGTCGCTGCTTCTTCCGCCTTCACGACGAAATCCGCCGCCTTGGTTAAAATTTCCCATTCTTATTCCTCCACTAAAACATAATTAGAAGACTTTTTGTACATCTATTATGCTAACCACACAAAATGCCCTATTGTTTATAAATTCTTGTCTTTTTATGAGGGAATACCAAACCAATAAAAGCTCCCCTCCTCCCAGCAACCCATGTCATTCAACCAAAATAATCTCGCTAATTCCTCTTCCCCCTATTTACAACAGCATAAAGACAACCCCGTGCACTGGCAGGAATGGTCACAAGAAAGTCTCGATCATGCCCAAAACACCAACAAGCCTCTTTTTGTCTCTATCGGGTATGCTACCTGTCATTGGTGCCACGTCATGGCCCAAGAGGTTTTCTCCAACAGCGACATCGCCACCTACCTCAACCAACACTTCATCTGTATCAAAGTAGACAAAGAACAACGTCCCGAGATCGATGCCTATGCCATGGCCTTCTTACAAGAAACAACCGGACATAGTGGTTGGCCGCTTAATATTTTCCTTACCCCTCAATGCAAACCTCCTCAACCTAACACTTTCCAACCTTACACTCCCCAACCCCAACAGTCTCAACTCAAGCCATTCTGTGCTTTCACCTACCTTCCTCCCTCTGCCTTCCACGAAACTATCCGGGGTATCGTTGAATTCTACAATCACAAACAAGAAAAAATCAAGACCTATATCCCTCACGCTCACCATCAACCTTCAACATCTCAGCTCCCCATCCAATCTTTCATTGACCAATTTAATCCTCAAACCTCCTCATTCGCCTCCGGTCCACAATTTCCTCCTCATTGTACGCTTCTCTTCCTCCTTCACTATTACGAACAAACCAGACACCAAGAATTACGAACAATACTTCTCGCTATACTCAACAAAATTGCCACGGGAGGTCTCCATGATCATCTTCAAGGTGGTTTCTTTCGGTATTGCATTGACGAAAGCTGGACAACTCCTCACTTTGAAAAAATGCTCTATGATCAAGCCATGTTGTTATGGATCTATTCGCTCGCATTCAAAATTTTCGCCAAAGAGGAGTACAAAACCATCACCCAAAACATCCTCCACTGCCTTGAACAAACTTTTACTCAGGGTGATCTTTATTACAGCGGTCTTGATGCCGATACCAACCATGAAGAAGGCAAGACCTATTTCTGGACACCTGAAGAAATTGCAACACTTCTAACACCCTCCCAACTCATTCAATTCCAGCAACTCTACGACCTCGTTGATGGTCATCTCATAAAAAAGAAGTTTCAATTTCAACCAGAAATCGAAGCAAAGCTCCTCAACTCCCGTCAACGTCGACCTCAACCCGCAACCGACACTAAAACTCTCACCAGTTGGAATGCACTCCTCGGAATCGCTTTCATCTCCTGCTACCGTTACACCAACAATACTCTTGCCAAGACCAAAGCCCATCTTGTATTTAATAAATTAAAAACCAAACACTACACCTCCACCCAACTCTACCACAGCTCCAACCATGGACAACATCAACACGGCTCATTCCTTGAAGATTATGCCTCATTCTTACTGTTCACAACCTATCTTGCAGAAGAAGATGAAACACACATTCCTCTCATCAAAGAACTAGTGCAAAAAGTACAACAGTTCTATGATCCCAAGACCAAACAATGGCAAGAACACCACAACACCGACTTCCCCTCTCTTCACGCACAAACCTACGACCACCCTCTCCCTTCTAGTTCATCACTCGTCCACTTTGCACTTGCTCGCGCAGACTATTTCACTAACATCTCCAATACTACTCCAACTCCCCCTCTACCTCCGATTCAATACAAATCTCTTTTAGCCCACGACTTCTGGAATCTTGCAACCTTCTTCACACAAGGCAACTGCCACATCATCTTCGCCCCACATCCTATTGCTTGGCATCAACTCCCTGCATTTTCCCTACAAGTCCCCTCAAAACAGGTACAATACTGCTACCACAAAGAATGCAAACAGTTTCCTAATGTATCGGAGTTATTAGGAGAGGTAAAGAAGAATCAGATAAACTCACGCAAAGATTCTTAAAAAACATCTCAAAAATAGTCAAGATGTTTAATTCCGCTAATTATGTACGTACCCAAGGTGATCTTACTCTTGCCTATGCTGGATCTGGGGGAAGGTTTCGTCCACTCGGTGGCAAACACTTTTTTCTCTTTTTCGGTGAGTATCGTGGTGACAGCATGCCTATAACTGGAAGAGATTTACAAGCACCCCTTGGTTATCCTTCATACGAAGGGTATCCTCTAAGGGCATCTGTCATTGCACAGAACCCAGATCCTAACGCTCAATATCTTGAAGTCGGAACCGGGATGGGAGAATTCATCTATCATCTTGTGGTCTCTCAAAAATGTATACATCGTCCAATTATTATCGACCCAATAGATTATAATCTTCTTGCTTTGTTACTTGAAGAAATAAACCATTTTGTAGACAATGATAACCATAAAATTGAACTAGAACAACTTAACAAAAGAGTAAGATTATATCAACAACAAAATTTAGTAGATCATCGCAAAATTACCCTTCTTCAAGCAGTTGAACACCAAGATCTTCAAGGGTCTATGGATGTTGTCGTTGATAATTATGGTCCAAGTTATTGGGATAAATGGTCTAATCCATCTCCTCTAGAGTTAGAAGGACGCCTTCTCAAACCAGACGGTCAGCTAATTTTTAATGAAGGTGCACCAAAAGAGAAAATTTAGGAGAAAAGAAATATCAAAAAATTATTTCAAACAAAGCGCTTCTATACATTAAAAAATAAAAACTGAATAAAATTTCAAAACAGAAATCGCAAAACTGATCTTAATCCCTACATCATTCCATTATTCACAGCTTTGATAAATGCATACATGACGGTTGCTAACTCGATCATTCGAAAATTTAACATATATGCTTTGTCAACACTATTCTGAACTTGCTCAATATTGTGGGTAATTGCCTGAGCGCTCGACACATGATGTGCAGGTAAGCGTCTCTTCAACTCACTAAAATCAATTTTCTTAAGTTCTTCTTCAAGTGTATAATGGAAAAAATATCCTCGTGAAATACTCTCTAAAAGTCCTTGCAACATCGTTACTTGACCTTCATGAACAATATCACCAAATCGAAAACTAAAATCAGAATTGCGTAACAACTTCTCGAACAACGCATTAACGCGACTATTCGCGGCCATCTTATCTTCTTGCGTACGCAACCGAGGCAAAACATTCAAAATTTGTGTAAACTCTTTGACCAACTCATCATGCCACTGAGCCATCTCCCAAGAATACGCAAGATTCGCAACCAGTGGAGTAGGAATACTACGCATAGACACAACGGTACGTTGTAAATTTATCGGTTCAAATGTTTCATCATTCAACGCTAGCACAGCCTCAACCATTTGTGCGGTAGGTTCACTTAAAGGAATACCCCTCTCAATAAGATCAAGTTCAGCATCATGGATACGAAACCGAGCAAAATAATCCAACATCGCTTGTTCGTTAAATGGATAACGCAATTTTTGTTTAATGTCGCGTACAACATCGATACTCTCATTCTCAACAGTTCTACGACCAAGATCTCCTAATTTATGTGTGTATAACATTTTCAATCTCTACCTACTTTTTTCTCCCTTTGCAACTTGTAATTTATCACTTTTTCCACAATAAGGGCAATTAAGACGATGCAACAATCCTACTTTTTCTTTATCCACTTTAAACGTAAAATTACATCGAGCACAAAATAGATTTTTATGTGAATTACCAGAAACCAAATCATTTGCAGAAGTCATAGACTTAAGTGGAACTGGTGGCGCACGCACTTTATACGCATTACGCACAGGCTCATGGGGCTCTTTAGCTAACTCCACCATCCGTTGAGGTATTCCCCCAGCCATAATCACCCCTCGACTTGGTTGAGTAGTATCACGAGGACGAAATGGAGCAACAGGCTGTTTTAATTGATACACATTACGTACCGGTTCCTTTTTATCAGCCGTAGGCATAGATCGTCCAATCTGAGACATATTCATATTACGTAAAACATCACAACAATTTTCACAAACCAACCAGTTATGATCAGCATCTTTAGGAAATAATTTAACTCGATTTAATGGAACTTGTGCTTTACATCGCTCACAGGTTCGTGTTTTGAGAACTTCCATAGTCAACCCCTCTTTTATGCGCATATACTGGCGCTCTTCACCACTCTTACTAAATCTCACAGCAAGTTCTCTTTAAATAGTTTTCTTCTGTGCAGTGGTGTGGTCTTCCTTCTAGATATTCTAATGGGTAGGTTGACAAACGGATTAATTTTTTAGTTATTTTAGTGCATATGACTTCTATTATAACAATGAACCTGGTAAGAACTTGCAGAATTATTACCATTCGTTTCCGAAACCTGAAGAGGTAGATTCACCACATAATCAGTCTGATGAGAAGTCAGAGTCAACAGTTGATTTTCAACTCTACGTAGAACATGGGTTATGCCTTCTAAATCTAACTCAGGGTCACTTACTAATCGTGTTATTTCAGGTCTTACTCGAACTAAATTATTCCAAAGTTCTAAATGAATTGGTTTAGACGTTTTGCTAAGAAAAACAATCTCTGGGCTATATCCTATTGCTATTTGCTGTACGCTACCTACATAAAATTTTATTTTCCAATCAAGAAGAATGAGTTCGCCAGGTGGTTGTTGGAGCACCATCTGTGTATCCATTAGTTCTAGAAGATTCTGTGCAATGTGATACCAATTTTGTTTATCCATATGTTTTTCACTATTTAAAGTTCACACTCATTTTTAAAAAGTTTCGCATGAAAAACTAGGAACTTCAAAAAACCACCAGAAAAGAGAAAAAATAAAATCAAAAATAACCAAAATTCAAATATATCAATGTAAGTGAGTAAATGTTCTGTAGGTTTATCCAAGATTTGCAATGATCTCAGGAGTTCTATTACTGATATATTGCAGAATTTCAGATTCACTTGCAGAAGGGTTACGTAGCTTATACTCTAGCGCTTTAGAAGCCCCAGCAATGAGAGCGAGTTTAACCTTGTCAACGCCCATACTAGCTTGAACACTACCACCTGTTTTTTGTCCGAATGCCATGTATTTTACACTCATAACTCCTATTTAAACTTTTCCGGTCTAGTGTAGCGGTGTGGTGATACTCAAAACTTTGATTTTAATTAAAGAGTTTCAACGATTAGCGTCTGCATCTAGGCATAATCCTCTCAATTTGACTCGACTAAACCGGCATATCACTGTTTATATTTCCATTCAAATAATTAAGACCACATGGCGCCATAATGTTTATAAACTATTCTCTCTACAGAATGTTTAAAAGTGGTGACGTGAGGATGTTATATCAAAATAAAATTATTAACGGTGATGTTCTCGAAGTAATGAAGAAACTTCCTGAAAATAGTATTCATCTAGTAATTACTTCGCCTCCCTACAACGTAGGTAAAAACTATGATTCTCATAATGATGAAATGAATTATGATGAATATTTAGATTGGTTAAACAAGGTGTGGGTAGAAACCAGTAGGGTGCTTGTTCCGGGGGGTAGATTTTGTATTAATATTGCTCCCACAGGTATTAAAGAGTTTATACCAGTGCATCATGATTTTACAAACCAGTTAAGAAAAATAGGTATGTTATTCAGGACGGAAATCATCTGGTATAAACAAACGATGTTAAAAAGAACAGCTTGGGGAAGCTTCAAAAGTCCCTCAAATCCCCACATTGTGCCATCATGGGAATATGTTTTAGTTTTTTCAAAAGGCCAAAACAAGTTAGAGGGTAATTACGAAGATGCTGACATAACCAGAGAAGAGTTTATGAAATTCTCGGACGGTATGTGGTACATACCTCCAGAGAGGCAAAGAAAAGGACATCCGGCACCATTCCCGGAAGAGTTAATTTACAGATTGATCAAATTTTATAGCTTTAAAGGGAATACTATCTTAGATATGTTTGGTGGAACAGGTACTGTTGCGACAGTTGCTAGAAATACTAATCGTAACTTTGTACATATTGATTTATCCAAAGAGTACTGTAAAATAGCTGAAAGAAGATTAGTCAACTCAAAAGAAAAATTATCACAAGTTAAGTTAGATTTAATCCCTAAACAAAACATTTTACTAGCGCAGTAGGTGAAAATCTTGGCCCAATCCAAAGATAAGAATAATAATGGAGAAATAGTGCAGTCTGAACTTTTAATGGAGTTTTTCAGAAAAAATACTAACCGTAATATTTCTCATCCTGAAATAGTCGATTGGGTCGTCTCTGAATACTTAAAACGAACCGGTAAAGTATTTAGGGATCCTGATCGAGGTATTCGCCAACTACACCAAAAAGGTTATTTACAGAAGATAGAAAAAGGAATTTATAGTTACAATCCGGACTACATTAATATCCGGGAATTGGATGATTTCACTCATTTATTGAAACAAACCATTCTCAAGAGGGATGATTACAAATGTGTTATTTGTGGGAGGGGTAAAAAAGAAGGATTTGAACTCCATGTAGATCATATTAAACCAAAAGATTTTGGTGGAGAAGCAACACTTGAAAATGGACAAACTCTTTGTAGTCAACATAATTTCTTAAAGAAGAACCTAAAACAAACAGAAACTGGTAAAAAGCTTTTCATTAGGCTATATGAGTTAGCTAAAAAAGAAAATGATTTAACATTAATTAAATTTTGTACTGAAATTCTAGAAACTTTCGAAAAAAATAATATCAATGGGCACATTGTCTGGAAAAAATAATGTTTTCACTCTTAATTTCTTCCAAAATTTCTACACTTTAATAACTATCTCCCCCAGCAGAGAATCTATATATCAAGCGCTATTACTGAGTCCTATGAGATCACTAAAGTTTTTTATTGTAATCTTTCTGAATATATCTTTAATTCTATTACTCATAGGTTGTTCTTCAAAACCAACTCTTACCTGTCAACAAGGCTACCATCTTGAAGGGAAGTCCTGCGTACCATCTTCAACTTGCGGTGACTTTGTCTGCGACCCATTAGAAATCTGCGACATCGACTGCCCTTCCCAGTGTACTTCTTCCTCTTCTCTATCTTCTTCACCCTCTTGGTGTACATCTAAAGTGAATATCATTTGTACTCAGCAAGACTGTGGTCAGCAAGAAAAACTCTTTGATGACTATGCAAGGCTTCAAACCAACGTTGTTGAATGTCTTGAGACCTATTTTCAGTTCGAGATTCCCACCATAATCTATACTTTCAATAATGCGCCCTCTCAACTATGTTCCGATCCAGAGGGCTGTTGTTGTACTGAAGGCGGAATGACCGGCGGCGTAACTGTCAATCATGGCACACTCAGCGGCTTTAAACAAAAAGGTGCCACTCTTCCAATCCAAATCAACCAACTCATTGCTGATGAACATGAAACAACACATGCCTTTCTTAACGCTATGATTCATGCTCATCCCTCCTGGTTTAGCGAAGCTATTGCCATCCAAACGAATGAACGTGTGGGCTGTGATACAAAAGCATTAACACCTGGCACCGAGGTTTACAAATATTCTCTTCAGGGAGATGCTCATCTGCGAGAAACACCTGCTGATACTCGAGGCGGTGGAGTCCTTCTTCATGACAATAAACCCCTCAATGAAGAATGGTATAACCGATTAAAAATCGGTCAGGTGCAACTCACGCAGCGCGAAAAAGACTCTCATGTTCTAGGAACACTCTGGATCATGGGACTAAAACAGGATTATAATTGCCAAGAACAATGTGTTGTGAAAATCATCCAGGCACTACATCAACAACAAAAACAACGTTGCGAACAAGGAAATTGTCAAGACATTACCAACCAGGATATTCTCAGGGCAACAAATATGGCCACAGCCAAAGAAACCACTCCTCTTTTTCACCTTTTGCAACTAATCTGATTCAATAATCTGATTCATTTGAAGCCATAATCTTTATTAATCATTATTCCTACTATCTCAAAATGGACCTATTTTCAATAATTCTTACCATAGTTGGTCTATGTCTATTTGAAACGATTAGTTCCATTGATAACGCTATCATTAATGCTGAAGTACTCAGTACCATGTCCCAGAAAGCACGTCGATGGTTTTTACTTTGGGGAATTCTTATTGCTGTCTTTTTAGTTCGCGGTCTTTTACCATGGCTCATTATTTGGGGCACTACTCCTCAATTAGGGTTTGTCGGTTCATTCACTGCCACATTTAGTTCAGATCCACTTGTTCTCCAAGCAGTTGAAACTTCTGCACCAATTCTACTTGCCGGAGGAGGTATTTTCCTACTCTTTTTGTTTCTACATTGGCTCTTTCTTGAAGCCAAAGAATTTGGATTACATCATGAGAAATTTTTTCATCGTCATGGCGTCTGGTTTTATGCCAGTGTCTCCATTCTTCTTGCGTTCATCGTTTGGGAAGCCATTAAAGTAAATCCTTTAATGGCATTTGGCGCAGTCGTTGGCTCAACTGCATTTTTCATCACGCATGGTTTCAAACAAAATGCCGAACAAGCAGAAGAACGCATGCTTCATAACGACAATCCCCTTTCAGATATCAGTAAAATTCTCTATTTAGAAGTTATCGACATGACATTTTCAATAGACGGAGTACTCGGTGCATTCGCCTTCACACTCTCAGTTCCGTTAATTTTGGCAGGCAATGGCCTTGGTGCTGTGGTTGTACGTAAACTTACTGTTGGTAATATCAAAAACATCAAAAAATACAAATACCTCAAAAACGGTGCGATGTATTCGATTTTAATTTTGGGTATTGTGATGATACTTGACGCATTCCACCATGAAGTTCCACAATGGTTCTCACCTGTTGCGACAATTGTTGTAGTGGGGTTCTTTTTTTGGAAATCAAAACGAGCAATCGCGTTGGAAAGTCAACGAGCCTAAACACATTTAAAAATCTCTCTTTTATTCCCTCTCTATGTCTAACTCCTCCTCTCCTCTCTACCTTGGTCTCACTGGCAAATACGGCGTAGGTAAAGACACTGTTGCGCAACTTTTTGTTGAACAAGGATTCATCCATCTTTCTTTATCAGACGTACTCCAACAATACCTTCTCAAAAATAATATCCCTTACAATCGTGATAATATGATTAGGTACGGCGATCAATTACGTACAGAACAAGGCGCAGACGTTTTATCTCGAACTCTCATCAAACAACTCCAACCCGACAAAAAGTATGTTTTTAGTTCAATTCGTTCTCTTGGTGAACTCCATCGCTTACAAACTCTTCCAGGGTTTATTCTTATAGAAGTCACTGCCCCCGTTCAAATTCGCCTTCATCGCATTCAACAGCGCAACCGTCCCGGCGATCCCCAAACACTGCCCAAACTTCTCATCAAAGAACAACAAGAACAAACCACCAATCCCAACGGCATGCAGCTAAACGAGGTCATCGCTCAAGCAAAATATCAAATCATCAATGATTCAAATGTTAAACAATTAAGAGAGAAAGTGAAAGAATTAGTAATTAAACTAATAACTGCTCAGTAAAAATAGACTTAAAATTTAGAAAGAGCATCGCGTCCATTTTGACGAACATAGTTCAACGCCATCTCTACAATGGGTTTTGATTCTCCGTCAAAGAACACGTTAGGAACATCCTTTAGATTCATAACGACACTATAACCATACCAATTTTCCTCGGCACGTAATCCGTTAACGTATTGTGAACCAACTAATACCATCTGTTTTGGATTATGCAAAAACCCCTCATTATCTAATCCGCGTGCGTTAGCAGTATGAGCTTTACGGTGTGCTAAAAATCGAGCAACATATTTAATATTAATATAAGGATCTCGTAAACGATCAATAATTTCTTGCCGATCTCTTGTTATGGCCAATTCATCGCAATCCAGTTTTACCGCTGTGCTAATTTTTACCTGTCCTGGCCCTAATGTAGTATCATATCCCAGAACCGTTGCCACATTCTCTTTAACATCTTCCCAGCGCGGTCTATCATAATTTTCCTCAAGAAGAACAGCAGCAAGATAGGCCGCAGGAATGCGGTGTTCTCTTGCCTCCTGTAAAATGGTATTTTTAAACTCAAGAAGAAATTCTATATTCGTATCCCCCATCCCCACATTAGTTCTGTGAGCTTCTTCTAAGTGGCGACTTAAATTATTACTTGGAATGCTCATCAACGTGCCATATCCCACAAGTACACCAAGTCCAGTCCCTACCACAAAACGCTTTAATCCCATCATTAACCCTAGCCTGGTCTCATTTATAAATATTTCGTCACTAATTAATAACAACAACTAAAACAAATCAACCTACTTATGTCCTCTCTCCAAAATCACCTTCAATTCTCGAGCAATCACCTGTCCTGAAGCCTTTCCCGCTAACGCCTTCATACACAAGCCCATCAGTGCTCCTTGAGGAGCATTCTTGTTCTTTTCAATAATCCCCATAATCACATGATGTAACTCTTCGGTTGATAATCCTTTATACTTAGAAAGACTAAATGTTCCCTTAATCATGTCAAGTAACACATCAACAATAATATCTTTATGAATCAAATCTTGTGATAAAAACAAGAATACTTCATGCCATTGATTGTCTGTCACCTTCTCTGGGTCTTCATTATGAACTCGTTTTATCTCTAAAACGGTCGAAGTTAATGTATCAGCAATAAACGCTGGTTTAATAGAGCTATACTTCCCTACCAACTCTTCAAAAAGTATAACTTTGTCTCCACGTGAAATATGTTCAGCCAGATCTCGAGCCATCCCATACTCTTTTTGATATCGCTCAATTTTGGCATCAAGTAATTCAGGTAACTCTACTTTGTATCCTTTCAACAAAACAAGGGGCACATCAGTCTCAGGATACATCCTTGCAGCACCAGAAATAGGGCGCATATAGGATGTTGTGCCATCATCATGGGCTTTACGTACTTCTTTCGGAACACCTTTCCACAATTCACCAGCACGTTCATGAACTGCACTAAGAGCTCGTCGTGATTTCTCCTCTTTATCAGCAACTAAAACGAAGGCATCCTGCTCACCACATCCTAAGACAGAACGAACAGTGGTCACATCTCCATCCGTAATACCATAGTTGGGCAACTCATCAGAATGAAAAATTCCTCCAACACCTGCTTTAATCTTGGCACGTCCAGAAAATTCCGTTCCTAAACGATATCCCGGCTGCAACTCTCGACCAATAATCCCTTTAAAACCTTTCAGCACCATTCCAAGAACTTTACCTTTCACACTCAACGCTTTTTGAATCATCTTCGAAGGTGAATCTTTCAAATGTGAAGTCAAATCAACAATCATCAGCTGCTCAAGTTTCTTCCCTTTCAACTCTTGTTTAAGTGCCAGCAATTCTTCTTGACGTTTGGCCTCTAATTCTACCAGAACGGGAATCATGCGTAAATCTTGTGCACCTTTAATCTCAATACGCTCGCCACCTTCAATGGAAATATTCACATCTTGGCGAATTGTCCCCAAACCTCTCTTAATCCCAGAAAGTGAACGAAGAATAGTCCCAATTTTCTTTGCCGCTTCTTGACATTGTTGCGGACTTTTAATATCAGGACCCGTACTAATCTCAATTAACGGCACACCTAACCGGTCCATGCGATAGACTCGACCGTTTTCACGATCCTCAACATTCTTACAAGAATCTTCTTCTAAAGTAATATTGGTAATACGAACGTCACCCTCACTTGTTTGAATTATACCATGACGTCCAATCAATGCTGTACGTTGAAATCCAGACGTGTTTGACCCATCCACCACAGTCTTACGCATTGTTTGTACAACTGCCGGTACTGTTGCACCAACTGCCTCAACAAATTGCAGTGTCGTATAAAGTGCTTGCTGATTAATCTCATGAGGAGGTTCAGCATCCAATTCCACTAAACACGTTGTATCTTTATATCCCTCATAAATATAAGAACGATTACGCAACTGTTCTTGTGCCGCTGCTGCATCCACTTCACCAGACTCCCCAGCTGACGCGCGCAACTTACGAGAGATTGAAAAATGAGGTACATCCTCTCGTAATACCGTTGGACAACCACAGAACAACTTCTTACCTTCCAACTGCTGATGAATCTCTAACCCACACTTCAAGCCCAACTTCTTTTGCATACGACAAGAAGTATTATTCTTGTTTAAAAAGCTTTAGTGGTCTTTCTCCTCCTCCACCAAATCCATCCCAACAACGTCAAAATAACCACCCAGTTCAAAATCAAAAACCACGGGGTTGCCCAACTCATCCCGGGAAAGGCATAATCACTTAACGGCCATAAAAATGGCGTAGGAAGAAAATCTCGTGCATGTGTTGGGATGTCAATCAAAATATGCAATGGCCAGCCTAAAAGAAAATACGGCAGCTGTTTTTTGAGTTTATAGAAAATAAAGAATGTGATTGAAAGAACAGCCAGACAAATCAATAGACTATGGCTAATCCCATATAATGTATGTACCCAGTCTGGAATTGATTGCAGGTCAGGTCTACCAACTCCTGATTCAAACAGCCTATAAAAGAAATAAATCAACCATGACATAGTATCTGGAAACATACCGAAGAACACCGCATACTGCACTTTTCTCGATCTATGAAAGAGAATGTACGCCCACGCTCCATGTGCAAAGTAGTCCATAATGAATTTTAATGACCTCTCATTTTTCTATTTTATGGTTTGTTCACTTCTTTGACATATTGAGTACATTGTACAAAAAATTTATATACACGTACGTGCACACGTATGTTCATGGTCACAAAAACCCTAACTATTACCAAAGACGCCTATGATCTTCTAGTGAAAAATAAACTCGACGACGAAAGTTTTTCCCAGGAATTAAACCGGCTGCTCACCGAAAAGAAGAGAAGACCATTGAGTGATTTTTATGGCGCATGGTCTAAAGAAACAGGAGAAAAAGTACTTAAGATACTTGAGAAGAAAAGAACTATGCCTAAAACCCGTCCTCAACAAACCAAAGAGATGTTCTCATGAAAGTGTTAGACACAACGTTTCTCATTGATCTTCTTAGAGCAAAAAGTGAGAAAGTTAAATTAATGAGCGATTCAGAGACAGTACTCGTAACAACTCAAATTAATGTCTATGAGATAGTAAGTGGTGCGCTTTACTCAGGATCTCAATTAGAACTTGCAAGAGCAAGAAGTCTTTTCGAAAATATCCGAATCCTTCCCATTGATGACGAAGCAATTACCTATGCAGCAAAAATTCGAGCAAATCTTCTAAAAAGTGGTGAAATAATCGAAGACACCGATTGTCTTATTGCTGGCTGTGCCCTAAGCAAAGGCATTGACACCATAATCACCAAGAACATCAAACATTTCAAAAGAATCAAAGAGTTAAAAGTGGAGACGTATTAGTTTAGGGGATAAAAACTAGGTAATGACATAAAATAGTTCCATAAACTGAAATAAACATTTGGTTAATAGTTGATGTTAAGTTCAATAATTTTTAGTCGCTAAACGACTGATAGGGGACATTTCTAAAACGACAAACGAAAGATTTATGATTCAATTAAGTGATTTTACATTTTATAATGGGTATTTTAATCAACTTCATAAAAAAAATATTTGGTGTACCAGAACCATCATCTAAAAAAAGTATACCCCTCAAAAAAAAACAGGTCCATGCATCAAAACCATCAACAGATTCTTATCTTTTGGAATACCGTCATTCAGGATACCCGAGAGATTATATTTTAGATCATTATTTTGAATTAAAAAGAGCATATAAAATTACCCACCCAGCTTACCATTATGTTCCACATATCACTATCGCAGGACCTATAATTACTAGCCATGAAACAAAATTGATTCAAAATATTCAAGAAATTATTTTCAGAAATGCACCTAATTTTCATGAACCCGGAAATTTAGTCGGAACTGGAAAATTTATAACGTTTGATACTGAAGTAGGCGGTCAAGTATTAGCAATAGAAGTGAAACCACCCCAATCATTAGTTAATTTAAAAAAAGAGATTGAATCTAATTTAAACACTATTGATGATTTCAAATTTCAAAAATATCAAGAAGAGATCTGGCATACTACTCTTTGGAACATGAAAAAAAATGTTCATGAAGACAAAGAAAAATTTCAAAAGGTTTGGCGCAATTTAAAAAACTCCCCTCAAGAGATGAAATTTATTCTAGACCGGATAACACTTATCAAAAATGGAATTATTCTTAATGAATTTGATTTAGTTGACTTTAAATCGTATAATCGAATGGAATCGTTGGATAATAGTGCAAGATACAAGTCATATCTTAAATTAAAAGCAGAATTAGAGTCAAAAGGAGAATCTTTTGAATTTTCAAATAAAAATACGGGCCACAACGAAATAATTGGTGGTGAAGAAGATATTGACGAAAATTCAACAGAAATACAAGATGGAACTATTCAAGCCGAATGGAATTATTAATAAAATGAAGTGGTTTTAACACTATGGCGATAGGTCCTCGTTGATACTTGTTCTTTCATCACTTCCCCATCATCCCTTTAACTTCCTTCACCGTCGTTGCCTGTTCCGCACTCTTCTCCCGATACCGTAAAAACCGCGGAAACCTCAATGCAACACCTGCGGTATGAGAGGGACTCTGCGTTATCTCTGCTCCCGAAACTTCAACAACAATCTCGGGGGAAAACCATACGTCTGGTTCCATAATCTTCTCAACCTTAACGCGTGCAGGTTTCTTACCCACGACATATTCCTTAAAACGAGTAGGCAATTCTGCAAGCATCTCATCATTCAAACCAGTCCCTATCTTACAAAAACTCAAGAACTCATCGTTTTTCTCATCATAAATCCCACCCAACAACGCTCCGTATGTGCCATGTCGTCGACCCCGCCCAATATATGCACCCAACACAACCAGATCAAACGTATCGCTTAATTCTTTAACATAATCCTTCTTCCACTTAATCCAATTCCATCCTCGAGTTCCCGCTTGATACTCACCTTGTGGATTTTTGACAATAATACCCTCATATCCTCTCTCCAACATCTTTTGAAAAAATTCCTCAACCTCATCAATTGATGATGTCACAATGCGCTCAGCGACAACCACCTGCCCACTAGAACTAATCATCTGTTTCGTCTTCTTTTCTCTATCAACCAACGGTTTATCTAAATATGAAACACCATCAACGTAAAGTAAATCAAACACCTTCAACTGAATAGGAATTTTGGAAACATATTCTGCCACATCATACTTGCGCCGTCGCTGCATTAATGTTTGAAACGGCAACGGATTGCCTTCAGCATCAATCGCTAAAATTTCTCCTTCAAGAACAAACGTTTTCGCTTTAACATACTTCCCCAAATACTCTACCAAATCTGGAAATTGATCAGTAATAGTGTCCAATCGACGAGAAAACAATATAATCTTCCCATCAGAGAGTTTATGTGCTTGAACTCTCTCACCATCATACTTACCCTCAACAATCATCTCGCATTCAATCTTTTTAGAAATCTCTTCTAACTCCTCAACTCGCTGCGCCAACATCATCTTAACCGGTCTACCAACTTGCACCGAAAAGTGATCGAATCCTTTAAGACCATTCTTAGCAATCGTCTCAGCAATAATCCCTACATCAGGAGAAATATTATAGGCGTATTCTAAAATTTCTTTATTCTTCTTCTCGCCAGTATACGCAATTGCTAACGCATCAAGTACAGTCATCTCGGCAACACCCATGCGCAACTGTCCCAATACAATCCGAATCAGATAACGTGCTCCCGCAGCCGATGTTTTTTGTAATAATGAAACCAGAATATTTGCTTTAGTATCCTGCGACCCACTTCCATCAGTATTCGCAATTTTATGTAACTTCTCAAAAAATTCATGAATCGTTAATTCACCTACCGGAACCAACGTCATAGGTTTTTTCTTCAAAAGATCTTCTGCAGCAAGGCCAGCATCTCCCCTCTTATCAACCAACTCTTTTACCTTCGCCTCCGAAACACCAGCAGCCTTCGCAATCGCTTTCACTACCGATTTCTCTGCTAAACCTAACACCACATCTTCATACTCTGCCCCTAACTTTCCTAGTGTTAAGTACGCAACGATATGGATATCATCTTTAGGCACGCTCTTAAAAAATTCTGCAAGAATCTGACGCATCTCATTACCTGACGCCGTCTTCTCCAACTGCATATAGATCTCCACGAGTTTTTCAAAATTCATAGACACACAGAACCAATTTTTCTATTTAAACGTTGTTGTGAAGAAACCAATAGAATTTTCTTCAATACCCCATCCAACCTCACTCTCCCAACTAAAAGATTTTATAAATACCAAATCTCTTTCAACACCCATGCGATCAAAATGGATCATCATCTCTCTGTCTATAATCATTCTACTTCTCATTGGCATTATCATTCATCTTTATGATCCTGCTCCTTCAGACGGTCTTCTCTCTCCTCGCGTTTACGCAGGAATTCTTGAACCCAAAAGTTATCTTATTCTTGATTACGACCCACTCAGGACCTATCTTCAGGATTATATCTTAGAAAACAATTATAATATATCTGTGTACGTTGTAAATCTACGTAGTGGAGCATCATTTGGGATTAATGCACGTGAAAGTTTCTCACCTGCAAGTCTTAATAAAGTTCCATTAGCGATTCTCATCTTAAAACAAGTTGAAGAAGGCTCATTATCATTAGATCAGTTAGCAGGAGTTTTCCCTGCAGACAGAAATAACGCTTCTGGATCACTGTACAACACTTCTCAAACCCAACTTCCTATTAGAACCTTGCTGATATATATGTTAAGAGAATCTGATAATACTGCTTACAATGTACTTAGCCGATATATCAACAACCAAGACTTTAATGTTCTCCTGTGGAATTATTTTGGATATTATGGTACCAATACGACGCAGACTGGACAAGTCATCAAAGAAGATCGTTTCGTTAATCCTCATGATATCTACAATTTATTTTCTAGTTTATATCTCTCAACCGTTCTTTCACCAGAAAATTCTGAGTTTATTCTCTCTCAACTTAGTGACTCGGTTCTAGATATCAAACAACATGCCGGTCTCCCTGAGGAAGTAGTTATAGCTCACAAATTTGCTATTAAAGATGACCAAGATCCCCCTCAATTTCACGACTGTGGAATAATTTATTATAAAGATATGAGGACTTTTTATTGCGTCATGACCAGAGGACTTCCTGCTCAAGAGGGCATTGATGTTGCTGCTCAAATAGTCCAGAGAATTTATACTTATAACACAAACGTCCGTGCTTTTTTCGACCAATACAAAGAGTCCAGTATTAATCCTACATCTACTAAATAGCCTCAAAAATTATCAAAAGAAAAAGTAGTAAGAGAAATCAATTCTTATCAGTACTTAACTTCAGGCGCGCAAAGAATGTCATTAATCATCTCAACATATGAACAAGGTAAACGAATACCCAGTTTTGCGAACAATTCATTATCTCTTGCACCAAGTACAGATTTTGGCAGATCACTTAATTGAGTATCTTCAACAATCAATCCTATATCATAATCTCTTTTTTGGATATTCAATTTCCCAAAAGCAAGCCCTGCTGGTTGGTTAATCTCCACAACATGTTTTTCACCATTACGCATAATGTCAACTCGTCCATAGCCTTGCATATGAAGGGCTTTATACGCTTGCACAGCAAGCTCTCTATCCTCTTGGCATAAACCTCGGTCTAGTTCAAGAGAATATTTAGTATGTTGCGCACCTTTACCATACTTTTCATACCAACCATATGTTTCAGCATGTACATTAAGAGGCATAAACGCAACAACGTCGCCCTCATAAGGGATAATTGCGACCGTCGTTTCCTTTGCATTATTAATGAGTGGTTGAACAATAACCGGTTGATAACAGGTGGTAACAAGAGTTGTAACAATTTTGTCAAGATCATCTCTATTTCGAGCAATATTATCCCCGATTCCTACACCTGAGCCAGTGCACGGTGGTTTTGCAAATACGGGAAATGGTCCATCATACTGATCGGCACGAACAACTAATTGAGTGTGTGGTGTTGGAACTCCTTTCTCTCTAAGCCTTGTTGAAAATTTATGTTTGTTAAAGACAACCCGCGCAACATTTGAATGGGAGCCCGTATGAGGTACACCATACTTCTCTGCAAGCGCTGCAATTTCCGTCTCGCGTTCATCAAAGGGGAACCAAGAAATACCTTCTGCATAATGAAAAATTTTGTCGTACCGTCCAGAAGTAATTGCCTCCTCAACTTTAGACATATCTGAAATATCAACATACGTGGGGTCATGACCTGCAAGATGAAGTGCTCGTTGAATCTTACTAATTTTGTATCTTTCATCATAATCGCCGCTCACGATTGGATCTGTAGGATCTAATTCCCTACATGGAATTTCCCCTTGGAAACCCAAATTCCTCAACCCCATAACGATCTGATCATATTGTTGAGCAAACAATCGAGCACGAACAGGCCCAGCAGTTGCCTTATCATTAGAAACAAGTAATACCTTCATCCCTTTCATAAATATGAGAGCAACCAAATTTTTTATAAAAGTTTCGATTTGACAAAAACCAAGAAATAAAAATCTTAAAAACTTTTTTACAGAACTCGACAAAAAATTTATAAATCACCAAGAAGTAACAACAAAAATGGTAATTTACGCTCCTAACTATTTTCACCTTAACATAGCCTCTGCCCCTAAAAGTGTTATTCCTTTAGAAGTAACTTTAGGCCTTCTTCCTCACCTACGAATTGCTGATTCTTTTGATTTAAAACGTGCTGGTTGGACAACTGATGGCACCATGTCTCAATATATGCCAGAACTTTTACGCTACGATCTTCAAACCGGAGTCGCTGATTGGCGTTTTGCCGGATTAGTCGGACCCAATGAACGTGTTGATTCTTTCTGTCGCGTTTGGAGAAGACCAGAAAGTCAAGGTTCGTTATATCAAAGTTCATTATATATTCCTGTTCCTCGGGCAAGCTCTCCAAGATTAGAGGATACAATCACCCATTCATTTCCTGAGCAAAAATGGCCTCTATCTCATCTCAAAGGCAAACCTAAAGATAAAATTCACTTCCCTCTTCCATTCTAATTTTCTTTCTTCTTCTCCACTCCCACAATTCTTATAAAATTCCCCATCTTCAAAAATGACATGGACCAAAAAGTTGCAATCGTCACCGGCGCGAGTCGCGGTATTGGACTTGAAGTAGTACGGCAATTAGCAAAACAAGGTATCACCGTTATTCTTACCTGCCGAGATTCACAAAAAGGTGAGCAAGTAGTCAATCAACTCTCACAAGAAGGCATCAATGCATACTTTCATCCATTAGATGTCGCATCTAATGAAAGCTGTGAACAATTTTCCCAAGCGCTTCAACAATCAATCAAAAGAGTTGACATCCTCATTAACAATGCCGGCATCTTCCTTGAAGGCAACGATCCTTCTCTAAGCATTCTCGATCTACCTCATGAAAACTTTCTCAACACCTTAGAAACCAACACCTTCGGAGCAATTCGTCTCGTTAAAGCTCTTCGACCTATTTTCTCGGCTGATGGACAAATCATTAATGTCTCAAGCACCATGGGGCAACTTGAGAAGATGGATTCTGGTTACGCCGCGTATCGAATGTCCAAAGCAGCACTCAACGTTGTAACAAAAGTTCTTGCCGACGAACTCAAAGAAAACACTGATATCTGTGTTAACAGCGTACATCCTGGCTGGATCAAAACTCAAATGGGTGGACCCAACGCACCACAATCCGTCCAAGAAGGTGCAGATACGATCGTATGGCTCGCCTTAGGCGCAGACGGGACCAACCCTACTGGCAAATTTTTTCACAACCGGCAGATCATTCCCTGGTAAATGCTTTGTTGAAAAGTCAATTGCCCTCAGGTCGACATGTAACTTAAATTGTAGCGAGCGCGTTAACAGGGGAAGCTCCTCCTGAGAATGACACCGATCATTCTGAGACCCCAGAAATCTGAAAGATTTCTCAGGGCTATGGGAAGGTAGCGCTATGAAAAAAAACAGCGACACATTGTCGAAGGCAATGACTGAGCTAAAAGCGAAGTTTTCAACAAAGCTAAAAATTCAACTTCTCAACCAAATCTTTAAAAAATACCACTAAATAGTAGTATAAATGAAATACCCTCTCGGCATTGTCAGCGCACTTTTACTCATCATCCTTGCCATCTTTATTCTCACCCTTTCTGTTGCCCAACCTACTTCTCCTGAGCGAAAATCTCCTCAAGACTGGCTCAAAGAATATCAAATTCATGTTTACCAAGACAAGGTTATTCTCTCTCTAGAAGATGCTCAATGGGCCCGTGTTACAAACACTAATTCTATGGATCCTTTACTTGATGAAGAGAGTAATGTTCTTCTCATCACACCCAAGAACCCTGAATCTATTGCCACAGGAGATATCATTGCCTATTCCACTCCTCAAGGAACAATCATCCACCGTGTGATTCAACGTGGTCATGACCAAAAAGGAATTTATTATATAACCCAAGGTGACAACGCCTTAGAACAAGACCAAGATCTCATCCGCTTTACAGATATTCAGGGTGTCGTCATGGGTGTTTTGTACTAAGACAAGATCAGTAAAAGTACCAATTGCCAAAAACCGAAAGTCCGCATAATTTCTTTTCTCCTAAAATTATGCACTCTTGTCGTAACATTTAAAGCTACAGTAATCTCTTTTCAGCTCATGCATCCTGCTTCCAAAATATCGCCTTGGATTCTTACAAGCAATCTCAAATCATCTCGTCTTCACGATACCTATATCAAAGCACTACCTTTTCCCCATCTTGAAATTACTCATTTCTTCAATCCCTATCTTGCAAAAAAACTAACTCAAGAACTTCTCAAAGAACCATTCGAAGAAAAAAAAGCTGATTTATTTCATTTTTTTCAAACCAACGATCTCAACACTTCCAAGAACAAAACGATTCAAGAGTTTCGTCAATTTCTTCTCAGTCCAAATCTCCTCAACATTCTTCAAGAAATAACTCAAAAAAAACTAAACCTCCAATCAATCGATCTCTTCGGCTCAATCTATCAAGACACTCATTTCCTTCTTCCCCATGATGATCGACTTGAAGGTCGCGCCATTGCATTCATCTACTATCTCTCTGACCTCACACAACAAGATGGCGGCGCACTTGCTCTCTACAATTCAAAATATCTTTCTGCACAAAAACGCAATCAACCTACGACAGTTGCTAAACGTATCATTCCTCAATTCAACAAATTTGTCTTCTTTGAAGTTTCCACCAAATCATTTCATGAAGTCGAAGAGATAATCAAAAATACACAACGTGTAGCGTTAAGCGGGTGGTTTCTGTATGCTTAATTCAACGCAGATGCTAAATTCCATCTATCTCAACCAGTCTGTACAAACGCAAGTCCGTGATGCATTCTCCAACGCAACACCTATTCCCTCAATAACCCTCTACGAAACCCTCAACCTCACAACCCTTACCGCTCTTTGCGAGAGTATGCTCACACTCCATTTCAAACATACAAAAAATCCTCTCCTGTATTCATTTGCAACAGTACCACTTCCCCAAAACATCCAAAAAGAATTATCTGCCTCTCTTCTGCCTTTTGTCTCATACATCACCAAAAAGAAGCGAACGAAACTCTCACTCACTGCGTACAAACTATCTTGGAAAGATTATCAAATTCTCCATGATTCTCTACAACCACAAAAATCAACACAAATCATCATTGATCTCACTCCCGTTTGGAATCTAGAAGCTGGTGGTACTATCACCTACGTCGATGGAACGGGCGAATACCTATCTGTTCCAATCAAAAATAATACTCTTACTATCATTGAAAAAAATAAAGACGTCAACCATTTCATTCAATACATCAATAATAAAGCTAAAACTCAAAGTAGATATTTTTTGATGGGAACAGTGGAATAATGCAATTCAAACCCCTCACCAAAAAAATCAACATCCCTGTTCTCGGTCTTGGTACCTGGACAATTGGTGGTGAAAAAGAAGCAGACTACACCCATGATGAAGAATCAATCAAAGCTATTCAAGATGCTATTAAGTTAGGCTACACCCATATCGACACCGCTGAAGTCTATGGGGCAGGTCACTGTGAAGAACTCATCGGCAAAGCCATCAAACTATTCAATCGCAAAGAGCTTTTCATTACCACAAAAGTCTATAAAACCAATCTACGTTACAAAGACCTACTTGCTGCCGCAGACAAAAGCCTTGCTCGTCTACAAACAAAATACATTGATCTCTATCTCATCCATTCCTATAACCCTAACATCCCATTAGAAGAAACCATGGATGCAATGGCCAAGCTTGTCGAAGAAAAAAAAGTACGATTTATTGGCGTGAGTAATTTCTCCGTTGAACAACTCAAAAAAGCTTGTAAATATTCTTGGCACCCGATTGTTGCAAATCAAATTGAGTACAGTTTTGTAGCACGAGACAAAGGAGCATCAAATAATTGTCTCAAGATGGAATCAGAAATTATTCCCTACTGCCAGAAAAACAACATCACGGTAATTGCATACCGCCCGTTAGCGCGTGGCGACAGCTCTTTACAGCAACATCCTCTCCTACAACAACTCGCAGCCAAATATCATAAAACGCCGGCACAAATAGTTCTCAACTGGCTCATCTCAAAACAAAACATCGTAGCCATAACTAAATCTACAAACCCTCAACATCTTCAAGAAAATATGGAGGCAATGGGGTGGGAACTGTCGTCGGAAGATCATGTACTGCTAGATAATCTCAAATTTGAAGAACCCAAAAACTAAGATTTTCTCTAGTTTATCTAAGAGCAGTATTGTCTCGTCTTTAAGAAATCAATTCTAAACTAGCCTGTAGAAACATTTATAAAACACCCCTTTTTCCACCACGACACATGAAACGAAGTTCACGACGTTGGAAGAAAAAAGGCCAAATGCGCTGGAAATGGCAGCGTAAAAAGCTCAAGAAGGCCAAGCGTCGTCGTAAGATCCAAGCAAGTTAGATTTTTTAACTTCTCTTTTTCACTTTTGTGTCTTATCCATTTCATATCCTATTCACTTTCTGTTTCGTTCAATTTTTCTATGGTTTTGCCAACTTCCACATAAATTCGAAATACAATCGAAATGAATCGGCTACCTTTTGATTACGTAAACGAAAAGCAACAGGATTTTTAATCCAGAGAGCGATAAATACAACGTCTTTGTAGATATTAATCGTTGCTGGAGTTTCTTGACTAAGAAAACGATTTTGCGTGATGGTTGAACGTTGTTCATACGCAAAGGTATTACGTGCACTTTCATTATAGATAATTTTCCATCTCATTTTCTTCTGCTCGCACTTCATAATGACTCGTTGAATAAACACGTTTGTTCTCTCTCGATCCTCGCCGGCATATGCTCCCAACACTTGCCATAAATCTCCTTTTCCCATCTCTTTGATACCCTCATTAAATACTGTTTCCATCCCTTTCCAACCACGAAAAATCTCCGCATCAGTGTCGTCAGTACCCATTTCTCGCAATGCATTCAATTGTGGCAAATACGTCCTCATCTCTTCTTCTTGTTCTTGTAATCTCTTTTTTTTGTCGTCTAAGAAATCTATTAGTCTTTCAGGGTTAACGGCTTTGAAATGTTTAATATTTGAAATAATCACATGACTTACTAAACCTTTGACCGCAAGTCTTTCAAGCCCATCATACACTTTTGAAGCATGGGCCTTTGTTTCTTTGAGGATTGCTCCTGTGCTTGTCGACCCTATTTTTAACAACGCCAAATAGATCTTAATCTCATTTTTAGTAAGTCCTATTTCTTCAAGGATGGATTCAACAGTCATCTCAAAGGGTAGTAGATTTAGTAATATTTAAGCTTTTTGAGTTATCCTCCCGTTTGGGGTGAATAATCTTAAAATAGTATCTCTCGGCCCAACAGTGCGGTTTGGTGTTAGGAGAGAAAAAATGGAAGCAACGAACTTTAGACTCACAAACATAAAGAAAGAAAAATTGGGACACCTGGATTTATTCCAAGTATATGCACTCTACGATATTGGTATCCTCAGAGATAGATCCGCGAGGTTGGAAGTACGCTACGCAATCAACATAAAGAGTCAAGAACCTGATTTGGTATCCACTCGTTTGGAGATGGAACCTTATATCCCAGAAGTTCCGAAAAGTACTGTTTATTTTGAAAAAGGTGTAGCAGTTAGAGTCAATACTCTTAATCCCTTTCCATCGATGGATCAACCAGCACATTCAACCCCAAAGGTTGGTGCAGATTATTTGAGAACGAATTTAGAGTACAGAGCAATGGTCGAACTGATTCCAAATACGCAACCAATCAAACAAGCCTTAGAAAAGTTAGTGAGACAAAGAGAGTAAAAATGAAAGATACAAACCTACATCCAGCTAACAAAAACCAAATTTTGTACGTAGAAGATGATCGCATGATCTGGGAAGGGGCCCTGATAATGTTACGAGAAGCATTTCCAAATTATAAAGTCATAATTGCCACTTCTGAATCTAGAGTTGAAGAACAGATTGATATTGGCGTTATTTCCCTAGAACATGTCGCAATTGTATGTACTGATGGTTCATTAGCGGAATTTTCAACAGGATGGGATGTTATGGAAAGGTTACGCTCTCTTAGCTACACCGGTCCTGCATTATATATAGGTGCAACGCCACTTCCCGCAGACAAAGAACATCTTTATTCTGGAACGTGCAATAAACTTGATGGCATAGTAGAATCCATTTTGGAATATCTGGTTGAGAAATAAAAAAACAATAATGTTTCGCACTATCGTCAAATAAACCTCATTTCAATATTTTATTCTTGTTCTTCTTTCATTTCTCTTTTTTAACCTTCCACCCCCTCGCCGTCGTCCAAACCGGACAGTGTTTCCAAATAATCAATACGCCTCAAACCAATTTTGAAACAGCCTTATTAATGACCACCAGCTATATATTCCAAACCCAGCAACCTGTGCTGGGGTTTGCCAATTCAATGAT
>JAHFSP010000015.1:26194-28716 GCA_023265685.1 Candidatus Woesearchaeota archaeon | reverse complement strand
ATAGAATGTAGTGGCAGTAGTCCCTGGGTACAAAATCTTGGAACAATAAGTGTGCCTATTGCTCATGGAGAAGGAAAGTTTTACGCAAATCCTGCTACGCTACAAACACTTAACCAAAAAGGCCTGATTGCTGCTCGCTATGTTACAGGACAAGCTTGCGAGTATCAAAATCTAGCTGCAAACCCTAACGGTACGCTTGAAAATATTGCGGGAATTACCGATGAATCAGGAAGAATTTTTGGCCTCATGCCTCATCCTGAGCGTGCCCAGGATTTCACACAATTACCCTGGTGGCCACTCTACAAAAGACAACACAAAGGTGAAACACTTCCTTGCGAAGGTCCAGGGTTAGGATTATTTCGAAATGCAGTTAATTATTTCAAATAAATACTACTCAAAAGAATACAACTCAAACAAGGGGAGACAATCATGGCAAATGTACTAATAATTGGATCTGGTGGGCGTGAACACGCATTAGGGTGGAGTATGGCAAGTAGTCTTGACGTTCAAAACGTATTCTATGCTCCCGGTAACGCTGGAACAGCAATGGAGAAAAAAGGACACAACATCCCTCTCAATGTGAAAAGTCCATCAGATTTTGCTGCAATTGAAAATCTTATTCACCAAGAAAAAATTGATCTTACTGTTGTTGGTCCAGAAGCACCTCTCACAATAGGATTAGTTGATTATCTTAATGAAAGAGGAATAGGTCGAGTTTTTGGTCCAACACGATTTGCCTCACGCCTAGAATCAGACAAATTTTTCTCATATCAAATTATGCAAGAGCTCGGCATACCTCAAGCAGAATCTGTTTATTGCTCAGATACAAATGCGGGAATCGCAGCAATCATCAGCCGAACACCACCAGAGGGTATCGTACTCAAAGCCAGAGGACTAGCAGCCGGAAAAGGTGTTGCTGTGTGCGACAATGTTGGTGAAGCTCTAAGAGAACATAAAAATTTAGTCGAAACGTACGGTCCAGAGATTCTTATCTGCAATCGTCTTTTTGGTGAAGAATTTTCCGTCTTTGGTATCTCTGATGGTGAGAAAGTAATCCCTTTAGAAATTGCCATTCAAGATCACAAACGTTTACTTAACAACGATCAAGGCCCTAACACCGGCGGCATGGGCGCATACGGTCCAGCTCCCATCGCTCCACCCCAAGTAATTCAAAGTGTTGCAGACACCGTCATGACGCCTGTAATTCAACGAATGAAAGAGAGAGGCACACCATTCAAAGGGTTTCTCTATGCAGGTATGATGATGACTAAAGAAGGCCCCAAGGCATTAGAGTTCAACGTACGTTTTGGCGATCCAGAATGTCAACCAGCTATGATGATGCTACGAAAAGGTCTTTACCAACCATTAGCACTAGCGTTAGAAGGAAAACTAAAACCCTCAGATTTAAAATACCACGATGGTGCAGCCTGTTGCGTAGTAATGGCTTCAAGTGGCTATCCAGCAGAATACCAAACTGGTAAAATAATTACTGGAATCAGTAGAGCAGAAGAATTACAAGACGTCAAAGTATTTCACGCTGGAACAAAAAGGGTTAATGGCGATCTCGTCACGAGTGGTGGTCGAGTACTTACCGTCACGGCCTACGATCCAGAAAATATTTCCGGTGCACAACAACGTGCATATCAAGCAGTACAAAGAATCAATTTCGAAGGCGCAACCTACAGAACCGATATCGCAAATCGAGCAATTATAAAAAGATAAAATAAATAAAAAATGATTAGGAGAAAACCATTATGGCACTTACACCTTTATACGACCCCTCCAACGGCCCCATGCGAGTAGTCGGACTCATGTCTGGCAGCGGCTCAAACTTACGAAAAATCATCGAACACGAACGTCAATTAGGCGGTGAAACACCGTATCAAATGGTAGCATTGTTTGCTGAAAATAAGGAAAGTAAAGTAATACCAATAGCACAAGAATTCGATCTTCCGTATATAGTCCGAGACATGAAAGAGTTTTATCAAGCGCGAGAACGTCTCCTAAGAGATATGCAAGTTCGTGCCGAATTTGATCGCAAAACAGCAGAACTTCTTGGACAATACGATGCTCCCGTTGCCGCATTTGGAGGATACATGAAACTCGCTACCGCTCCATTACTTAATGGATTCATCTGTGTCAATGTTCATCCTGCTGATCTTTCTATAAAACGAGATGATGGTCTCCCTCGTTTTACAGGAGATAACGCGGTGCGTGACGCAATCAAAGCAGGTGAACAATACCTACGCGCAACAACACATATCATGGTAGAAAAAGCAGACCAGGGACCACTTCTCATGCTCTCCCAACCAATTGAAGTAGTGAGAGGCGACACAGATCTTTCTGATCCTGTAAAGCTCAAAGCACTCGCTGAACAACATCAAGATCAACTTAAACAAGCAGGCGATTGGATTATTTTCCCACAGACCTTAGAAGGAATTGCCCGAGGAAGATACGCACGAGATGAAACCGGCGCACTCTATTTCGATGGCGAGAAAATTCCTAATGGGGTAAGGTTGGAG
>JAHFSP010000015.1:0-26094 GCA_023265685.1 Candidatus Woesearchaeota archaeon | reverse complement strand
TCCATATTTGTCATATTATCTCGCAAGCTTTCTTTCTTAAGATCTTTAAGCTGCTTATACTCTTTAACCGTCTTTCCCGACCACGCCTTGGTTATTTCATTTGTTAAGATCGCAAATTCATTCTTTTGATTAACGCCCACACGTTCCCACTCGTCTGTGAGCTCCTTACGAACTTCAATAGTCTTAAGCCGCTGATTGATCCACTCTTTAGAATAGCCTTTTTTAAGGTACGTCTGCATAGCCCTATCAATTGCCAGTTCAGGATCAGCCGTTTCATCAATACGCTCACTTCCTACTTTAGCCAACCATAACTTGAATGGCTCAGCTTTCTTAGAAGGAATCGATTGAATAAGACGAAGAAGTTGCTCTGTATCACAACAATCAGTCTCTCGTAACTTACCATCTTCAGCTATTAATCTCAACTGTACGATTTTATCGTATGGTTCAAAACCCTCTTCTTTGAGCTTTATTTTCAAATCTGACCAATATCTGCGAGGATTCTCACTTTCTGCTAAAACTCCAACCACATCTACAATCGAAAAATACCACTTTTCCTGCTCATCATCCCAGAGCGTTCGTACTTTCTGATCCTCAAAAAGTCTGACAGCATTCTCTTTCTTCATATCTTATTCTAGAACAATTCTCACTTATAAATCATTTCAGCAAGTGACCAGTGCGGGGAGTGGAGCCGTTGTATAAGTTTTAAGAAAAATTTATTCAATATCTTAGTAATACATATATAGATACACAATTACCTAATAGTTAACAATCATGGAAAACCCAGGCGAACATCTAGTTGGTCAATATCTACGTGAAGTTAAAAAATGTGATTTTGTTGAGTTTAATTTACAAACGAGATTTGTGCAGGGTGAAATTGATGTAGTGGGCATCAACTCCTCCAAGAAAATTGCCTATTTTTGTGAAGTAGCCACACATCTAGAAACGGGGCTACAATACACTAAAAATAATACCCCCGATAATGTGGATAGGTTCGTTAAGAAATTTGAGAAAGATATTGAATATGCTCAAAGACATTTTGGAGGATTTTTAAATGTGTTTATGTTATGGACCCCAATAATAAAAATCCCGAAAAAAGACACTACAAAACATAACCAATTAAAAGACATCAATGAGATCATAAAGAGAGTACAGAATACTTCAAACGTGACAGTTGAAGTAATATACAATGAGAAATTTTATGAATGTATTCAAGAATTGAGAACCATAGCTCGAGAAACAACTGAAGCTATGAACTCAACAATTATGCGGTTTTTACAAATAGAAGAAAAAATTTTACGACACATCAAGAAATAAGATTACACTTTTTCTGTTGCAAATCATAAGTCAATGGCCATCCAGTTCAAAACCCCACTCCCCACACTGGTCAAGTCCGAAAACGCTTTATAAACCACCAAGACCAAAGTAATTTCATGTTCGACCAAATCAGAACCTACATCAATGAACAAAAACTCTCTCCATTCTCCCAAGAATCATTAACCAAACCATCAACCAATCCTATTTTCAAAACCCGTGAAGCAAAAAATATCCATCAACGTATTCTCTCTCATCTTACTCAACATTTTCAATTCACCCCCTCCTCCCAACTTCTCGATCTTTTCAACACTCTCCCAACAACAGACCAATTTCAACAGCGTCAAACCTTCTTCAAACAACTTCAAGATCAACCATTCCTCTCACTTCCCCAAATAACCAAAACCAACACCATTTGGAAACCTTCCTACTCCCTTATTATTGCCACTGAAGATGAAAATCTGTACCTCTCCTATACCAAACAAAAATTTCCCGTAACCTTACTAAGAACTCCTCACGATCTTGCCGATCTTGAAGAATACGACTTAGTCTACGCGGTTAACTGTGAACGCTATGAATCAATGCTTGACCAATGTCCAAACACGTTATTCGTTGATGAAGACGAAGTATATTTAGAACGCTATCTTGCGCTCTTAGCGCGCTATAACGATATCATCACCACAATAAACCAATACCCTGCTCCAATCCCAACCATCACCTCTACTCTCAACACCATCCTTCCACTCCTTACTCCTCTCTCCTCTACCGTGCTTACCAAAGACGACATTCTCAAATCACTTGACACCATCAACCGGGGGGTTGCATCAACATTAGCGACCATGACCGTGCGGGGAGACGCACTCTACACCCTTTTCTCAACGGAAAAACTACCACCCGAAATTCTAGATTGTATTAAAACCGAAATCACCAAGAGTAGTCTCCCCGCTTCTCTTTTCACAAAAACTATTCCTCTCAAAATCGACGAACAAGAACTCAAAAACTTCCTCACGCAACAAACCACTTCCACGACTCTCCAATTTGCCAAATTGCTCCGTCAACAAACAACCACGTTAATCCAAATTCCTCAACTACTCACTCAATTAGATCAAAATATAATTGTCCTCGACTTTTGTGCTGGTCTCTCCAAATACCTCCAAACCAATAACCTTCGCTACCCCCAAATTTCTCCATCACTAACCATCTCAGATTGTCAAAATCTATTGTTAGAAAACTCTCAACCCATTACATTCTATCTCACCCCAGAACATCGCTGTTCGCTTCTCACAGGTGCCAACAGCGGTGGTAAAACAACTTTGCTAGAACTCGTTGTCCAAACCATTACCCTCTCCTATATCGGCCTTCCCATCTGTGGCACCATCACTGTTCCTCTTTTTCACAATATCTATTACTTTGCTAAAAATAAAGGTTCAACAAGTAAAGGTGCATTCGAGACTCTCTTAACTGACCTTGCCAAAATCAAAACCAACGAGTCAACGCTTCTTCTCGCAGACGAAATGGAAGCAGTTACTGAACCAAGTGCCGCATCACAAATCATCTGTGCTACATGTCAATTCTTCATCGATAAAGGTGCATTCATCATCATGGCCTCACACCTTGGACGAGATATCGCTACTCATCTTCCAACTCACACTAGAATTGATGGTATTGTTGCAAAAGGCCTTGATGAAAACATGAATCTTGTTATCGACCACAACCCAGTCCTAGGCGTACTTGCCCATTCCACCCCAGAATTAATCGTTGAACGCCTCGCCACAACAACCAACGCCCCTTATTTTACCTTCTTACATAACACATTTCAAAAAAATTCTCTAACGCATTAAGAATACATAAACACGCCAAAAGTTACCAACCCATTCACCAATAACCACAAAGTATTAGACAAAATAATCGGCTTCTCTTTATGGGCAACTCCATACAACAACCAAAACACTGACATAACTGTATATGCACTCCAGGTTACTAAAGACGTCCCAGCAGCACTCTCATGTGCAAAAATAAGATACAACTGCGGAATCGTCATCACTGGACCAGCTACACCAACCACGTAAATCATCTTATCCAAAAAACGTTTATACGGGTCAGGATGAGGAAAAGGTTCCAAAGTCCCAGACTGACGCTTACGCCGATGCACATGATGCATTCCAAAAGAGTCATGATCCATACAAAAAAGAAAGGATAAAGAGTATTTAACCCTTCCTTTACAACTCTCAAGAAGTATACCTCTCTCTAAAACACAATCGCAAACTCAATCGCTAACACGCTCAAAGCTGCAATTAAAGAGCCCAATGTTACAACAGCTCCATACTTCACGAACTCTTTAAACGATAACGTATATCCATAATGTTTCAACAACGACATCCACATAATACCCGCAAGTGCTCCAATCGGAGTAAGATTTGCACCCAGGTTAGAACCAATTACCGTTGCATAACTTGCGGCAAGTAATGCCACACCGTGAAGTTGTGTAAGCATAGGAACAAAGGCAACGGCCATTGAAATATTATTAACCACGTTCGCCATCAACGTTGATGCCACACCGTAAACAAAAACAATCAGAGCAGGAATACCCATACCTATCTTTGCTAAACTCCCTCCAACAACAGCGCTAATGCCCTGTTCTTCAAGCGCTTCAACCAAGATAAACAACGAAAGTAAAAATGGAATGATCAGCCAAGGAATCTTAACCAACAATGCACGTAACGATTGTAATTTCTCCCCTTTCCAACGATGATATAAATTCTGACCAAGAATAAAAACCAACAACAAAACAGCAAATACCACTGACGTAGTCCAAATATCCAAATCAAAGAACGGCGCAATAGAAATCGTTAAAATACACAATCCTAATATAGCTGTCCCCACGACTGCCCCCACACGGTTTTGAATTGCTTTGGTAGGATTAACCTTCGCAGCAGTAATCCTTCCCTTAATCGTATCACGAAATAAATAATAGGTAATCAGTGCATTCACAATTCCTGCCGCAATAGTCGGAAAAAACATCACTCCAAAATAATCCCAGAAAGAGATCCCTACTGCACTCGTTACAATCAAATTCGTCGTATTGCCTACAGAAAAAAACATACTCCAAGTATTTGCCGCAAAAAATTCCGCAAAGAAGTAAGGCTTAGGATCAACTTTAGCATGCTTTGCAAAATAGTAAATAAACGGAGTAAAAGTCAAAATTAAAATGTCGTTAGACGTAAAAATAGTAAGTATGGAAATCGTTGCATATAATGAAAAAAATAACTTCTTTCCACTGTTACCAGCAAATACCAACGCTCGACGCGCCGCATATTCAAACACACCACATTCTTCCATAAAAATACTCATAAACACCATCGAAAAAAAGAGAAACACAACTCCCAGCGGTGACAACTGAGTATTTCCCAGAATGCTTACTACTGCTCGTTCATACGAGATGATATTAAACAACACAATACTTGCCGCTCCCAACATCACTCCCAAAAAGAAGGTATCAATCTCAATCTTACGCTTTCGTTTCCGATGTTCTATAGAAAATGAGATCGTTGGTTTATAGCGTATTAACACCATCGTTGCCAGCGAACTCGCAAAAAAGATACACAAGACCACGAATACATCTATCACAATATAGAGAAAGAAATGGGATTAATAAAAGTAACTCCTAATCATTATCCACGCGCGGAGCCAGAATAAAACTCAACAACAACCGATCGGTAACTTTATACTCCAACTTAAGAGGATAATCCGTATTAAAATGCAATGAAACCTTATCAGATACTTTGCCTGCAGAAATCATTTTCTTAAGATATTCCAACGAATACTTTGCTTTAAATTTAGCATCTGCTTTATCTACTTTAATCGCAGTAACATCATCTGAATGAATATCAATAAATGCTTTAGAAAGATCTCCTTCCGCTTTAATGAATAAATGGTCTTTCTCACATAAGAACGTCACTGATTCTGCCACCACACTCACATCATCAATGGCTTGTGCCAAAACGCTAGCCTGCGTTGTGATCGTAAGAGGAAAACTTAATTCAGGAACCCGCTGCTCTTTCTCATCAAGATCAAGGATGGGTAGGGAAAATGAACGAGTAGTATTACCTTTAAGCTCGATTTTAAACTTACTATCATCAGTTGTCTCAAGAGACACAATATCATCACTATTAGCCCGACGTAGAACCTGTTTGAGATTATTCAAATTAAGGCCAATCTCCACATGCTCTTTAACTTCATACTTAGTAAACCCGCTCGAAAGCAGTTTAAACACGACCATCGCAACATTGGCAGGATCCATTGCCACAACTTCAAGGGCATCTTTTCCGACTTTAATCTTAACCTCACTTACCAACTCAGAAATAATGCTCATGCTATCTTTGAAATACTTTGGTTCAGCTAAGACTAATTTCATGAAAATAACCCCCTCAACTATCAAAATTTGAGGGATGGGCTCTTTATAAAATTTGTTGTTATAAAGTAATTAATACGATCATTAATACAATAGGGTATAGACCTACCCCTCTACCCCAATTCAGCGTTATCCAACCTACCCGCACGCCACTGTTGCTCTATCCAAATCATATTCCGCTCTAATCCAAGAAAAATTCATCGCCAACGCGCGAGAACAAAACGCTGCCGGTTCAAGTGTATATTCAGCTCCAAAGACTGCTTTACCTAAACGAACAAAAGCCACCAAATCTTCACAATTATTCTGCTCAAAACATTCTTCATTCACCGCAAAATCAAAATTATGAACCAGATCCCCTACCTGCTCTAAATCATTCTTCAATCCCACTGCAAGGTTCCGCTCATGAGCCATCCCCGCAAGCCATCGATTAAACTCAATCTGATCAGCATACGCTAACACAAATTCAGTATCTTGTTCAAATCCATCAACATTATCAGGTTCCACGCCATCACAGCCTTTTGCTGCAGCCAAATCCAAACGAGAAAGCAATAACGGCGCAATTGCATCAATTCTACTCACATCTAACCATTTCTCCCCAGGCCAGCCTTCTAGCTCTTTACCCACAAACTCTGGAGACACTTTCGACGCATCATCTCGCCAATCCTCAATACTTCCTGCACTAAAATAACAAATCACCCTTGCTCCATCTTGATGCAGTTTCTCAATCAATAATGAATCTGTTTCAAACAAATCAACATCATACACATCAATTCCTTTCTCAACAACTAAATCTCCCGAAAGCTGCCAATGCCAACGCAAGCCTGGTTTTGGCGACCATCGCAAAGTGCGGCTACCACTCTTTTGTTCAGCAATATTTTCATAGACCACGACCTCTTCAACCTCTTTAACAGGCTCTGCTTCTTTAATTTCAAGGTTCGTAGCTTCCCTGCCAGATGTCTCATCTACAACTTCTTGTATTGCGCCATTCTTAATAGCCGTTGCATTGTCTACCTCAACCTTCACCACTGCAGTACTATCTACTCCAGAATTCTCTCTCACAGAACACGCACAACAAAAAACTAACATCACCAATGCCACCAAAATTCCAATACGCATCACATTCACCCATAACAATTAACAATCCTACAACATAATCCGCTTCCCATCCTGCATGATATGAGTACTTTTATATCCCATGGTTGCAGCAAAATTCGCCAACATTTTCGCTTTCTCATTCCCAACATGAATCGGAATAATATGTTTGGGTCGCACCAACTCAAACATCTCACGATGATCTTCCAAAGCCCCATGACCTGAAACATGAACATCGCAAAACATCCGCACTTTTTGTGCCTTCAACGACTCCTCTAACTTCTTACGTTGCTCAATATTAATTTCAACCGGAATTGTCTGACAACTAAACACCACAATATCCCCCGCACGAAACTCAAATGAAGTTTCACGACGAGCAATTCGAGAGAGAACTGCTTTAGGCTCGCCCTGATGACCCGTACACACAATAAGGTACTTATCACGTCCTTCTTTCTCAATTCGTTTAAACATCCGCTCGGCATGATCCCGAGAACGCATCATCATTACCTTTTTTGAAAAATCAACTAATTCTAAATTCTCCGCCGCCCGACAATACTTATCTAGTGACCGACCCACGAAAACAATTTTACGTTCTAACTTCTCACCCATTTCAATAATACTTTTAAGACGTGCAATATGAGAAGAAAATGTGGTAACAATCATCGCTCTCCCTTTACTCTCGGTCTTCAACATTACCTCTTGAAGCATATGACGTGCCACACTCTCAGAAGGTGTCTTCTTATGAAGATGTGCATACAAAGAATCAACAATCAATACCTGAACACCTTCATCCCCCAATTCTTTAAGTCGCTTCAAATTGGGTTTGGGCCCTAATAACGGCTCCAAATCAAACTTAAAATCATTCGCATACACCAATTTTCCATGAGGAGTATGTAACACAATAATCACTGTGTGCGGAATTGAGTGAGTCACATGAACAAATTCCACCGTAATTTTCTCTGAAAGTTTATACGTTGCATTAGAGTTAAGAACAATCACTTTATTAGGAATCTGCATTTCATCATCCATCAAAATAGTCTTTAAAACTTCTGCCGTATAGGCAGTACAAATTATCGGAGCAGTCGGAAACATTCCTGCGGCAAACGGCACTGCCCCAACATGATCTAAATGTCCATGGGTAGGCAAAATCGCAATCACCTTCTCTTTCCAATCACTAATAAACCCGTAATCAGGAACAGCATTTGCTTTAAGTAACTGAGAATACGTCTTCGCACTCGTATCTTCAAGATCTTCAGTGTAACGAATATAATCCTCCATCGATAACCCCATATCCAGAATTACAACCTCATTATCAACTTTAACTGCAACACTATTCCCTTCAGTTTTGGTAAAGCCCCCTATAGTACAAATTTCTAAACCTGCCGCACCAGTTGCCATTCACGACAACAAGAGAATCAGAGTATAAAAAACGTTCGGAAAGATCAGAAGGAAAAAGTCTGAACTAGTCTTGCATTAACTAAAGCCTTGTATTAGACTAAATAATCTCCTTCTTCTTCAAATAATAAAAGAAACAACTCCACAACGTCACAATGAGCCCAATCACGTACCAAAAAGCATGTTCTATGCTCCCCCCGGGCAACAACACATTCATTCCATACAACCCTGAAATTGCTGCCGGAATAGTAATAAAAATTGTAAAAATAGTCAGTACTTTAATGGTTCTATTCAATCGATTTGATAACACCACACTATGGTAATCTCTCACGTTAGATATGGTTTTAAGAGATGTACGGCACGTGTTCATACCCTGTGTAGACTCAACAATCAAATCATCAAGTGTTGCTTTATCCTCCTCAACAAAATCAACCTTCCTAATTAACTTAAGATATAGTAAATTAGTATAATAATACGTCGACACTAAATTATTGAGAAAATCTTCATATCCCAACAAAAGACTCATATCCTCTTCTTTAAGATCTTCAACTGCTTTACGGCTGCGTTGAACACTACGAACAACTTTAACAACCGTACGTTCCATTTCTTCGTTACAGACAAACAGTATTTTCAACAAAAACTTCCTTTTTTGAGCTGTAAGAAAATGTTCTGTTCCATTAAGAAACGAACGCAAAAAATGTGGGTCTTCACGACTCATCGTAAGAATAAAATTCTCCCCCAATGCAACTAATAACGTCGCTAATTTTGTCCCTTCAGGATTAACCGTCTTGATAAAAATGTAGTTGCGTTGTTCATAGGTATCAAACCTCGGCAACTCATTCTCATCTAACGCTGCCTCTATCAACTCTCGATCAAGATGGTACGTTTTCTCAACTAAAACCAGTTCTTCTTCACTAGGATTAGTAATATGAATCCACGCTTCAGGTTCAAAACCCGCTAATGTTTTCAATTCATGATCTTTATGTTCACGCATAAGAAAAGTAATCATCTCAAAAATAACAAACTCAATGCTATATAAATGTTTTTTAGTACAGGGCGACTTTAATGCTTTAATGAAGTATCAGAAAAGGTATCATAAATAAAATATGCGGACGGCAGGGCTCGAACCTGCGTAGGCACTAAGCCAATAGATTTTGAGTTTGGATTTGTCCAGTATTACCCAAGACAAACTATCCCGTTTGGCCACTCCGGCACGTCCGCATTAATCTTGATTCTTTCGTGACGGCTCAAAAACAGAATGTTTTTTCCAACCGGCACGTCTGCATCGATTAACTAACTAGAAAAATTATTATTTCTTTTATAAAACTATACCTCCTAGAATAACCAAGAACCCTCTATAAGAAAAACTAATCGTAAAACCCACAAAAAAGAAATTAAAATAGAGAAAACCTAATGCAAATCTTGCAATTGTCCTTCAATATCCCGTAACTGAGATTCCAATTCTGCAAGTTCATCTCGACTCTTACCATTAGGAGCAGCAACACCACTACTTGATGCAGGTCGGCCAGAAGCAGTTTGAGTCACAATACGAGGTTCGGCCATAGTTGGAGCAGCATCGTTAGACACCATGGAGGTATGCACTGGCATTCGCAACTTACCTTTCGGAAATTGAGCACGTAGTTTGGTATCCAGCAATGTTGTAATCTCTCGAACATCCGACTTTAATTTAAGAAACAATGCTACTTTTTCTTCCTGAAGAGCACGAAACTTCTCATACCCCTGCATAAAAATAATCACGTCACGTAACGATTCCAAAACTTCTTTACGTATCATCTTAGGGTCTGGAAGTTGAACCATTAATTCTGGTTCGGCATCGCGTACACTATGTCCATGTGCTTCTTTATGCACTTCTTTTACTGCTTGTTTACGTACGGGCACATGTGCCACAACAGCATGTTTACGAGTAGGTTTCATGGTTTATTGGGTTTGTTCAGGTTCATTAAGAGAATGTTCAATAAATTCTAACTTTTTCTCCACTTCCCCTAAAGTGTTTTGCCACATTTCAACATGGTGATCTTCTTCATTTTTAAGTTCATGAATACGATTTAATGTTGACTTAGCGTCTTCAAGTTTCTCATGAACTACCTTCATTAATGCAAGAACTTGTTCATAATCATCAATTTTTACAAATACAGGCATACGATCCATAGTAACCCCTCCTTTTAGGATGGAAATAGTGTTTTATCCATATCTAACAACTTATCATGCATTGCTTTTATTCCACGTCGCAAACGCAAAAAGTTCTGCTCTTCATTATACTCTGATTGCTCAAGCATATGATTGGTATGTGCTAATTGTTGTAAACTTCCCCGTAAATCATCAAACTCTTCAAGAATACTCTGATAAGCATCCATTTTAATAAAAAGTGGTGATGGTCCAACAGAAACCATAGGTTGAACAGGAACACTAGATCTTATCTCTCGCAACGTAGGTGGTGGAGGGAATGATGAACGAGCAACATCAAAACGCGGCATTGACTTTTCTTCAGGCGTAGTTATTGGCTTTCCAAATCCTACTGCTTCTTTGATTGCATCAGGCTCAATCTCTCTCTCAGAAGAACTTAAAATCGGAAAGCGCAACGTATTCTCATCAAACTTACCCTCCGGAAACGGAACCCGAGGTGCCACTTTCTTTTTACCAAAAAGCCATCCCATAACCAACTAGATCGCAAAGACTGTTTAAAAGATTTGTTTAGTATTGGAGAATAGTAACTAAAATAATATGCCTATCAAAACACAATCTTTTTAGGCAATAAGTCTTGTTTCTCCAGCGATGGAGTCATTTTCTTCGTTCATAGCAGCTCGAAAACCAAAAATAAACCCTTTTCTTCTTATCTCTTTACTCATCATCTTCAGCACCTATTCGCACGCAGTTCAGCTCAATGAAGTCATGTACGACCCTTACGATGAAAATGAATGGATTGAGATTTACAATCCTTCAAACCAATCAGCTAATCTTTCCGGTTGGACGTTTGCTGATGCACGCAACAGTGATCAAATTGCCTGTTGTAGAATTCTTCCCACCTGCTCGTTTATCATGCCTGCTCAAAGTTACGCTCTTCTCGTAGACCAAGACAGTACTCTTTTCAACATTCTTCCCTCTAATGTCTCATTTATTTGTGTTGATGACAATTCATTGGGCAACGGTCTCTCTAACACTGCTGAAAATCTTACCATTTCAAATCAAACCTCAAATAGTACCTTTAGTTACACCTCAGTATTAGGAGCAAACGGTAATAACAAAACTCTCGAACGTCGTCAAAACGGCACTTGGGCAGAAGGTCTTGAAACAAACGGCACACCCGGATACCAAAACAGTATCTGGCTCTCAACACCAGACCCCCTCACACTTGAAATTACTGAATTTCTTCCATCTCCATTTGGCGACGAAGATGCCCCCAAACCTCATGGCGAATGGATCGAACTCTACAATAATGGAAGTAGAGCTGTTGACTTGCGCAGTCTCGAACTCAAAGATGCACAGGACGATAATGAGCTTTATATCTCCTCAACAGCATTGTATAATGCTAGCCTTCTTCTTGCGCCTAAAAAATATGTTGTGATATATCGCGATGGAGATAGCGATTTCGCTCTCAATGATAATGGGTTTGAAGAAATTCGTCTCTTTCATAATCTCACTCTCATCAACAGTGTTTCATATAGTCACTCTACCGAAGGCATGAGCTGGTCAAAAGTAGATCTGCAATGGGTAGAAACCCCGCCAACTCCGGGTTCCCCAAACATCTACACTCCCGAATGTGATTGGCAACTTAATCTTGACACCACACCCTCTATTTTCAATGGAGAAGAATTTTCTTTTACAGTCCGCATCTCTCGCATCTACGGCCCCGCCCAAAACATCACTGTACGTGGCACTATTCAAGACGCGTTTGGTAATCTCATAGAAGAATACAAACCTTGGACAACCCAACCCATCACCTCTTCATCTACCAAATCCTATTCTCCTTCGCTGCGTGAAGGCACATACATCATTTCATTCGCTCAACAAAACCAAACCTGTCGCGATGCCAGTCCTCAAAACAACAACGCTTCGGCAGCAGTAGCCATTAACCCTCTCTACCAGCAGAATACTTCATTCCTCTCAATAAGAAAGATCTACCAAGGCTCGGACGAACGTACTCAATGGGGTGATAGCATTGACGTAACAATTGATGCCTATCGCGGCGACACGGGATTGGCAACCATCTTAGTCTGGGCCGAAAAAAATGGAGAAAAAATAAGTGATACTGCCCATATCTCTCTGGCGCAACAATATAAAGCTTATAATCTCACCATTCCTATTTTTACCAATCCTAATTGTGATAAAGATTTCTCTGATGGTGGAGCACAAATCGTCGCCCAAGGTCTCAGTTTATCGGATCAAGAACCCATTGAGATGAGTAGAGAATACTCTTCAGATTGTGAAGTGCCAGAATCCTCCTCTGATTCATCATCAGATTCTTCTACATCAACATCATCCACGCGCACGGTAGTATTACGTGTTCCTGTTTTTCCTCTTCAACTTCATACGTCAACACTTGAAGTCCAAGCACAAGTCGTTAACAGTAACAGTGATTCCCATTATTCCCTATGGGGATACATTTATCGTGGCAGTAAATGTTACTCTTGCCATAATTCAGAATTAGAACGTGAAGCCGGAGCGCAACGCCTCGATCTCAAAGCCAAAGAACTCCAGATGGTTTCTCTCCCATTAACCATAGACTCTACTACACAACCTGGCAACTACAGTGTCAAAATTCGCTTGCTGAAGGATGGCCTCAAAACTCCTAAAGATTGGACTAGTTCCATAATCTATAATCCATTCAACGACTCATTAGAATTCCTATCCGACACGTCATCTCAAAAACAAGAAAGAGTCACCACATTAACAGGTACTGATAGCGAACAAGATAACCAAGATTCCCTTTTCTCATCATCATTTCCATTCAGTTTGAATCAATCCCCTAAAAGTCAAATAGACAAAAATCTCGGCTTTACCGCGTACGAATCCAACTCTCGCAAAGCCAGTAATATGGTATCTACAATTCTTCTCATAGCTCTTACTCTCTGTGCGATTACTCTCGGCTGGGAAAAAACAAAGAAATAGATCTCTTTCAAATTATTACTTCCTGCCTTCCCCCTATCATTGTTCATTCTTTTCCCTCTCATCTGCTCATACCTCTCACCCCTCTGACTCTCCCCTCTTTTTTTCCCACTCTTCTCTCTCTCACATTCAGAAATGCTTAAAAACTGCCTTCTTTTCTAAACAAAGATGAATCCTCCTATCACGTTTCGCGCCCTCATTGAAGTCATTGGACGTCCCAAAGCACACATCGAAGAAGCTCTTCAAGGTCATCTCGAAAAACTCAAAAGCGACAAAAAGTTTGTAATTATGACTCAAGACATCGCCGAAGGAAAAAAACAAGAAGAAGGTGAAATGTGGGCGACCTTTGCCGAACTTGAAATTAAAACCGAAGAACTCAAAGAAATTTCTCGCTTCTGCTTTGAATTCATGCCATCGATGATTGAGATTATCGAACCAGCTAAACTTCAAGTAACTGATGTTGACTTATCTACATTCGTCTCAGACCTCCAAACTCGCCTCCATTCAGCGGATATGATCGCCAAACAACTCAAAATTGAAAACGAACATCTACGTCGTAATACTGCTGCGTTACTTCGCAATTACATCTTGGTATTACTTCGCCCTGCTCCTCTTACTCTCAAACAACTTTGCTCCCTCACAGGAGTTGACGACCAAGGAAAAATGGGTGATTTTCTCGACAAACTACTTGACGATAATAAGATAGATTTAAAGAAAGGAATTTATTCATTACGAGAATAAAAATCAATAATAATCAATAAGAAATAGATAGGGACTAAAACCTAGCCAACCTCAACATAAAAAGAGCATAACAGATGGACATTGATGAAAAAAAGGTAGAAGCGGTTCTCTTTGCAGTCGGTAAAGAAATTACTCCTGAACGTATTTCGAGTCTATGCTCTCTCACTATTGAACAAACCAACCTCCTCCTCGAAAAAATTTCTCATGAATACAAATCTCGCGATCACTCTCTCCAACTGGTCCAAAAAGACCATGGCTGGAAACTCACCGTACGCGACGAGTTTGTTCCCCTCGTAAGTTCATTAGTAAGCTCCACAGAACTCGAACGACCACTCATGGAAACTCTTGCTGTCATTGCCTGGAAATATCCCGTCATCCAATCTGATGTAATTAAGATGCGCAGTCAAACCGCCTACGAACACATGCGCCGTCTCGAAGAATTAGGTTTTATCGCCAAAGAAAAATTTGGTCGCACCTTTCGTCTCAAATTAACACCTAAATTTTTTGAATACTTTGATCTTCCCAGTGCCCAAGCCAAAGAAGCGTTCCTCTCTCGTGTCCCTAAAGAAGTTATCACCCAAGCCGAAAGCGTCGAAAAAGAGACGGACGAAGTTGAGCGCTTAATTGATCTCGAAGAAAAAGAAACTGTGGCTCGCGAAGAAATTAAAACCGCCATGAAACACAACAAAAAAGTTTCCGCCTCAGAAAAAGAGGAGGAAGAAGAACTGCTCAAAGAAGTCGAAGAAGAGACTATTGAAGACGTGGAAGAAGAACAAAAAGAATAACCTTTCCAATAAACCTAAAATACCCCCAATAATACCCTAAAAGAATAGAATATTTTATAAACTGGTTCTAGGCCTACTTTAATGGTGATGGTGTTATTTTAAGACAATAATGGTTAAGGCGATTACTAATGACACGATCACAAGTATATGAAATTAATTTATTCCCATATCAAATATTACGCTCTTCAAACTACCGCAAAGCACTAACTTATTTTGCTGATCAAAATTTACCAGTACGTCCTCCAACAGCAGCAGAAGTTATAGCAATGCTTCTAGAAATTCAAAATGGTCACGAATCAGTGGCAAGAACACTAACCTCTTTACCTATTGCCACCAGTTCTGCGGTCATCATGGGCAGAGGAAACAGAACTGTGAAATTCATCCGTGAACTTCCCGATGAAATTTTAAAAAACGTCCATACTTTCACGAACTCAAATCCTTATTACTCGTGTGAATCAGGTACGTACAACACTATCCCTGGTTTAGAATTAGAGGTTCCTTCTGCAGAAAACGTTGACGAATATGCTAGATTTCAATTACAAGCTGGAACCTATCTTATTGGTGAAGGTAGCGAATCTAAATTTACTCAAGCATGTACCAAGCTCCTAGCGTTAGGCTCTGCAAAGTCAGCGTTTAATATTTATCTCTACGATGACCTCGATGCTCGACGGACCAACTATCATCTCCGTCCAGGTGTTTTTCTTCCCAAAACTCAACAAGAGCTATTATCTTTAGATTTTGCAGAAAGCTCATTTGGCCAATCAAAGCGGTACTCCGATAGAGAAACCGATCTCACATTCATTTTTCATCGCTAAAAAATAATAAACGAAAGGCCGAAATCTCCTCTCAACAACCACAACGTTTATAAAGATTCTTTACCCTATTTTTTTTATATTTTATCGTCGGTAAACACCTCTCCAAAATCAGTTCAAAATGACTTCCACACGACCCTCATCTAACTCCGAAAAACAATCTGAAAAACAGCAAATCATTCCTCGACTTATTGAAGAGGAAATGAAAACGGCATACGTCAATTATGCTATGTCTGTTATTGTAGGTCGTGCCCTGCCTGATATTCGCGACGGTCTTAAACCAGTTCACCGTCGTATTCTCTATGCTATGTACGAAATGGGAATGTTGCATAATAAACCATTCAAAAAATGTGCGAGAATAGTTGGAGAAGTTTTAGGCAAGTACCATCCTCATGGCGATTCTGCCGTCTACGATTCATTAGTTCGCATGGCGCAAGAATTCTCGTTACGCTATCCTCTCATCAAAGGTCAGGGAAACTTTGGCTCCATTGATGGAGATTCTGCTGCCGCAATGAGGTATACCGAAGCCAAACTTAACAAAGTGGCAGAAGAGATGCTTCAAGACATTGAAAAACAGACTGTCAATTTCAAAGACAACTTTGACGGCTCACTTCAAGAACCGTCCGTTCTCCCATCTAAACTCCCTAATCTCCTTATCAACGGTTCTTCTGGTATTGCTGTAGGAATGGCAACTAACATTCCTCCCCACAACATTAACGAAACCTGCCAAGCATTAATTGCCCTTATTGAAAATCCTGATTTGAGTATGCAAGATCTCATGCGTTACATTCCTGCTCCAGATTTTCCCACGGGAGGAGAAGTTATTTGCGGTGCCAGTTTATTACAAGCTTATGCTAAAGGGAAAGGGAAAGTCATTATCAAATCAGTTAGCCGTGTTGAAAAAGATCAAATCATTATTTCTGAAATACCATACCAAGTTAACAAAGAAGAACTCATTACTCAGATCGCTGGACTTGTCAACGAAAAAATTATTGTTGGTATTCGTAATATCAACGACGAATCAGACCAGGAAGGAATTCGTATCGTTATTGATCTCAAAAAAGATGCTGATCCCAACGTAATTCTCAACCAACTCTACCAGCACAGCCGCCTTAAAATCTCATTTGGTATCACCATGCTCGCGCTTGTTGATAATCAACCTCGCATTCTTGGGCTTAAAGAATTCTTAGAACATCATATCACTCATCGTATTGAAGTTATTCGTCGACGTACTGCCTATGATCTCAACGAAGCAGAAAAACGAGTCCACATTCTCAATGGGCTACTTGTAGCACTTGACAACGTTGATGAAATTGTTGCCGGAATCAAACGCAGTGAAACCGTTGAAAAAGCACGTGAATTTTTAATGTCAAGGTACTCTCTCTCTGAAATTCAAGCTAAAGCGATTCTCGATCTTCGACTCCAAAAATTAGCCGCACTCGAACGACACAAAATTCGTGAAGAACATCAAACACTACTTGCCAACATTGCCGAATACAAGTCCATTCTTGCTTCTCAGACAAAAGTCCTGTCAATAATAACCCAAGAACTAATCCAATTACGTGATGAATATTCAGATGAACGTCGCTCTCGAGTTATGGTCGGTGAAGACGAAGACATTAACATGGAAGAACTCATTGAAGAAGAACAAGTTGTCGTCACCATGACCAATTCAGGCTATGTCAAACGTCTCCCTATCGACACATATAAAACACAACATCGTGGCGGTAAAGGAGTTGTTGCCGCATCTACCAAAGATGAATCCGATTTTCTCGAAAAACTCTTCGTCTCTTCAACTCACGACTATCTTCTTTTCTTTACCAATCAAGGCCAACTCTATTGGCTCAAAGTGTATTCTATTCCTGAAGCAACACGCCAAGCTAAAGGAAAACACATTGCCAACCTGCTTGAAATGAGTGAAGGTGAAGTAATTACTGCAATTGTTCCCGTTCGTGATTTCAGTAAAGGCTTCTTATTCATGTCTACAAAACAAGGTACTGTCAAAAAAACACCATTAGGTGAATTCTCACGCCCACGTAAAGGCGGTATTCGTGCCATTAATCTTGACGAACAAGACTCCTTAGTCGGCGTTCAATATACTTCTGGAACCAATGAAATTATCCTGGTCACTAAATACGGCAACGCAAACCGCTTCCATGAAGACGGTGTACGTGCTATGGGACGTGCCGCAGCAGGAGTACGTGGTATTCGACTCGACGACAACGACGTCGTTATCGGCATGCTCGCCGCAGATGAAGGCAAAGAAATACTTACCATCACTCAAAAAGGCTACGGTAAACGTACACCTGTAAGCGACTATCGCCTCTGTAATCGTGGAGGTAAAGGTGTTACCAACATCAAAATTACTGAAAAAAATGGTCCTGTTGCTGCCGTCATGCTTGTTGATGGCAGTGGCGAAATCATGCTTGTCTCACGCCAAGGTGTAGGTATTCGCATCCCCTGCAATCAAATCTCACTCATCGGTCGTGCCACACAAGGCGTTCGCGTGATGCGTATTGAAGACGATGACACCATCGCTGCTGCCGCTCAAATTGCCGCCGAAGATGTAGATCCAACTCTTGTCCCACCTAGTTCGGAACCATCAAATTCAGAATCCCCACAGTAGGATTCAAAAGCACGATAAGAAGCCACAAACAGAAGCCAGAATCAGATTCAAAAGCACGCCCCACTTCTCATTCCCATCCCTACTCTTATTTTATAATTGACTTCTTCCAATCTACCTCTTATTTTCCAATCTACCTCTTATTCCCCAATTCACTTCTTATTTTCCAATTCTTTATTTCTGTACTTTTTCTACAGAGCCACTTTTTCTCTATTTTTTCAAGAAACTAATTAAATAACGCCCTAAAAACAATAATCATGAAATGGTACGCTTTGGTTCACCCTGGATTTGAAGACGCCTTCCTCCATGAAGCAGTCTCTCTTCTTCCGACAAGTTCTCCCACCAAAGAAGGCGCAGGCGTTGTTACCGGCACCCTTCATCAACCTGAAGATTTCATTACCCTGTTACAATATTCTCATCTTGTTCGCAGACTCCTTATCGGTGTGAGCTCCACATTCTCACTAGGCATCGCAAATGAAACCGAAGAAGAAAATCCTCTTCCTACTCCCACTAAAGTCCTCTTTCCCCCTTCGTTTCCTTGGCCACAATTTTTCACTAATACTCGTTCATTTCGTGTAGAAGTCGAAGGTGTTCCTGGCCAAGAGAATCGTCTTGAAATTGCCAAACATGTTGCCGGCGCCCTCTATGCTCAATTCACCATCCACAATCTCACTCCTCCTCTTGAGTTACGTAACTCTCAACAATTTTTCATAGTCTATTTCGATGGAGAAAAATATTTTATGGGTATTGATCTTCTCGCAAAAGAACTTGACGCCCGTGATTATCGTCTTTTTGCTCATGCTGCCTCGTTTAAAGGTGACTCACAAGCATTTTTCCTCTCGTTTCTTAAGTACCAACCAAATCAAAAGCTCTTAGTAGGCTTCGCCAAAGACGGTTCTGCCGCCATTGAAGCAGCAATGTTCGCCAACAAGTACCCTCTTTACCTTGGTTCTCATTCACTCTGCCAAGCACTCCTTACTCTGCCTTACTTTACCTCCTGCAAATTTTCTCCCTCACCCACCACTCTTCCTCATGAAGTCTTCACCTTTGACGAAACCAATGGCAATCTTCTCTCCATTCGTAAAAACGCCACTCTTGCAGGTGTTGCTTCTGCCATCCACGCGCGCAAACAAAGCATTGAAGACCTCGACGTCGCCTACGGCGATGCATTTTTTGACTCCATGCTTCTTCACCTTACTCGAAAAGACGAAGAAAAACTCAATGAAATTTATTACCAGTCTGCAATCATTCTCAAACCCAAAGGCAAATTACTCATCATTTCTCGCTCAACCCTCGATCTCCCTGTTCCTGACAAATTTACACTTCTTGAACAACGAACCCTTGAACGAGGCCAAAGCCTCCATACCCTGACGTTATTAGAAAGAAAAGCATAAAAAAGAGGAACAACTACTATTTTTCATGTTCCACAATTTTTCTCCATTCAACCTCATTTTCTCATCTATTTCTCAAACTAATCTTATCACCCTCTCTCCCTATCCACACTTCCTCACCTACCCATACCATTTATAAATTCTAAAATACTCTTATGAGTATATGGTTTCCTTTCAAGAGTTGCGTGAGCGCCTCAAAGATAAATTCAAATTCAGTCGTCACGAAGTTCTTGGTCTACTTAGCTCAATTGGCTTCACCGCGTTTATTTTTTCATTTCGAGATTGGGGAACAGATAACTTCAATGCTCTCACCGGCGTAGAATCTCTTCTATTGATTATCATTATTGCCACCATAAGCTTCGTTTTTCGTCTTGCTTGTCAGAAAGTGTATGGATTAAGCCAAGGCTACAATGTTGAATTCCGAGTTTGGTGGACCGGACTCTTCATCATGCTCGCCGTGTGTTTCATTAGTAATGGACGCATACCACTCATTCTCATAGGAGGTATCGTTCCTGCTTTCATGATCAAACAACGACTCGGTGAATTTAGGTATGGTTTTGGCTACACCGAAACCGCAGTCATTGCCATGTGGGCAGTTTGGGCTCATCTGATCCTCGCAATCTTTTTCACTATAGGAATCATTCTTTTTCCCAACACCTATCTCTTTGAAAAAGGTCTTCTGATCAATCTTCTTGCTGCAGGACTATCTCTACTTCCTCTCCCCCAACTTGATGGCCTACGCATCTTCTTTGGATCACGAGGGTATTTTATGGTATGTGTCGCTGCAGTTATTCTAGGGAGCGCTCTCCTCCTTACTCATACGGTTGTAGGTATTACCATTTCAATAATTATAGGTTTACTTGCCGGTGGATTCTTTATTCTCATCGGCTCGGAGAAATAACCATGAGCGGCGGACACGGCGGAGGAATCCTAGGACTTGATCACGATTGGGGTGAACTCTTCATTCTCCTACTTCTCACATTTGGTTTTGTAATCGGCATGGCTATTCGTCAACCCCTTTTTGCCTACCTCTTTGCCATCATTGCCGGTGGTGTTGCAGGACGTGGATTCTACCTACGACGTATGAAAGAACCAATTTTAACCTCGCTTCTCTTCACAATCAGTTTTATTATTGGATACGTCGTTGGTGCATTCTGGGCAAATCGGTTCATAATTCTCATTCTTTTTCTTGTAGCATGGTATATATCGTATAAACTGCATAAGCGCCATTATTTCAAAACGTTTAAAAGCAACATCTTCGTCAGATAAGATATGCAGAAAAAATACCAAGCAAAAAGCATTGTTATAAGCCGAAAACCCGGCCGCAGTGCTGATGGGCTCAAAACCGCATTTATTGGACTTTTTGACGAAAATAATCCTCATCTTAAAGGTCGTGCTCCTTTCGAAGTTGTCGAGATTCGCGAAATAGAAAAAGTTCGTATCCATGACCTACGTAACGTCTCCTATTATCTTCTTGGCAACGATATTGTTATTAATAATCTCAAAGAAATTACTATCTCTCGTGAGGGTAATGTTGTAACCGTAAGCGGTGATCAAGAATTACCAGAAGTACAATAATCTTTAAATAATCATTTAATCTCTGTTTTTCATTCAATTATGCAACCCAGCGTCCAGTTCAAAAGATCCATCTTTCATTTCTTAACCATACTTTTTTTTAAGCAACAACAACAGCAGTGCACCTATAAACAGAATAATGTTAGTCACATAAATAAATGGATCCATTTGAAAAAACCCATACACCGTCCAAAATAAACCATTCAGCAACCCAATGATGATCCCAAACCACGCCAAATCATGTGTTCTCTTAGTTTTATATGATGTCCACACCTGCGGAAAGAACAGACTTGCAGCAGTAATTGAACCAAGTAAACCAAAAAGATACGCTAGTTCCATTTTCTCTCCACATTCATTTTTTTTCTCTCTCTCTCTCTCTCTCTCTCTCAAAGAACAACACACAATCTACGGTGTCAATCGATCTCTATCTCGAGGAAACAACGTCACTTCACGAATGTTCTTAATCCCTAAAATCTGCATTGTTAACCGTTCCACACCAACGCCCCACCCCGCATGAGGCGGTGCGCCATAACGAAACGAATCAATATACGATTTAAAGTGATCAGGATCAAGACCTTTGACTTTTAGACGTTCAATAAGTAATTCAGGAAGATGGATTCGCTGTCCCCCCGAACAAATTTCCATACCCTTATAGATCGCATCATAGCCGTACGAAAGATCTTTCCCCTTAGGCATAATGTAAAACGGTTTACCTGCAAGTGGCCAATCATGAACAAATACTACTGTGTTCGGAAACAATTCACCCAGCGTATGCTCTGCGTCTCCTGATAAATCATCTTCACCCATTTCAACATGGTGCTGTCTCATAAGTTTAGCAACCTCAGCAAACGTCATATATTTAACAGTAGGAACTACAAGTTGCGTCTTAAGTACCTCAAGATCCGCTGCATTTTTCTCCATAATTACTTTAACGATATGCTGTACACAACGTCCTAATACCTCCATAGCCACTTTATCATCTGCAAACGCAATCTCAAAATCCATTTGGCGCGCTTCATTAAGATGGCGTAGTGTATTATGTTTCTCTGCTCGCCAGACCGTAAAAACACTAAACACCTTCTCTAAAGAACAAGCAGCCATCTGTTTATACAACTGACAACTTTGAGAAAGAACTGCTGTTTTTTCAAAATATTGGACTGGATACAACTCTGTTCCTCCTTCTGATGAAGCACCAATAATCGAGGGAAAAATACATTCTGTGGCTCCTTCTGTAATCATGAACTCACGAAATGCTTCCAATAATGTTGATTGAATTTTGAAAATAGCTTGCGTATCACGTCGATGAAGATCAACATATCGGTAATCCAGACGCTTAGAAAGTTCATTAGTAAGTGCCTCATCTTTTGCTGCAATCGTAATTGGTAATGGTTCTGCATAATTAAGCACTTCTAATGTTTGTATTTCAATTTCAACATTCTTTTGCGTGACCTCATCACTCTTCACCACTGCTTTCTTAACTAACCCTGTAATAGAAACAGCTGATTCAGCCAACAACTTATCAAACGTCCCAAACTGCGTCTGATCCATCGAAATACACTGAACAACACCAGTAATGTCGCGTAATTGTAAGAATTTAATTTTACTTTGACCACGCAGACTGTGTACCCAACCTTGCACCAACACAGTATGGCCTTCTTTAATTTGATTAATATGAGTACGTTGCATAAGACAAGAGAATGGAGGGGCTTTTTTAAGTTTTTGGAAGGAAAACGAGTCACTTAACACCAAAATAAATTTAAATCAGTTCTCTCAATTAATACTATGACAGATTATTTTGTAATTTATAATGTTAAAACTGCCTATGAAAATAGAATTAATCTAAAGTTCATAGCAAGCCCTCACCAAGCAAGGCAGTCTTGCTGTGTAGAAGCTATGTACCTTGATTCTCAACTCAGAAATGAGAACAGAACTCCAGAATTAGAAGAAAAAATAAAAACACTTCTCTATCATCCTAATCATCAAGGGGGCTGGGTTTCAGGGAATTAAAAACTGAGTTTTCTACCAGTGTTTTTTTCTCGATTCAAACATAAATCCCAAACACTACTCTCAAAATCATTCCCAACAGAAACGTCACAAGTGCAACACCTAGAGTAAAAGTCATCATCTTAAAAAACTGCTTCCGAAATGGTCGGAAAAAAAGAATTGAAGTGTAATATGAAATACTTGAAATGATTACCAATACCACGAAAAATAACATCCCTAATGCGAGGTGCGTCGAGCTAGTCAATACAAACGGAGAAACCAACGAAAGCACGACGAAAAGATATGCAACCCCTGTATATAATGCTGCTTTTCCTGCAGCCTTACCTTTTTCATATTGCGCTTGCATATACGCTGAAGATGCCATTGAAAGACTTGCCGCAATTCCGGTAATAAATCCTGTGAGTGCAATCAATCCATTTTGTTGCAATGCAAAAGAGAATCCTACTAATGCCCCAGTCAGTTCAATTAACCCATCATTAATCCCTAAAATAATACTTGAAATAAATTCAACCCGTTCCTCTTTGATCTGATTAATCAACTCTTTCTCATTTTTAATCTCATGAGCGATCGCCTTCTTAATCTTAGTTTTAATAACTGGATCTATCACTTTTTCTAAAAAAGAAGTATATTTCCCAATTAATTCTTCTTCTTGCCTCTCCAGATACTTAACTAAGAACGTGAGTCCTAAAATCCGACGCAAAATTTTAAGGAAGAACAACTTAATTGGGCTTACAAAAAAAGATTTATCACTTGAGAATTGCTTCCAAAACTCAAAATCTTTTCGTTCATGTTGTGCAAACTTTTCTAAGATTCTTTTAAACTCAGGTACTTTTTCTACCCTAGAGAGCTCATGAGTGATCCTATAATGAAGATATTGAGACGAGGCAAATGATTTAGTATCCGGAACACTCAAATTGAGTTCAGACTTATTTTTCTCACTAGCCATTTCTTCACATCTTTTTTCTGAAAATTACTTCAATACCAATTATCTAAATATATCTAATTTAAACATAAAGTAGTCAAGAGAGGTATATATTACTTTTGGGAGGCTAAAGAAAAATTAATAAAAATATTAAAAAATAAAAGTTACTAACGTCGGTAACTGTCTCGACGAGGCTGACTTGAAACACTACTATGGCCCCGAAAAGTACGTTCTCCACCACGTCCCTCACTGGGAGACGCTTCACGAGGAGTTCGACTTAAATCTCGAGGTCCTCGAGAACCACCAAAGCGAGAACGAGGTCCGCTACGTCCAAAACTAGATGCAGAGGGTTCAAACGCGCGAGGGCTGCGTTGAGTATGTTGAGAAGGTCTTCCGCCGTCTCGACGACCGCGCTCAGAATCACCTGAAAAAACGCTGCGTACTTTCTCAAAAGCAGGAGTTTTTTCACAAGGCATATTCATTTTGTTTAATGAAAGAATACGTCGGAAATTTTCATGATCTCGACTTCCTACAATGTTAATAACTTTCCCGTCATTTCCTGCACGAGCGGTTCGTCCAATACGATGAACATACTCTTTAGGATCAGCAGGCAAGTCATAATTATAAACATGAGTCACTCCTTTAATATCAAGACCACGTGCTGCAACATCAGTACATACTAAAATTGTTGCCCGTTTGGAATGAAAAAGTTTCATCATGTTATTACGTTTCTGTTGGGAAAGCCCACCATGAATTGCAATAGCATCCATTCCTAAGCGGCGTAAATTATCAGTCACAAAATCAGTCCATTGACGAGTATTGGAGAAAATCATCACCAAACCTTCTTTCTCCTGTGCTAAAAGATGTGTTAATAACGAAAATTTATCGCGATCTTGAACATCATAATACACTTGATGTAGTTTAGTAGGATCAACGCGTTTCTCAGCTTCAAGTTCTACTGGTTCTTTCATGTACTTTTGAGCAAGACCAACAATATCTTCGGAGATTGTTGCAGAAAAAAGTAAAGTTTGACGTTCTTTAGGACACGCTTTGAGAATGAGTTCTACATCATCGCGAAAACCCATATCAAACATACGATCAGCTTCATCAAGAACTAACGTTTTGACACCACCAAGATCAATTGTACGACGTTCAAGATGATCAAGAAGACGACCTGGAGTTGCCACCACAACTTGCGCTCGACGCAAAAGATCAATCTGAGGGCTAATTGAAACACCACCATACAAAGACACAACAGCAAGTCGTTTATATTTTGCAAAAGACGAAATTGCTTTTGCAACTTGTTCTGCTAATTCACGAGTTGGTGTTAAAATAAGTGCTTGAATTCCTCGTTTACCATCAGCTTGTTCGATAAGTCCACAACTAAACGCTAAAGTTTTTCCCGAGCCAGTCGAAGAAGACGCAATAACATCATGTCCTGTAAGAACTAAAGGGATTGCTTGTTGTTGAATTAACGTAGGTTTTTCAAATTTTTGATCCTGCAACGCTTTGAGGATACTCTCACTAATTCCTAAATTTTTGAATGCTTCCATTTTATTTTGCACAGTATCTAAAGTGTACTGTTTCACTCCGTGTAGTACTTATAGTCATTTAAAGAAACTCATAACAATCATAAAAATGATGCTTGGTTCCTTTGAATCCGCGCATAAAGAAACGCTAGTATTAGCCTTGATCTCCTGCGCACACAGCGAAGAAAGACAGGTAATCGGCTTCTCCGCTAGCTATAGTACTACTTCAAAATAGGGGTTTGTATATAAATGTTGCCTTACAAGACAGTGTTTCCAAATAATCAATACGCCTCAAACCAATTTTGAAACAGCCTTATTAATGACCACCAGCTATATATTCCAAACCCAGCAACCTGTGCTGGGGTTTGCCAATTCAATG
>JAHFSP010000041.1 GCA_023265685.1 Candidatus Woesearchaeota archaeon | reverse complement strand
GAATCAATGTGAATAACGCGTAGTTTCTCTACAGCAGACACTAAAAGCAATTCCTCAAACTGAAGCAATTCTTCAAACTCAGCAGTTGAAACAAGAAATATTCTCTTCGCATCTTCATCAAAATAATGACGAATTATTCGTTCACACAGTTCCATTTTAAAATTCCCGCCATAAAAAAAGTATATTACCCTTAGAAGTATCTTACCCTTTCACATTCCCAATCGGCTTTAATGCCACAATCGGTCGTGTAATACCCGCAGCACGCAGTGAATCAACAACCGTATCAATGTTCTTATACGCCCTACCTGCTTCCTCAGCAAGACCTTTTGATGTTACCGCATGAACATAAATACCTGCAACTTCCATATCTTTTTGTAACTTCACACCATCAATTTCGCGAATCGCTTGCCCACGACTCATCGTACGACCAGCACCATGTGCAGTCGACGCAAAGGTAGTATCAGCACCATCAGTACCCGCAAGAAGATAAGAACCTGTCTCCATTGACCCACCAATAATAACGGGCTGTCCTGTCTTATGATACGCAGCAGGCAACTCGTGAGCTCGAGCTGGACCAAATGCACGTGTTGCTCCTTTACGATGAACAAGCAACGTCTTTTCTTTACCATCAACAATGTGTTGTTCTAATTTAGCAATATTATGCGCCACATCATAAATCAATTTCATGCCTAATTCATGAGCACTCTTGCCAAAGACTTTTGCAAATACTTCACGAATACGATGGGTAATCACTTGACGATTCGCAAACGCCATGTTTGCAGCACACGCCATTGCAGCATAATAATCCTGGCCCTCAGGAGATTTAAACGGTGCACACGCCAGTTCAGGATCTAAAATTTCAATACCATACTTAGGCATGACATCCAAAAAAGTTCTCAAATAATCTGTTCCAATTTGATGACCAAAACCACGACTACCACAATGAACCATGATGACAATTTGTCCCACTTTTTCAATACCCATGGCCTTTGCCGTTACTGGATCAAAAATATTTCCTTCACGAACTTCTTGAATTTCTAAATAATGATTACCGCTTCCTAACGTTCCTAATTGATCAAATCCACGTTTAATGGCACGATCAGTAACTTTAGCAGGATCAGCATGTTCAATTCGCCCTTTACTCTCAATAAATTCAATATCTTCCGGCCAAGCATAACCATTCTTCACACACCATTGTGCACCATATTTCATAACTTCCTTGAATTCTTCTTTTGAAACTTTAACAAAACCCTTACAGCCAACACCCGCAGGAACTGCTTTGTAGAGCGCATCAACTAATTCTTTTATTCTAGGTTTAACTTGATCCACCGTAAGATTTGTCGTAATTAAACGCATCCCGCAATTGATATCAAATCCGATTCCTCCCGGAGAAATAATTCCACCATTCTCTATATCAAACGCAGCCACACCACCTATAGGAAAACCATAGCCCCAATGTCCATCAGGCATACAATATGCATACTTTACAATTCCCGGAAGTGATGCTACATTCGTAACTTGATTAAAAACACCCGCATCCATCGTCTTCATAATCTCTTTATTAGCAATAATTCGAGCAGGAACCCGCATCCCCTTCTTATGAGTCATAGGAACTTCCCAAACTGTGTCACTCACCTGAATAAGATCAGCAGGAGGACCAGCAGGTTGAACTGATGCCTTCTCAGCATCCATATCGGAACTAACTACATTAGAATGATTGGGATTATTAGGATGATTCATAGAGATTAACCTCGGCGGATTACTTATAAACTTTTGGAGAAAAAATAGATTATAAAACAAAATAATGATGACTACTTTGTTTACAACCCAAGAACAAATTCACCGTATAAAACATTAGTAGAGGGAGCGTATTACTTAGCTTTAGATAAATATCGAATCTTAACCCCAGAAGCAGAAGAGAAATTTGAGCGTTATAAAGAAGCAATAGATCGAGAAGTTACCAGAAGAGAAGCAAAAAAAAGTACAAAACACTAAAAGAAAAAATGAATGACAAAAAATCTAAAAACCAAAAAAAAATTATTTGAAAATTATTTTCTTGAGCGAGCAATCTTTAACGTGTTAAAGCACTTATGCAGCACTCTTTCAAGATCCCAATCAACCTTCTCACTACCAATTGATTTACCTGGCCATTCTACTTTGAGAATACACTGAAATTCGCGTTGTTTACCCGCCTTGTTCATTTCCTTAAGAATAACATGAATTTCAAATGGTTGATCAATTTGTCGTTGTAATTTAAGTGCTTCATGTCCTGTAATTTTGTCAAGCGCATAGCGTTGATGTTCAGTTAATGTAACATCTTTAAGTCCCACAAATTGAACCGAATAATTCTTTTTAATCTTAACAGCACTTACATTTTTCAAAACAGAACGTACAGTAAGAAGACCTTGGTATTTAGTATCATCAACAACTAACACATCATGAATTCCAAATTTTATCATTAAACCAACAGCATCTTTGACTGAAGAGTTAGCACGTACTTTGACCAAATTCTGTGTCGTAGCAAAATCAACGACAGGTAATGACCCTAGATTAACAACACCAAATTTCTGATCTTGAGAAGAAACATAGGGCGTTAGTTTCATGGAAACATCACGTTTGATATTCCAATTTAATGTACGACGAATCAAATCACGAAAACTTACAATACCGTACAGTTTACCTTGATCAAATAAGGGAACATGATCAATACTTTGAGAACCCATTAACGCAACAACCGTTGCAACTTTATCATCTTTGTCAACTTTTGCCGGTTTAACGAGAGAAAGAGATTTCACAGTTGCTTTTGGCACTTCAGGTAATAAAATTGCTGCTGCTGCCACATCTAAAGAATGAATGACGCCAACAATTCCTTTCTCTTTTTGAACAGGAAGATAATCAGTATCAGCCTCATACAATAATCGAGCTGTTTCAAACAAATTAGCATGATAATCTAAAACGGGAGTACGGGCAATAAACCCTGCAACTTTAACTGTTGTTGGGTCAATGGAACTTTTCAAAAGTTTTTTACGATCAATAATTCCTAAATACTTGTTATTACGGAAAATTAATGCCGCACGCTTCTCAAACTCACGAAGTTTGCCCAACACCTCTGAAAGCATAGTATCATCCTGAAATACTAAGAAATCATCTTTAATTAATGGCGTAATCTCCATTGAAACCACCTCTTTAATATAGCTCTTTAAATGAATATTATTGATAAAAAATTGAATCAACCTAAGTATTTAAATGTTCTGGGATTCAAGTATAGTCATCCATGAAACTCACAAGTGCACAACATAGAACCACTTAAAAAATTATTTCAAATCTCGTATAGTATACTGCACATCTACATCTTCTACTTTGTTGAAAACCATATCATCATACAAATAGACATCTTTACCAATTTCTACTTTAAGAGGAACACCATAGTACACATCAACATAGTAGGTTCGCTCGCCGTTCACTAACAAAACCCACACTGGGCGACCTTTAATCTGATTCTCTCCAATCTTCGTAGCGCTCTGAATTTCATCAACCCAATCAAGAGGAGTATAATAATGAAAGACAGAAGGATCAACAATAGTTTTGAACCCCAGACTCTCACAATAACGTTCACGCTCACAATAACCACTACCCGTATGAGTAGAAAGATCAACAATTAACGCATCATATTGCGTTCCCTTTTGAATGATCGTTGGAACAGAAATATAGGTCTTGAGAGTTGTCCCCTTCAAAAATATAGGGTGGTCATTGTCATTAAAACGTAAGTGATACGAAGCACTTTGGAAATTACTTTTCTTATCAAGAAGTCGAGTGATGTCCTTCGACAAAACCACGGCATTACCCATAGACTCATTAACATCAGAGTCACTATCTCCCTCTGGCTCAGCAGGAACAATTGCCTGTTCTTCTTTCTGTACACTCCGGCACAACGTTGCATCACTCACTTTCGTACCATCTGGACAAACATATAAGACTACTTGTGAACAAGAAACGACAAAGAGCGCTATAAGACTAACAACCAGAATAAACAACCACACCTTTTTCATAGCAAGCAAGAAAACAGCCAAGTTAAAAAAGATTTCTATTTATCGAACCATTCATACCCAATCAGATTAAACACCAATCATACTACATCACTTCGTTACAACATCCATTTCGTTGCAATCGTTCCTGGCCCACGCCGTCCCACAATTGGTCCATCATCATAGAACAAATTAGCTTTACTCATATTCTCGCGAACAACTCGTGCACACGAATATGTTGCCAAAATCCCTGTTTTTTTCAACACCCGATACACTTCACGAAAAATTTCAACAGTCCACATATCAGGCTGAGTTTTAGGAGAAAACGGATCATAAAAAATCGCATCGAAATAGTCAGAACCCAACGATGTAATCGTTTCGCGCGCATCCCCAAGTAAGATTTTCACCCGCACGTTCCCCTCAACAAATTCCAATACAGAGGGCGTTAGCTTATTTTTGTAATGAGTATAGAAACTAATCGGTGGCATCATCTCTTTGATTTTCTCAACTATTTCAGGATCATTCTCCAACCCCACAACTTCAATTTCACAATCCGGATTAGACTCAAGTGCAATATCAATGGCCATCGCCGAATTATATCCAATACCAAAAAACGCATCTAAAATTACCACTTTTCCTGACTTTGCCTTCTCCGCAATTTTACACGGAATTGCATACTTCTTGAGTGCCTCCTCAACCGCACCTGTCTGAGAATGGTAACTCTCACCAACCTGCTCATTAAGAAACGTTTCCGTATTATCCGCTGTGAGAATTTTTTTTAACATGGAAATGTAAAAATAAGCCTAATTATTTAAAGAATCTTCTAAAAAATAACTCACAACTCAAACCTTCTCCGCTCTTCCCTTCCTAACCAACAAATCCGCAACTTCTGGGAAAATCTCTGTTTCATCACCTGATTCAAACGGCCCATAATTTTTCAGATCTTTCCAAATAAATTTAGGAGTAGGATGTAAAAATTTAATTTTCACAGGCTCTCCTGACGACACAAATGCAACAACAGGAGCAACTTTAGGAGGCGGATTGAAAAATGACGCAGTACCAGAAAAGGAGGGCAACTCCGCAGCAAGTAAATTTTGCAAAACCCCACTACGATACTTATCTAATGTTTCAAGAACTTGTTCATAAAACTCCTTTTCTTCACGCAACATTGCACTCGTATCGATAATCTCAGAACCCGTCTTACTTTTATTAAGCGCAATGTCGATGATCTTCTTCTCCCGTTTCTCATAAATCTCTCGTAAAATTCGCTGAATACTACGCAACTCATACTCTGTCTTCTCGCGATCCCCCGCAGCAAAAATATTATCATGCGATCGTGCCTGTTCTAAAATAGCCTTCTTCTCACGCAAATACGTTACAACATTGATATAAAACAGAGGATCTAACTGCTGAAGATCCTCTCGCTTCTTCTCATTACGAAGCATATCGTACAATGTTTCAAGCGTAACTTTAATTTCATCCATAGTCCAATCTACAACCCGTAAAATCTAGCACCCCTTAACAACTTAGGAGATTACCCGCTTTTAAAACTTATTGGTGAAGAAAGAGCGGCATTTTCAAAAGAACATAATACAGAGAAGAAGACCATTTTATGGAAATAATTTATATAGAAAGCATCCATAAATCATAGCATGGAATACCTACCCCGTGACTTTGAACGTCAAGAAACACACCTTCTTTGCAGTACTCCTTACGGAAGCACATTAGGAAAGACTGAGTATGAACAGATTGCCGGACTTCTTATTGAATTAGGTCAAAGAGAAGGTAATTCATGGCATGCAGTACAACCAGAACAATTTAATAGAAATGCATTACGAAATGCAGTTCCCGGTATGATTCGTGAAGGCTATCTAGTACAACAACCTGATAGACGAGTAATGCTTAGTCCTAATGCTCTTGAAAGAATTGCAGAAAAATACAAAGTAGGAGTTTAACTACCGCAACCTTTTTGAGTAAAGATTTTTTCTTTCTAGCATGGATATCACAAAATATATCTCACATAACAAAATCGCCCTTCGTGTCACACCCAACGCTTCTCAAACCAAACTAATTGAAGACAACGGCAAACTTAAACTCTACGTCAAATCCATTCCAGAAGATAACAAAGCAAATAGAGAAGTCATCAACTTCTTCAAAAAAGAATTCAACCTTAAAGTTCTTATCGACAAAGGAGAAAAATCACGAGAGAAAATAGTGAAGATAATGTAGAAAGTTTTAAATATGAAATTCATATTAATATGGATATGGCAACTACAGACTTTGAACTCTCAACGGTTGGAGAACGTGGACAGCTAGTTATTCCTCAATCTCTTCGTGATGAGATGGGAGTACATAAAGGCGATAAATTTATGGTTTTACGAAAAGGAGATATGCTCGTTCTCAAAAAAATTCAAGCTCCCTCAAAGGAAGAGTTTGAGAATATGATTAAAAAAGCGCACGATCATGCCAAAAAACATAATCTAACTCCTAACGACCTAGATGAAGCAATAAAGAAAGCGCGACAAAAATGAATCTTAAAGTTGTTCTTGATACAAACATTTTCATCTCAGGTATTCATTGGAATGGACCTTCTTATAAAATTCTTCAAGCGTGGTTTGAGGACAGATGTGAATTTATTTGCTCAACAGAGATCTTAGAAGAAATAGTGAAGACTCTTAAAGAGTTCAAAGTACCTCTTTCTAAAGAAGAAATCAATTGGTGGGAAAACCTAATTCTTGAAAAATCAACCATTGTAAACCCAAGTGAAAAGATTGATATCGTTAAAGACCAAGATGACAATAAATTTATTGAAGCAGCCATTGAAGGAAAAGCCAGTTATATCATAAGTCAAGATAAGCACCTATTAGTAATAAAAGAATACAGAGGGATTAAAATCGTGACTCCCGAAGATTATTTGAAATTAACGAGTAATAATTAATCTCATTACACTGTCTGTCTTAAAGCCTGTGCAATTTCGTTGAGACTTGGATAATAAATTTGACTTCGAGAAACCATCGTAGCAAGCTCATTCATCTCTTTTTTATACCAAACTGGATCTTCAAGTACTGTTCCCATTTGAGTAGCACTACTACTCTCTTTGAGATAATGGGATGACAAATCAAGAAATTTCGTATTCCCCAACTTCTCGGCTGCAGTATACGCTCGATCAAATCCATCAAATGCCTTTGATTTGTCTAATCGCAACAACTCCAAACGGCCTAACGTAAAATATACCATAAACCCATGATACGAATTAGGAACATAAGGTAAGACCTCTTCTGTGAGAATATGGACCGTTTTTTCAATATGCGTTCGAGCAACATCATTATACTCACCACCCTCTAAAAAGTGAGCAGCAGCATCAAAATAACGAATTGTAGAAGAACGCTGATTAAAAATAGTAACACCAAAAACAGTATTGGTCTTAGTGTGCGCAGAAATGATCTTTTCACAACGTAGATCAGATATCTTCTGATCATCACATTGCATTAAAGCAGTATAGATCATCGCTAAATCCATCTCTAAATGTGCTTCCTGTGCAGGAACAATGATTGAATCAAACTCAGCAATAAAGTGGTCGAGCTCCTCAGTTCGCGAAAGACCAACGAGCGGTAAATCTCTTCGAAAAATAGGAAGGTCATCTGGTCGTTCAACATCTGCTAAAATGTGACGTCCTGCTCTTGCAAGCATGAAATAATGGGGTTGCGACCCCCTTATAATCCCCCACCGCCTCCTACTCTGCGACTCCTGTTGGAGTAGCAGTATCTACGGAGGCGGTAAAAGAAAAGATACTCTTCTGGACATCACG
>JAHFSP010000014.1 GCA_023265685.1 Candidatus Woesearchaeota archaeon | reverse complement strand
TCTTTTGAGTATAGAGTTTATTTTCAAATGAATCAAAGTCACCTTCAAAATTGCGCATTTCCTGTAGAGAAGTATGGGTTGGATTATGACGTAAAGAACCAGCACGAACAATGTGTTGTGGTTGTGCTTGAGCTGATGAAGCAGACTGAGCTTTAGAAGATTGTGTGGAAGAACCAGTTTTTACTTTCATTGGTTTTTGCTGTTCTTCGTGCTCTACTTTTCCTTCCTTTTTCTTGGTAATGAGATCATGGATAACGTAGTAAATTTGTTTACAAAGAAACCACAGAGCTTTGAATGGATACACAAAGAGACATTTAAGCAGAAAACGTACGACTTTTCCAAGAGTTCCTCCTCGACTTCGAGCATTTCGTCTTGCCATAAGAGATAGAATGAATTAATCTATATAAATTCTTAGATGATTTCGTGCGAATTTTTATATACTTCAACCTTCATTACTTTTCCATGCTCGCTGCCTACACCTCACTCCAAAACGCCCAACAAGTCAAAGAATTCCTCATCTCAAAACGACTGCTCAGCCAAGATCACTTCCCAGTCAAAGAAATGGGCTTTATGTATTTCCCCATCATCAAAAAAGTAACTGTCCCAAATGCCCAAGTACTAGACACCAAGTTTGCGTTCCCACAAAAAAAGAAAGAGCCAACCATCCAAGAAGTCTTGAAAGGCAAACTTACACCTAAAGAACTCACTCTTCTGCCTCAATCACAAGAAGTTATTGGAACCATTCTCATTCTTGAAGTTCCTGACGAACTTAAAAGCAAAGAGAAAAGTATTGCCCAAGCGTATCTTGAAGTTAACAAACATCTTACAACCGTTGTTGGCAAAGATAAAATTCATAGCGGAGAATATCGCACCCGTACTGTCAAAGTTCTCGCAGGTAAACGAACCAAAGAGACAATTCACACTGAAAATGGTGTCAAAATAAAACTCCATCTCGAAAAAGTCTATTTCTCAGCACGTTCAGCAAATGAACGCCTACGCATCGCTAAACTCGTTAAACCCAATGAAAAAGTGTTAGTCATGTTCTCAGGAGCAGGACCTTTCCCATTAGTTATTGCCAAACACTCCGCCGCACAACACGTTTGGGGTATTGAGCTAAATCCGTTAGGTCACCAATACGCACTTGAAAACATTTCCCTTAACCACCTCGAAAAAAAGATTACCCTCTATGAGGGAGATGTTCACATAATTCTCCCAAAAATAAAAGAAACATTTGATCGCATTGCTATGCCGCTCCCTAAAACCGGAGAGCTATTTTTACCTATTGCACTGCCTAAAGTTAAAGTCGGAGGAACAGTTCATTTGTATGCCTTCTTAGACGAAAAAGATTTTGACTCTGAACGAAAAAAAGTGCAAGGAATTTGTAAAGCAGCAGGATATAACTGTAAAGTGCCTGAACCCGTCAAATGCGGACAATTCTCACCAAGGGTCTTTCGCGTGTGTTTTGATATTCAAAGAATAAAATAATTATTGAATTTTTATCTCTTGAGTTTCAGCGTTCTTATGAGTTCTACTTACTAAGAGAGGCCACCCTTTCTTAACAACATATCTAAACCACGCACCAGCAATCAAAGAAGTTATAATCGCAAGCAAGATGAGAGTCACAAAAAAAGTTTCACTAATAATCCCCAAATCGAACGCTACTGTCGCAAGAACAATACATGGGCCTCCACGATCATTTAAAGCAACAGCAAAGTTAAAGCACGTTAACCAATTGTATTTGAGGAAACGTGTGGTAATCAAAACTGCAATAGTTTGCACAACAATAGCAAACAAGATGAAGATCAGAAGGAAACGAATATCAAGATGATGAAGTAAATCAAGCTTGATACCAACCACAGCAAAGTAAAGAGGAATCAAAAATGCCATTGAAAAATCTTTAATGTGTTGCTTGGCTTCTTGAAACCGAGGATTACGAATAAAGTTGATAACAATTCCAGCCAGAAATGCCCCAAAAACAAGATTAATATCAAGCAAACTCGCAACCACCGTAAATGCAAGCAAAATAAGAACAATGACTGGTAGTTCGTAATTGAGTGGAATGAGGCGCAATTGTAATTTAGCTATAAAATCAATGATTTTAGGAACAATCATCAGTGCAACAAAAAAGAACAATAGAGATATGAACACATGCCAAAAAATGGTGTTCGCAGAAATCGCAGCCGCAGAAACCAAACCAGTGGCAATAGAAATAAACACCCATAAAACAACATCGTGAATAGTAGCAGTGGCCAGTACTAATTTTGCAAAGCCAGTTTTGATAATTCCCAAATCAAGGAAAATTTTGGAAAGAACCGGAATCGAAGTGATAGCAAGACCAACAGTGATAACCAATTTCAATGACAAAATATTATTTGCTGTACCAATCAGTTTGGTTAAATCGAAAAAAGAAGTAGCAATCCAACCAAAGATGAGTGGGATAAGTGTCGTGCCTAGAACCAACGCCAGAATAGTTTTCTTATCACCTTTCTCAAACTTGCGCTCCAACTCAAAGCCTGAACTAAACATCAACAGAATCAATCCCAGCCAATATAATGTAGCCAAAAGAATACCCTGTTCAACGAAGATAGTCTTGAATGCATCCGGGAAAAAATGTCCTAGAAAAGTTGGACCCAGAAGAAGTCCACCTACAATTTCACCTACAACCCGCGGAAGTGTGAGCCTACTAAAAAGATATCCCAAAAGATGAGCTGAAGCGAGCAACGCTAAAATTGCAATAAAAAAATTGCTCAAAGCAGCTGTTTCAATAGTGATAGCCATACTAAAAGAGACCTATAGGGGTTTTTAAACAAATTGGATTAAAGTTCTACCTAAGCTAAAGAAACGGTTAGAGAAAAACTGTTAAAAAAAGTAAGAAAAAAAATTAAACGAAAAACTTACGCTTCTTGATCGTCTTCTTCATCACTATACTGACCATCAGAAGAATTTTCACGAGGTGCAATATCAGCACGATCAGATGCTTTTTGAGTAAGAGTGACGTTGGTGGCTTTTAATCCTCGATCGCCTTCTCCGCCTTCAAATGAAACACGGTCGTTGTCGCGCAAAAATGTTCCTTTTGCAAGGCCAGTGAAATGCACGAAATACTCTTTTCCATCGTCTCCTGCGATGAAACCAAATCCTTTTTTACGGTTAAAAAACTTTACGCTTCCTTCCATTTTACTTTTCCTCCATTAACAGAAAGAGAACTCTTCCTGACTACTTAGGAGCAAAAAAGCCTATGTTTTTTATAAAGGTTTGTGAAACAACGTTTCGCAAACTCGATAGCCAAGCTATGCTACACTATGCTACTTAGGGGGAGTTTTTGACACAAAGTTCTTTAAAGTAGCATAATTTCAAGCCAACAGTGGAAAGCGCAATGATAGTAGTGAACACCCACTGAAAGCACAGCTTGATGATGAACGGTAGTAACTTCTTAGCGCCCATAAAATTTCTTGTCTACTGTGATAGAAAATCTTCCACAAAAGGTTATTTGAGCTGAACTAAGGGAAGTGACGAAGGCAATTTTTGATATTCCCAGTGTGCTCCACCAGGATCATATCCTTGCCGAGGAATACAATCTGGCCTACACGGTCCTGGATCAGGCCCACATTCCATTCGCATCGTTTGTTCTGATTTCATTTGTTCTCTGAATTTGCGCAATCGAAGATCATCTAAAACCTGCACCAAGCCATCAGATACATTCCCTACTGGATATGCCCTTGCCATCGCACATGGAAACGCATCCCCATTCGGAGTAACAACTAACTTACCATCCCAGCAATGACCACATAATTCATCTAGAGGGTCTTGCACTGCAACATGATTTTCCCCACGACCAATTCCTCTCACGTAGCCACTTCCAACATGCGCAACCCCTAAACTTCGAACGAACGCTTCAGTTTCATCGATATAACTTTTATTACTCTCCATGCCAATAATTCCTACGCGAGTGCTTAACCCTGCATCAACAACTCGACGAATAGTCTTTACTGTTCGCTCGAAACTGCCCGGACGTCGAGTCACTTCATCATGAATTTGTGCATTGGGTCCATAGACTGAGAAAGCTACATGTACTTTGTGATCAAGATAGGCTTGGAACACAGGCTCAGAGAGTTTTGTCCCATTAGAAAATACTTCGATTAAGTTATAACCAATGCTATCTGCCTGTGCGATAAGTGTTGGAAGAGACGGGTGCATTGTTGGCTCCCCCCCGATAAATTGCACCATCTGGCAACCATTTTCACTAGCATCTTCAAGAAGGGTAACCCAATCTTGCTCTTGCATCGTCCCAAATAATGGAACATCGGGACCTGATTTAGTATAACAATGTCCGCAATTAAGATTACACGAATTGGTGATCTCAAGCCAGAGAAAATCCAGCCCATTGAGCAATTGTTTACCTGATTGAATCTGTTGTGTTGTGGTTGCCATGCCACTAATACGGGTGCCTTCTATAAATTATTTCTTGTTAATTTTTGTTATATTGAGATATTTAGGATATTTCTACAACCTCTATTCCCTATAACTTCACCAATTCATACACTCCCTCATTTATACTAAACTCAGATTATCTCTTCTTTCAAATAAGATTAAAGATGGTAATTGCCAACCAGAAAAAGAATAACTAAAACATAGATCTACCCAAACCATTTTAAAATAAGCCCATTCTGAGCATCTATGAAATACGCCCTCACTCTAAGTACAGCCCTAATCACCGCCTGTGGTGCTCAACCCTCAACGATCCAAACTTCAACAGATCAAACGTCAACACCCCAAGTTTCCATTCCTCAATGTGTGAAACTCTACAAAGATTCAGAATCAAATCCTACTCTATTTCAACAAGCTCCAAAACCCTGCCAAGATTTGTTTGAAAAAACAATTATGATTAGTTTGAATAAGAACCTCAATGAGATGAATACTAAATTTGGCTTTCCCTCCTATCTCACTCAAGCGTATGTAATGACTGCCACTACCATCGCAAACCAATCAACAAAAGAATTGGACTCCGTTAACCAACAACTATTCAATATGCTAGAGAGAAAAGAACCACCATTAGAACTAGCACAAACAGTCTCAACGCAACCAAGTGCGATAGATAGACACAAAATATGTACTGATACCCAGACTGAATACCTCGTGTGGTCTGCTCGCCAACATTTTTCATGGGATCAAACCGAAAGGAATATAGAAAAACGTCTTCCTCATCTTGCCCAAAGTCAAGAATATCTTGATTTCCAAATAAGATTAGAAGAAGTAATTGCTACCCAAATGAAAGAAGCGAGAGAATACTCCTGTAAGTAAAACAGCTCTAATTTAAAAAAATAGAAAGATAAAGAACTATAAAGACTAATTCAGAATTCCGCAATCACCCAAACAACCCACTCTTCTCATCATGTAACTCAAGAGCTCGAAGTTTCTCAATTGCTTTATGGAAATCATGACTCGTGACCGCACTACGATCCTCACGAATAGCAAAAAAGCCTGCTTCCGTACATGCAGCGCGAATCTCAGCACCGCTGAAATTGCCCATCATCTTACTCACTTTCTTAAGATCAACTTTCTGTAAATTCATACGCTGAGTATGAACTTTAAGAATCTCATAACGGCTTTCATCATCAGGCAGACCAACCTCAATTAAACGATCCAAACGTCCTGGACGAATCATCGCAGGATCAAGAATATCTAAACGATTGGTTGCTCCAATAATTTTAACATTATCCAGAGGTTTAAACCCATCTATCTCTGCAAGAAGTTGCATAAACGTCCTATTTACTTCACGCTCACCTGATGTTCCCGTATCCATACGAGTAGCAGCAAGAGCATCAATTTCATCGATGAACACAATAGTTGGAGCTTTCTTACGAGCCATGTTAAAAATATCCTTAACCAGTTTAGCGCCCTCACCAATAAATTTCTGAACCAACTCAGACCCAACCACCTCAATAAACGTTGCATTGGTACTATGTGCAACAGCTTTAGCAAGAAGAGTTTTACCTGTTCCAGGCGGACCATATAATAAAATCCCTTTAGGCGGCTGAATTCCTACTTTTTTAAATAAAGCAGGTTTTTTGAGAGGAAGTTCGATAACCTCTTTAACTTCTTGAACTTCACGTTTCAATCCACCAATTTCTTTCCAACTCTCTTTAGGCTTCTCAACAATGACATATTTCTCAACATCAGTATGATTACTTACATCAATTTTTTTGATAACATTAAGAGCCTTCTGATCAACAAGAACTGCATCCCCACCTACGAGACCCTTAACATCAGTTGCAATGTAAGAATAAAATTTATTACCATTTGGAAGACGAATAACTGCTTTGTCATCTTCAACACTTACAACATCAGCAACTAAAAGAGCAGGCTTCTTTAGAGTCGTTAACTCATTATTCGCTTTGTTAAAAAGTTCACGCAACATCGCCCCCTCTTCTTCAAAGCGACGAACGGTCTGAGAAAGCAACCGATTCTCATCTTCCACTCGCTTGAGTGCAGAACTCAGCCGTTTGAGTTCATCCTGGGCTTTGTTTGAATCAGTACCATCAAGATCAATTGTCTCAGAATAGACTATCTTCTTATCAACATCCTCTTTTACCATGCTCCTACTAAATATCTTTCTCTTTTTAAAGATTATGTGAGCATAAAAGATAGGTTTATAGGTTAAAACAAGCTCTATTGTTAAAATGAAGATCAAAAAATAGGTTTTAAAATTATTTTAAAGAGAAAGTCCGAAAAAACAACCTCAGCAACTCCTCAAAAGCCAATCCTATGAAAACCATCACTACGAAAAGACCCCTAACACTTCGTTAAAAAAGAAAACAATTTTATCCTGAAACGAAGTAGCATCACCACGCACACTACCCTGAGTAGAAGTATGAAACGTATGCCCCTGATCATCAAACCAGGAAACATCAACGACATAGGTATTATTAAAAGAAAGTGGGGGGTCTGAGAGTTCAAGAACAAATTTCTCGGCATCAGTAAGATGATCAAGTGTCCACACATGGTCAAAACGAGAACCGTGAAGTGTTACAGACACATTAGAAGCAGGAGTAAACGAAATCTTAGTAAGATCAATCTCTAATGGAATAGTTTCTCTTCGTTTTGCAGACTCAGGAACAACCAAAGAAACTTTAATTTGAGGCGCATCAAGAACTAAAAACGCAAACCTAACTCGTCTCTCAACAATATTATTTTCAGCAGTAAGAATGATTGCACCAACACCTGCACGCGAAGTAGCAAGAGTAACATCGAGAACAGCACTTCCATCAACTGCAACATCAACTGTTTTACATTGCTCATTTGCACAAAAACGAAGATGATCTAGTGAAACAGCACCTTGATTTCTGATAGTACAACGAGCACTCTTCTTCTCACCCACTACCAACGACGTAGGTGTCTCGCACACCAAATCTACCTGATGAGAATATTCTTTCTCTTCATCTTTGATGGTAAGCTTATTGATATCCTCTTGAGAATAATACTGTGAACCTGGTTTTGCAGTAAACTCACCCTGCACACTTAGATTTTTTTCGGTATATACTAAGAATGGAAAATGGTAATAAAACGTAGTATCTAAATCTTGAGGCGCACGAACCACCCAATATGTTTCTCGCGTCTCTTGAGGCATAAGCAATAGACTACGACGATTTCGACCCAAAATAGAAACCTCTTTTGGAGCTGAAAGCTGGAGAGTTGTAGCAGTATAAGAATCAGCAGTATTCTTGAGAGTAGCTTTAACTAAGTCATAACTGCCAAATTCAATAGTATCTGAAAGAACAGAAGATTTCAACACTAAAGACTCTTGAGTGCGCATACCCTGTTTGAGAATAGAAACATCAAAACGCAAAGGATTTGTTGTAAGGTCAGCACCATTTCCAAACCATTGATATGAGGTAGCAGGAGTTGTAGGATCATCACTCTCACTCATGCGAATATGTGTAACGTCAACATATCCATACTCACCAAATGCAATATCAAATGGAATCCACCCCGCATTGGGAAAATAAACTTCAGCCCACCCATGTGGTTGCCAAGGAGTATCAAAAAGATCAGAAGTGCTGTAACTAATACCTGAAACAAAACGTGCGGGAATCCCCTGAGAACGAGCCATCGCAATAAAAAGAGAACTCATCTCATCACATACTCCCTCTTTGTGCTCTAATACCCAAGACGCTTTTTGTGAAGCTTGAGAAGTTAAAGAATTAAGGTCATATTTGACATTCTGTTCAATCCAACTCGCCATCACAAACGACACTTTGAATAAATCCTTCTGACCTTGTGCAAGTTCTGCAGCTTTGGCAACAACAGCAGGATTTGTTGAATCTATAGTCACTGTTGGAAGCAGATATTGCTCCACACCATGAAGTTGTGAATCAAGAATAGGAAATGAAACAACTGTAGAAATTGGACGATACACATTTTTAGTATGAATAGTTGAAGTGTACCCAAATGAAGCCTTCTCAGGAACTGGTTTTTCCCAATTAAAATAAAGACCATCAGTATTAGTTCCATCTTTATCCATCTTAATACCACTTGATTTCCAATCAGTAATTTCCTGACGAAAATCATTTTGTGGAACAAGCAGTAAATCAGTACTAACTGAGTTAAGAGCAGATTGATGTCCTGATGGAGTCACTGACCAATTACCCTCAACAACAAGAGAAATATCTAAAGAATCATGCATCGCCAAATCATCTGCAAGAACAAAAGGGAGAAAAAAGAGCACAACTAAAACAAGCAACATACAAAACAATCCTAACATTGTCCTACTCTTTTTCATACCTGTTTAGAGAACGAACCAAGATATAAAGATTTGTTTTAATGGGGGAGTTATAATTTTCAGATTAATTTTTGACCTCATATTTCCAAAAACTATTAACATGACCCCATCTAAAACTACAATAGGAACTCCAAAATCTAAATATTTTTAAAAGAATCGATTTTTACAAAAAACATGGATATTGGGTATAGTGAAAAACAAGGAATTATAAGAACAGTTTTAGGTTCTGGCCCTTATGAAGAAGCACATTATCGAGTGGAGTCTACGTTATTAGACATGTTCAGGACACCAGGTGCAGTACGTAGATCAATAGAAGCAGGAGTAGAACATTCTAGATTTATATTACCTCAAAAATTAGGCATGGATACAATTAAACCAAACGAGGATGTAAATAAACCAAGTAACAAACAATACAACATATCAATTAACTTCCTACAACAAAACCCCCGTTTAGTCTTCTACAATATCTCCAATCCAGTTCCTGAAATAGAACTTGAAGGAATGCTTGATGGACTCTTTGGAAATCGTCGAGGATTTCTTCAATGTGTTGTAAATCGATCCTTATCAGGAGTAGAATACATTGACTTTGGCACCAATACTTATTATTCATCCAAACCGAATATAAATCTTACCACACACTCACTTCGACGACAAGAATGGGAATTATAATGATGATTTTATTATTTCCTCTTAGATTTTCCAAAAAGGCGTAACTTCACTTACGTAGTCATTACTCATTTTCCACAAAGGGTTATCAAATATTACCTGAATAATACTACTTCTTCCTGTATAAGTAGTTGCAGAAATCTTAAATAGCCTTTTCGTTCTTCTCAGCCCATGGAAAAAGGGGTTGCATTACTCTCAGGAGGAATTGATTCACCAGTAGCAATTCACCTCCTACAACAACGTCTCGAGATTATAGCCGCACATTTTCATCAATTACCTTTAACCGACGGCAAAGAGATCACAAAAGTAAAAGAATTATGCCAAGTACTTGGAGTCCACAAACTCTATCTAATTCCATTTACTCCTGTTCTCAAAGAGCTAGTAAGCAAATGTCGCCATCAAGATTATTATGTCTTAGGTAAAATAATGATGATGCGCTGTGCGCAATTAATCGCTCAAAAAGAAAACGCCCAGTTCTTAATTACCGGAGAAAATCTTGGTCAAGTATCAAGCCAAACACTCAGCAACCTCACATCCATCACAAAAAACGTCAACATGGAAATCCTCCGACCCCTTCTCACCTACGACAAACAAGAGATCATTGATGTTGCCCGAAAACTGGGAACCTATGAAATCTCCAAAGGTCCGGAAATCTGTAATCTTCTTGGTCCAAAAAACCCTGCAACCAAATCTGAACCTGCACGAATTAACCACGAACTCAAAAATATTGACATGAAAATTCTCCACGAAGAGTTAGCCAAAGCCGAGATCATAGTATTCAATAAGAAGTAGAGCAAATAATCTCAAAGTAAGCAATACTAAATCTCTAACTGAAAGATTAATAAATAGCCCATTATTTTTCCAAAAAGTCCTCAAAGTAAAATTAAACAACATTTATGCAGATGTGTCGGTAGCAAAAAATCAAAGATTTTTAAACCGCCACAGTAAACATACAATAAATTCATGCGGATGTGTCGGAGTGGTCAAACGAGCTACCTTGAGGGGGTAGTGGCTTAGTGCCTGCGCAGGTTCGAACCCTGTCTTCCGCATACTTTTCTTATAAATGAAGACAGGTCCAAAAACGAGCACGTTTTTTGCTATCTGTCTTCCGCACCATTTTTCTCATATCCTCTTAAAAATGACACGAAAAAGAACTCACCGGTTCTTACTCACACACCCATTTCCTTCCATAAAAAACCGCCATTCTAAATGAGTATCTTGAGTAATTCCCACACGCGCACTATGCCCTACTTTAAAAGCTCTCAAACCATCATCAAGCAGTCGAACTGTATGACCAATTTTCGTTGCGTTAAATGACCCATCAATTCCTAAAGCGCGGCATAATTTACCCGGACCAGAACATAGCTCCACTGCTTTTGTCTTTCCCCGCCGTTCTTGCATCTCTTCAATACCCACCAACGGCTCAGCAGCGCGAATCAACACTGCACCAGCATCACCCTTTTCCGTCGTAAAATTAAGACACCAATACATGCCATAAATAAAATAAACATAGACATGACCATAACTCTCATACATCAATGCACTACGATTCGTTTTGGTAAACGCATGAGAAGCCTTATCCCGCTTGTAGGCTTCTGTCTCAACAATACGAACTTGACACCCACCAATCTCAATAATTTTTCCAATCAACTCTTGCGCAACCAGAACTGAATCACGAGAAAAAAAAGACTCTGGAATTGATCTCATAACAAATTAAAATAAACCTGATTATAAAAAAGCAGCGACTCCAAGATCACAATTCTTAAAAAAGAGAAAAAATAAGACTAACTGTGACAACACCCGTTATTCAAACCGAACTTATAAAATATCGAGAACGACAAGAAGGATTGTACGAAATGCTCGATGTCTTCTACAGAGGAGTAAATGAATCAGCAGTGTCAACTAATCTTCAAACAGCTATCATCGAAAATAACCGCATAGAATTTACATTACCCACAATTAACCAACTTATTGCTACATTCTATAGAACTGGATGTAAAGTTGATGGCAATAATTTAGAACCAGAAGACTACCAACCTGCAAGAATCAGTATAGCTATGGGAATAAGTGATTTTTATCTTAATAGACAAATTGAAAATGGAAATGAAAGAGCACTAAATGAAGATACAATGGCAGGATTATTAGACCGTGCTTTATCAAGATTATACCCTAATCCCAACGACTTTGTAGTAGAATATAATGAAATGCACCAATGGCATACAGACGAAGACGAAACTTCTCTAAAAAGAGATACATTATCTTATTATATTGATATTCTATTTGAATATTGTCACGTGACTCATTTAATTGAACTATTTCAAAAAGCAGAAGAAAGTATGATTAACGCCGCACGTAGTGATGATCCGTTTCAGGCTGTAAGTCAAGGTCGAGCAACTTTAACTGCATTGTTAGAACCAAATGGCCCTATCAAATAAACTCAGAAATCAACACGAAATCATGAAGCATCTTGTATCCCTTCTAAACTACCATCAAACACCACAGTACACGCATTCTCAACACATGCTACGTGACCCTGCCCACAATCAAGAGTCCCCTCTTGACAATCCATAGAACACAACACAGCAGTACATTCAGGTGCATGGTCTTTATTCAACGCATCCGTTGCATGACAACACAAAGACGCAACACAATCACTATCAGTAACACAGTATTTTTCACCAGCAACATCTACCTCTAAAACCGTTGGCGTAAAAGTACAACTAATAACGGAAAACAAGAACAGTAATCCTAAGCCAAAACACAAAAGCCGCATATATCTTCTTGAAACCATCCATACCATAAGAACAATAAAACTATTATCCCTTAAATAGATTACGGTTGATACATATGTTGCTCAGAAATCTCGCCCCGTAAATTCTCCCCAATTAACTTCTTAACATCAGCAGGATTATAATTGCCCAATAACCAAGACAACTTCACCAACGCCGTATTTGCGAGCATATCGTGACCAGGGATAATTCCTAAACCCAAAAGATCACGTCCTTTGTCATACACATTCATGTTAACACCACCGTAAATACATTGCGAAGTCATAACCACAACACAACCACTCTCAATTACACGACGTAAAGCAGGATAAATTTCTTTATGGATCAAACACAAATCATTAGGAACTTGACCTGGAGTTTGACCTAAACCTGTTCCTTCGATAATTAGCCCTTTATAGCCTTTAAAAAACTCAAACTGTTCAGGAAACATGTTAATATGGATTTTAAGTAATCCGACTCTATCTTCCATTGCCGGTTTAATCACTAATCGATCAGCCCGACGAGGATAATCCGGTCTTAAAAAGCAAATCTCACGAGTAGCATAATCAACATGTGCATAGGGTTCTGTATTCACGGGCTTAAACGCATCACGTCGAGAAGTATGAAGTTTGTACGTTTTAGTTGCAGGTAAAAGTACGCACCGATCATCGTTTTCATGAGCATGCATACAAATAGCCACACCACCAAAATCAGTTTTAGTAATAAACTCTGCAGCACAAATCAAATTCATTGCCGCATCCGAACTCCCTCGATCAGACGAACGTTGTGCGCCTACAAAAACGATCGGAACCGGAGATGATTCCACAATAAAAGAAAGCGCTGCAGCACCAACCGTAAGATTGTCTGTCCCCATACCGATAATGATTCCCTTCACGCCTCGACGTATATGTTCCTCAATTTTGTGAGCAATAAGTTTAAAGTGAGAAAAACGTAAATCATCACTCCACATCTGTGCAATCAACTCAGATTCAACGTTTGCAATATCTTTGAGTTCAGGAAAAAGACCCACTAAATCGTCAGGCGTAAATTGTGTCGCCACACCACCCGTACGATAATCAACTTTACTTGCAATTGTCCCACCTGTATGTAAAATAGCAATCGTTGGAAGATCCGAGCGAGCAGAAAGAGTACCATGAACAGCATGGTGAGAAACAACATGAGACGGAGCATCTCCTTTCACGATCAAATCAATTCGATCAATATCTGCTCTCTCAAAGCCCATATTATACCCATTTACTAATTTGAGAAGTACAATCTTCTCACTTGAACTCGGCATGAGAATTCCTTCTTCTTTGGAATTTTTGGTAGTAATACGAACATGATCTCCCGGTTGAACCATGAGTAATGAAAACGAGGAAGAATTTATATACGTTACCCTAAAAAAGAGAACGGTGATTTCTTGAGAAGGTACATCCATGCCATTATTACCTCCCGAACTGATCAATAAAGCACTAAAATTAAATCTTCTCAGAGTCAACGGGACCCCGCAAGTTGCCGCCCACTCGATAGATCTAAGTATAACTAATGCTATTTGGAATGGGAAAAATCGTAAAGCAGAGATACCACAAGAGGGATTCATTCTAGAACCTCAGCAACAATACAAAGTCAAACTTGACAGTCGTCTATTTCTTGCACAAGGCCTTATTGGAGAAATAACCACCAGAAGTAGTTACGCACGATTAGGAATACAAGTAGACCCACAACCTTCAATTGAAAATCTTTTTGGAACGTGGCGAGACCGAGGGTTTACGGCCATATGCAATCTTGAAACATTTGGCACACAGGTACGAATACGTCCCTATGAACACCTAGCACAAATTTTCATTCATACCCAGCTTGAAACGATGTTAGCCAATGAAATCAAAGATGCGATGGATAGCGAGGATCTTATTGTATATGATAAAGGACACAAACTAGACAGAACAAACGCCTCGTTTGGAGAAGCACTTGAATTACACATGGAAGACCTAATTTATGTCTATAAAAAAGGGAGAATCCTTGATCCACAAGATAAAGACCACTCTGAAGACTTTGAAACTGTGAATCTGCGACATCACCCAAAAGGATATTACCTTCCAAAAGGAGCTTTCTTTATCTCATCATGTAGAGAAAGGTTTGCAACCTCCAATAGATGCGTTGCCTACGTCACACCTACAATCAATCTACGACCAGCAATGACCAAAACTAATTTTCCTGATCCAAAACATTTTACAAGATTTCCCTTCCTCACCCACCCCAATGCACCTTACCACGCCTACGGATTAAGACATCTACAACAGATGACCTTTGAAAATTATGTAACAGAACCTGAAGGTGTGTATCTTCATGCTGACTGTAAACAAGCAGAGCTGGTTCTCGTACCGTTTCTCACACCCAGTTCTCAAGAAATAGAATCGCGTTACACAGGACAAATAGGTGCAACATTACGAAGACCAGAACAGTAAAAAATCTCTACGTAAAGCCATTCTTCAAGAATACCTCATTTTACAAATGGCCAAATTTCGCAAATAACCCAATTTCGCAAGCTAAATCTTTAAATAGCCCATTCTGTGAAAGAATCAAAAAATCAAAACAAAATAGGTGCTTACATCATGCAAAATCAAAACATGCAACATCAAGATTACAAAGTAAAAGATATGTCCTTAGCCGACTGGGGACGTAAAGAGATCACAATTGCCGAAAAAGAAATGCCTGGTCTCATTGCTCTACGAGAAAAATACGGTCATCAAAAGCCACTCCAAGGTGCACGAATTACAGGTTCATTACATATGACCATTCAGACCGCAGTTCTTATCGAAACCCTCGTTCATCTTGGCGCACAAGTCCGTTGGGCTTCTTGTAACATTTTTTCAACACAAGATCATGCCGCCTCTGCCATTGCACAAGCCGGTATTCCTGTCTTTGCCTGGAAAGGCGAAAACCTTGAAGAATACTGGTGGTGTACACAGCGTGCTCTCGACTTTGGCAATAGCAAAGGCCCAACCTTAATTGTTGACGATGGTGGAGACGCTACCATGATGATTCTCAAAGGTGTTGAAATAGAAAGAGACTCAACGATTTTAGGTAAAGACTACAGCCATGAAGGAGAAGATTTCCGTGAATTAATGAAATGTTTAAAATCATTCTACATAAAAAATCCAACCCATTGGACTCATGTTGCCAAAGAAGTGAAAGGAGTTTCTGAAGAAACGACAACGGGTGTTCATCGCCTCTATCAACTCCGTGACCAAGGAAAACTTCTCTTTCCAGCAATTAACGTAAACGATTCCGTTACTAAATCAAAATTTGATAATCTCTATGGCTGTCGTGAATCATTAGTAGACGGTATCAAACGCGCAACTGACGTCATGCTTGCAGGCAAAGTTGCCGTTATTGCCGGATACGGAGATGTAGGAAAAGGCTGTGCTCAATCATTGCGAGGCTATGGTTGTCGTGTCATCATCACAGAGATTGATCCTATCAACGCTCTTCAAGCAGCCATGGAAGGCTACGAAGTAAAGAAAATGGATCATGCAGCTAAAGAAGGCGACATCTTCGTTACCACCACAGGAAACAAAGACATCATTGTTGATCGACATTTTATCATGATGAAAAATCAAGCTATTGTCTGTAACATTGGTCATTTTGATAACGAGATTGATATGCATTGGCTCAATACCAGGTCTGGTGCAACCCGACTAAACATCAAACCGCAATATGACAAGTACATCTTCCAAGAAGGCAAAGAAATCTATATCCTTGCAGAAGGACGTTTAGTCAATCTTGGTTGTGCAACAGGCCACCCATCATTTGTGATGAGTACATCATTTGCCAACCAAACCCTAGCTCAAATTGAACTCTGGACAAAACATCACGAAATTGGCGTCTATGTTCTTCCCAAGATTCTCGATGAAGAAGTAGCCCGACTTCACTTAAAGAAAATTGGCGTTGAGATTGATGAACTAACTGATTCCCAAGCTTCTTACTTAGACGTACCCAAAGGTGGACCATACAAAGCCAATCATTATCGGTATTAATTTAGGTATCAATTAATTAAACAAGTTTTTTATACTCTTTTTCTTTTCTATTACTATGAATCTTCTTTTTATCTGTAATCAAAATAAAAACCGAAGTAAGACTGCTGAGGAACTTTTTAAGCCGTTTTACGAAACACGTTCAAGAGGACTATATGGTGGGAAAAAATTAACCCAGAAAGACACACGTTGGGCCGAAATTATTTTTGTTATGGAGGAAGATCAAGCAGAACAATTACGCACCAAATTCCCTCAAGCATACACCACAAAAAGAATTATCTGTTTAGATATACCCGATATTTATAGCTATCAACAACCTAAACTAATACAATCAATTAAAGAAAATATGAAAAAATACAAACACTTACTCTGACCACATTTTTAATTGTGCTAATGCTTCTTCAAAGTTGGAAAAAAGTTTAGTTTCACTAATACTAAGCAAAACGATTTGTCTTGTAACTTTGTAGATGGTATTTTCACTGGAGCTAATTTTTAAAATCGAAACTTCCCAGATAATTCTTTCAGTACCCATACTGTAAAATGATTCTTAAATAGGTTATAAAGTAAATTCGGAGTTGACCAGTGCGCCTAGTGCCAAATTAACCACATAGAAAGTAAACTCAGTACCTCTGTGAAAAAATACAACATCCAAAAACATCAAAATACATATAAACACCTTCTCCCTCTAAACCTCATGCAAACTGCAACCTTCGGTGCCGGCTGTTTTTGGAAACCTCAATCAGTTTTTAACAAAATGAAAGGCGTCCTCAAGACTGAAGTAGGATATATGGGCGGACATATCAACAACCCAACCTACAAAGAAGTGTGTTACAAAGACACAGGACATGCTGAAGTTGTTAAAGTAGAGTTCGACGAAAAAATAGTAACCTACAAAGAGCTTCTTGATATGTTCTGGAAAATGCATAATCCCACTACTCTTAATCAAGATGGACCTAATCTTGGATCACAATATCGCTCAGTAATTTTTTACTATTCACCCGAGCAAAAAAAAGAAGCAGAATCATCAAAAAAAGAAGCACAAAAAAAATGGAAAGATCCGATTGTAACTCAGATTGCCCCTGCAGTTGATTTTTGGAAAGCAGAAGAATTCCATCAGGATTTTCTTGAAAAAAATGGCCGGGTCTGTGGTATATGAAACCAGACACTACACCTTGGCATGATCTAACTCTAGTTTTTGACTCTTCAATTCCTCCCTTTCCTGGTGACCCTCCAACAACCATTGAACAATACGCAACCATTCAAAAAGAAGGTTGGAATGAAAAAAGAATAACCTTCAATAGCCATTTCAGCACGCATATCGACGCACCATTCCATATGCTTAGCAAAGGGAAAAAGCTCGACCAATTTCCCATTGATCACTTCATCGGGGAAGGTACTGTCATCAATCTTAACAACGTACCATTCGACAACTCACCTGATCTTAGCTTAATCAAACAAGATGATATTGTCTTCTTTCACACCGGCCATACAAGTAAAATCGGGAGCAAAAATTTCTTTGAGAAAAATCCCACTATCTCTCTTCCGTTAGCCCAACGACTTCTAGAAAAAAAAGTACGCATCGTGGGTATTGATTCATTTACTCCAGACAACACTCCGTTTTACGTCCACAAATTTCTCTTCCAACACGATATCCTTATTGTTGAAAACCTTATCAATCTCGAACCCCTTATCGGCAAACGCTTCCAATTCATTATCCTACCACTCAAAATCAAAGACGCCGACGGCGCCCCTTGTCGCGTGATTGCACAAGAAATAAAGTAAAAGTATAGTAAGATTATATCCTAAAATTAGAGTCAATAAAAAAATTAATAAAGTAAAAAATACCAAAAAGAATGAGGAAAGTGAAACAAATGAATACTCCAAACACCAAAACCATTGACGTTATCGGAATCGGCAGCCCTCTTATGGATTTTCTCGTACAAGCAGACGACAAAAACCTAATCGAATGGGATCTGCGCAAAGGCGAAATGCATCTCGTCAATAAAGAAAAGGCCGAACTCTTACTTCATAAACTTCATGAATCAAACGTAACCATCGAACACTGTCCTGGTGGATCGGTTGCCAACACCATGCGAGCCATCGGTCTACTTGGAGGAAAAGTCATTCTCTGTGGTAAAGTCGGAAACGATGAACACGCTAATCTCTATATCGAAGCCATGAATGCACATCATGTCCATCCAAAACTCCATCGTCATAATGCCGTAACCGGCCATGCCCTCACATTTATCACGCCAGATTCCCAGCGTACTTTCTCAGTTCACTTAGGCGCTGCCATTGAAATTGAGCCAAGCGATCTTGAAGAGCAAGATATTGCACAAAGTAAAATTCTTCATCTCGAAGCGTATCAAGTCGAAGGGAAAACTCGTGACGTCATGCTCGAAGCGATTCGTTTCGCCAAGAAACATAACACTCTCATCTCTCTTGATCTTGCTGATCCCGGCCTTATTCGACGTAACAAAGACTTTCTCCATCACCTACTCAAAGAGTACATTGATATAGTTTTTGCAAACGAAACTGAAGCCAAAGAGTTTACCGACAAAGATGATGTTCATGCCCTCACCGATCTTGCAAAACTCTGCTCAACAGCAATTGTAAAAATTGGTCCTGATGGATCTCTCATTGCCCATGAGGGTGAGGTGATTATGGCACCTGCATTCCACGCAAAACCTGTTGACACAACTGGCGCTGGCGACACCTACGCGGCAGGATTTCTCTATGGGATTACCCACGATTGGCCACTCCAAAAAGCCGCTGCGTTAGGGTCCTTAATGGCCGCACGTATTGTCGAACAGAAAGGTGTTAGATTAGATCGAATCGATGTCACAAAACTCAGAACACAAATTGAAGACATGGAAATTATATAACGAGAATTAATGAGATTATAGTTTTATTGTCCCGCCACTTTTTTGATAATTTTTAAAAAGTTGTATAATATATCTCTTAGATTTTATAGTAGAAGAACCTTTATGAGAAAAATAGGCAATTTTTGAAATACGACTAAGAGAGGTTAACTCCACTAATTTGAAAGAAGAAAAATCCAGACCATCTTTACTTCTCAAATTGGTTCTATTTATTGTTCTCTCTCTAACTTTTCCCTCAATAACAAAATAATTTGAGCGGCAATCTCCATCTTCATCGTCTGCTGATTTCTCACCAACAGAGATAATTAGTTTTTTACCCCTAAAAATTGATTTCTTGTTATTCCGCTTTGGAAAGAAATATATCAAAAGATTCTTAATGAAGCTCATACTCTCCAATGAGATTTAAAAGATTATAAAACTTCTTGACGTATTCTTTTCACCCATACATCTTCTCAATCGCCTTCTTTATCTCATCATGATGCGGTTTCAATGCCCTAACTTCAGAAACAGCCACCTTCTCCACTTTAATATTCCACGTCTTGTCTTTAATTTTTGATTGAAGAGAATCCATGTTATACGTTGCTTGCTTTGGCTGCCAATGAATATCTTTCAAAGAATCATCAGCAAATCGTGCTAAAACATGCATTACCAACCCACCATGAGAATTATCATCACTATTGCCAGATTTAACAATCAAGTTCGTTCCCTGTGCACCCATCCCTTCAAAAAGTGCCGATGCCGCCATTGACGCAACCGCAAATAAATGTGCACCACTCTCCCCTGACAACTTACCAAAATCCTTCTCTTGCTCTTTAGAATAAACTTCAATGTGGCCTTCAACTAACCCTTTAGCAGGAACCACAACCAACACTTTTTCATCTTCATAGAGAAATGTATTTTTCGAGGCAATTTCTTTTAATCTCTCAGATCTCTCACCACTTCCCGTATGCCAAACAGCAGGACTGCGTTTAAAATGTGCTGCCATCATCGCCGGGAAATTCGTAACAAACAACCCTTTCTTATCATCCGGCATCACTGCTTTTCGTTTATCAAAAAAGAAATGAAAGAAACCATCTCCACCCTCACGTGGTAGAATATGAATCAAAAAATGAGGAGCTTGCTGACCAGCAACGCCTCCATTCGCTATAAAAATATTACACCCAGTCGAAACAATTCCACCCATCACCGCTTTAGTAATGTGCGGTAACAACCCAAACAGATGTGTCGAATCCTCAGGGGGGATATAGGGGGCAATCGGATAGTGTTCTTTAAGCATAAATAACGTATGACCCTTCACCGCAGGATAAATATCCAACATCGCAATCGTCGTAGAATCCTCAAAGACCGTCTTAGGTTTCATCTCTCCAGAAATCAACTTACAAAACACACACTGCTTCTTCTGTTCCTCAAGCTGTTTTTTCATTTCTGGCGAAAGATTCATGAGCTCAAGAAACTACTTCCAACTTAAGAAGATTACGCTCAAAAAATAGTGTAACTATCTCTTCCCAACAAGAGACCCACGATCTCCCCTATCCCAATGATGATTTACAGCAGGATCAATACGGTCAGGAAGCTCACGAGAATAATAACGAACGGACGTTGCAAAATCATGAAGTCCAGAATGATATGCTTGTTGAAGAGGACACGTATCTAGTTCTTTACCGAAGACAAATGCCCGAGCAAGATAATTAACAGCGTTTCCACCAAATTCAAATTCACTCGAGGTTAAAAAAGAAGATTGATTTTGTGGATGTAACCCAAGCACACTTGCCAATTCCCCTACATGATCCTGGCGACGACCATTAAAAAAACCATCTCGAAAAACATAATATCGACTACCTAATTCACCAGCAGCACCCTTATCAAAATCACGAAGTAGCGTAACCCATTCCCGTGAAACAGCAGTATCAAACTGAGGAACCCCTTCAACCTGAACCAATGCGCACAAAGGATCGACACGAATTCTTTCAACAAAATCACGATAGCATTCCAACTCTACGTCACACAAATTCGAATCCCATGGAACACTCCACTGCGGATGTACCCAGAAATAAACATAACGAACATTTTGAGCAGTACTCATTTTTGATACCCTTTGACAAATTTCTCCAAAATATGTCGGGATACTCTTCCTTCTCGCTCTTGACAAATTACTACTTGGTTACTTTTAGGCTGCACTGCACCCAAAACCCTATAACAAGCAAATGCACTGTTTTGTTGATATATCCTAAAACAATCAAAATTTCCATCATCAATTCTAAAAGTTTCTCGACGAACTGGAGAACTAATTCGCGTATCCTGATCTAAAAAGGTCGAAAATGAATCAGTAATTTGTAACACTTCGTTATTCAAATAACCTGATCTAAAAAAGAATTCGCCATGAAATTCTGGAATTAACCCTCTTCTAAAAGAATCACGTATTGTAACCTCGTGAAACAATGTACGATAAACCAAATCAGCCGACATACAATATCCAAAAACACCTTAAACCAAAACCACTAACCCTACTTCTTCTTCGTCTTCTCAACATTCTTGCCCAGCTTGAGCTTCTTAATTAGTTCCTTATACCGATTCCGAATCGTTACTTCCGTAACTCCTGCAACATCAGCAACTTCACGCTGCGTTCGTTTCTCGCCATGAATCAACGACGCAACATACAACGCAGCTGCAGCAATCCCCGTTGGACCACGACCCGAAGTTAATTCAATATCCCGCGCCATCTCTAAAATTTCAACCGCATGTGATTGCGTCTCAGCCGTCAATTTCAACGCAGACGCAAATCGAGGAATATAATCAGCCGGATTACTGGGTTTAATATTAATTTCAAGTTCACGCGTCACAAAACGATAGGTACGTCCAATCTCTTTTTTCTCAATACCAGATGCTTCACCCATCTCATCAAGAGTACGAGGAATCTCATGACGTCGACAAGCAGCATACAATGCACCTGCAATAACTGATTCCATGGAACGACCACGAACCAATCCCTTTTGAACAGCACGACGATAAATGCGTGCAGCTTCTTCTTCTACAGAACGAGGTAAACGTAAGAATGAACTAACCCGTTTCAATTCCGCCAACGCAACTTTCAAGTTACGCTCGATCGCTGTACTAATACGAATATTCCATTTACGTAAACGAAAGAAACGATCTCGTTCTTTTTCAGAACCTAATTTATACAAATCAGAAGATGAACCCACTTCAGTGCCTAACCCTTGATCAAATTGTGTCTCAGAAGTTGGTGCACCTGTACGTCGACGACTTGCCCCACCATCATCATCAAAATCACGCCATTCTTGGCTAAAATCAACCATACGATCTTCAAGAACAAGTCCACAATCACGACACGTTGTCTCACCACGTTCAACATCACGATGAATATTCTTACTTGCACACTCAGGACATTCTTTGATGGTTTTACGAATCATGGGCAGTATCCGCGCCGTCAAACGACGTTTTACATAAGATCAAATAGCGCTAAGTTTAAATACAATTTAAAGATTCTATTTATAAATCTTTCGAAAAATGAACCTAACAGAAAGATTTAAATAAACCCAAAAAATGATTTATTCATGCAAAAAAGAGGACAGTTAGGGATTATTGAGTTCAAATACTGGATGGGTGGATTAATTGTAGGCATTATTGTGGCCTTGCTTTTCGTTGCGTTAGGAACAAACGGCATTCTTCCATTCAAAATACCAGTAGTCTGTGGATGAACAAAAAAACCTTATTAAGTAGGGGATAAGGCCTAAACACAGTAGCTTTGGCTGTGCCATACCCAAAGTGCTAATTAAAGACTATTCAATTGAAGAACATTCTAAGCAGATCACAACATATAGCAACGCCAGAATAGAAAACATTAATAAGAACTAGTTTCTCATAAACTCACAAAAAAAGGTAGAGGTTGTGAGAGTTTTTCACATATAATAAAATACCAACACATCAAACAAGAATCTGTAGAATATCGGGGTGAATAATAATGGATGTAGAGAGAATTCAGAAAATAAACGCTCTTGCTCTTGAACTTATGAAAAAAGGACTAGCAAGCGACAGAGAAAACGCAGTAATGCAAGCAGAAGAAGTATTCAAAAGCCAACATGCAGGCGACTATCGTGAAATGCGTAACACATTAAATGCCGTCCAAGAAAGTGTTCAACAACGTGATCGGCCAGCCAATATGCAAATAGATCTAAGTCAAGATCGCGTTCGCGATATCCTTGAACAAAATAGCAAATTTCTTGTTCAAAAAATCAAAGAATTTCAAGAGAAAATCGACGGTATGGAACGGGAAGTAGAAACACTTAAAGTAAAACTTAATTATCAGCGTCTACCAACTGCTGCAAACGTGGTTTCAAACCAGGGCCCAACACCTATTATTGGTGCGCCTCAAATGCAAAGCATGCCTAGTTCTGCTCCACAATCCTCAATGCAAGGCGGCGCCGCAGCACCAGGAAGCCACCCACGTTCAGGCAACTTTAAAGACACTGATGTCTCCATCGAAAAATTCTTTTACATGGGCCACAAATAGGCTTATTTCTTTTTTTATTTTCAAATTGTATTCAAAAAAATAGTGCAAACGTCAAGTAATTCAAGTAGGTAATGCTTTACCGATACATTTTTAAATAAAGTAACTACTTGAGAATAAAAACAATTGGAGGGGTCAAAATTAAAACCTACAAATTCCTATTACTAAGTCTCCTTATCCTTGCTGGCGCTATGAGCGTCTTCGCAGACGTGAATATTGTTGACAACAATAATGCTCAGATCAATAATGTAACATTTATTGCAGACTATAATCATTTTGACGATGACCATAATGATGTAATTAACGAGACCGTCACTCTTAACATTCTTAATACAGAAGCCTTAGACCGCAGTGTGCAAGTGCTTGTAAACGGCCTTCCTGCCGCATACCGTGCTAGTGTTCAAAATCCAATTACTGCAAGAGCTAACAACCAATCTACAACTGCTACCCTCACTATAAGTATTCCTGATGACAACGATGCAGGAAAACTAAAGATTGCCACCATCCAAGTAAAAGATGCTCAAACTGGAGCTGTTCTTGATGAGGCAGATCTTGTACAAGATACCAAGAATATGCTTAATCTTGATGAACTACGTATTGAATATACTTCTGATAACGACAAACGTGAAAATGAAGACGCCTGTGACCAGGATAAATTTTGCGATGAAACAGTAGCCGATGACAGTTATAGCCTTGATGAAAATGTCAACGTAGGCACCCCTTTTCATCTTACATTCAAAATTGAAAATCTCTTTGACCAAGATTATAACGATGGAGATCTTGAAAACGTCCAAATCAGTATTGAAGCCGATGACAGCGACCTTTATGGCGACGATTTCGACGAAGAATTCGACGTTGAAGAGATTGGTGCAGATGAAAAAAGAACCTACGACATGGAATTTACCATCGACCCTGCAGCCACTGAAGACACCTATACCCTTAAAATCAAAATCGAAGCAGAAGATGGAAACAGTGCTAAATTCACCCTTGAACGCTCAGTTGAATTTGAAGTAAAACGTGAGAAAAACGACGTACGTATCCAAAGAGCAGTGCTTCAACCAACCACTATTTCCAGTTGTCAACCAGATTACCATCTCGACGTAGAAATTCAAAATTACGGTTCGCGTAAACAAAATTTTGCTGGCCTTAAGATCCAATCAGCAGGATTACACATCGATCAAGAACAAAAAAACATTGAACTTGACGCGTTTGACGATGGAGAAGACACCTACGAAAAATCATTCCTTCTTAGTTTACCAACCGGAGTTAAAACAGGAACCTACACTATTGATACATTTGCCTACATCTCAGATAGTACCCTAGGTGAACAAAAGCGTTTTGAACTTAATGTGGAAAGTTGTACGACAGAAGAACAAGCTACAACCACACAAAATACAACCCAGGCTTCCTCACGTAATGTTACTGTAACACAAGTGACAACAAGTACATTACCACCAACACAACCCTCAACCACACAAACCACTCAACCAGCACCTACAACAGGTACAACTGGCACTTCATACCAAGTACCACAAACCATTGAAGAACCCTATACTGTTGAAGATCTCTTTGTAGCCGGTATTGTCATCGCAGTAGTATTAATCGTAACACTCATCGTAGTGTTTTTTGTCTTACTACTTCGACGTCGGTAAATCAAGAATTAAAAACTAGGTAAAACCATGAATTCAAAAAACATTACTGGAAAAACGATTACAACAATTCTTTCCATTTTTTTCATCTGTATAATCACCAACACCACCCAGGCAGCAGTTGTTGATGGAGTACTTGAAATCTCGCCAACACCAATCACATTTAATGACGTAACTCTAGGACAAAATGCCCAAATTGACGTAACCATACACAATACTGATGCAGTTAATCCTGTACAACCAATGAATTTTGATTTTGTAGGTATCAATGCCAATTACAATGCAAGAACTCAAAATTTTCCAGCAGCGCTTAATCCAGATGAAACTGCCACGTTTCAAATTCTTCTCACAATTCCTCAAAATGAAAGCAACACCCAACACACCATTGGATCCATTGTTGTAAGTGGAAATAGCAATGGGGCTGGCGTTTCAACTAGACAAGACATCATCCTCAACCCCAAAGATCTTCTTAGCATCGAAAAAGTAGAAATTGATTCTAAGAGCAATGGGGATCTCTCTATCGACAGCAACACCAAATTTGATGTAACTGTCAAAAACAATGCAGGTGTTGATCTTGAAGACGTTACGGTCACCGTTACCGTTCTAGACGTCGATAATGACGACATCGATGAAGACAGTGATAGTGATGATGTTGACAATGGTGACGACCAAGACTTTCGTGTAGATATTGATCTTTCCGGAGAAGTCCTTGATAAAGAAAGTTATTCTATCAAAATCGAAGTTGAAGGTCAAGATGAAAACGGTGTTGAATACCGTGGTGAAAAAACCATCAATGCTGATCTAGATCTTGACAGCCACAAACTCATACTCAAAAAACTCCTCGTAACTCCTTCCACAGTGCAATGTTCAAATAATGCCCGACTTGAAGTTACTGTTCAAAACCAAGGCAAGAAAGACGAAGATGAAGTCGTGATCAAAGTTACAAATGGCCAACTCCAGATCAATCTTATTGGCGAAGAAATGAGCATCGATCGCTTCACTCAAGATGAAGATAATGAAGAATCAGAGTACTTCCAGATTAACACACTTGACGCAAAAGCAGGAACCTATGATCTTACTGTTGAAGTTTATCGAAATGAGAATAACCTTGAAGATACTAAAACAGTACCTATCATTATTCAAACGTGCCAAACTCTTCAACCAACAACTCAGACGAGTACACCAAGTACAACCCAGACTAACCAGCAATATGCTCAACAGCTTCAAAATCAATTGAATACCCAAGCAAACGCTCAAACACCAAATAGCCCTGCAACAAGCACACCAACTGTTGCACCAACCAGCGTGATCAAATCAACCTTTCGTGAAAGCAAAGGCTATACCATCATACTCGGCATTATGATTGTCTTAGGACTTATTGCCATGGCTCTTGCGATGGGTGTCTTAATGACTCGACGAAAAAACTAGATTCTTAAATTTCTATTTTTTGATCTCTTTTTTAATTTTAACTTTCTTATTAATTTTAAATTCTTTAATATTCTCTCCATTAAAAGAACCACCGGGCTTAATCTTTTCAACCATCAATCGCAATTTCTCTAAACGTACCCAACTCTTCTCTAATTTTTCATTACAATATTGCACAAGCCACCCTTTATCACCAGAAAATACCAACACGCCTTCATCATAAAATGGCATCTCCAAAATCGCCCCATCACGAATTTCAACAATAATTTTTTTCGCAGCACTCAAAATACAACTTTTCTTACAAATTGCCCGTGCTGCTTCCACAAATTGATTGGCTGTAACCATATCCCGACAACAAACATGCAGAATAAATGTCTCCATACGCAACCACACCAGCCCCTTCGGAGTAGGCAAATCCAAGAAAGAGAGATCAATAGGATCATGACTCACTTTAATCCATTCTGTTTCATTCTTCTTGCCAGAACCACTCCAAAAATACGTCCGACCCGAACACGTCGAGGTTGTATACAAATCAAGATGAGCGTTTACCGTCTCAATAAATGGTATTGCTCGTACATCGATACTTCCCTTCTTACTCTTATCTAACTTCGCAAGAAACGTCTTCTTATCATTTTGAAATGGCATAAAGAGAACCAAAAAGAAGAATTTATATACATTTCCCGCAAAAACAAGCATAACCTAAAAAGAGTAAAACATGAAAAACATCGAAAAAATAGCCGTGGAAATCTCCAGCAACAAAAAATACCTTATCAAAACAACCGATGATGACTTTGTCACACCACAAGGCATGCTCAACAAACGCGATCTTAAACACGAAGGACGCATCAAAGCAAGCTCTGGTAAAGTCTTCTCCATCATCAAACCATCCTTCGTCGACCTATGGGAAAACCTCAAACGCGGCCCCCAAATTGTCGTCCAAAAAGATATCGGACTTATTATCGCCAAGACTGGAATCAACAAAGAGTCCACTATTGTCGATGCGGGCGCAGGAACTGGTTCACTATGCCTTTCACTTGCCAATATCTGCAAACACGTTACCACCTATGAAACCAATAGCGAACATGCAGCCATCGTTGAGAAAAACATCGCCATGATGGGTTTCACCAACATTACTCTCAAAAAAGAAAGCATCTACAACGACATACCAGAACACGATATTGATCTCATAACTCTTGATGTTCCCGAACCCTGGAAAGTACTTGAGAACGCCGAAAAATCTCTGGTCATGGGCGGTTTTGTCGTTGTCTATCTCCCCAACATCCTCCAAGTCAAAACCTTTGCCGACGCCATTCCTAAAAGCGGCATAACTATGCTCGAAGTAGTAGAATTATTAGAACGCCAATGGCGCGTAGAAGAAAACATCGTCCGTCCAGAGTTTGAAATGTTGGGGCACACCGGGTTCTTGGTATTCTGTAGGAAGATATAAATTTATTTTTTCCCTATTAATGAATAAAGTGTTGCTGTTGGCTCTTCGTAAAAGAATGCTCGTGCGAAACCCAACACGGAATTTCTCGGACGTGGAAAGTGATTTTGTAAGTGATATAACTCGTGACGTACTGCTCCACGACCTGCACCCCAACCTGCTTTAATGTCTAAAGTTTGAATTTCAACGCTTTTTTCTGCTACTGTAACAATAACCGGCTTACAACGTGCCCCTCTAAGTTGATCATACCCTTTATCACCCGGAGCAAAATATTTAGCATCGATAGCTCGTCGATTCATGCCTAAATTGTGAGCTTCTTCGTCAACAATTCTATCTAAATGATCTTGTGATGTAATCTTTTCGGATTTTAGATCTTGAACTGCTTGTGCACCTAGAAGTAAAGTAGCATAAGCTCCTAAAGGTAAACCAACATACAATAATGCTGTTTCAAAGAGTTCATTCATGGTATTAAAGATGGACAAAGGATCTAAAATTTGGAAGGAACCGTTGTTGTACCCATACAAATAAAAGAAAACTCTTTATTTATAAATTTATCCCTAGACAGTAATAACTTTCCAAGATGCAACCTAATCAAGACCATAATTCTTAAAAACACCTATAAACCATATATCACCATGCATCTCTCAATAAAAAAACTCTCTCCAGACGCCATCCTACCACAATACGCCCACCAAGGCGATGCCGGATTAGATTTCTTCTCAAATGAAAACATAACCATTCTCACCAACCAACGCCACGCAGTTGCTACAGGTATTGCTATGGCTATCCCTTTTGGTCACGTCGGGTTATTATGGGATCGTTCAGGTCTTGCAGCAAAACAAGGCATAACACTTCTTGGTGGCGTTATTGATGCATCCTACCGAGGAGAAATAAAAGTCATTGTGTACAACAGCGGAAGCGAACCATTAGTAATCACTAAAGCAACCAAGATTGCCCAAATGCTCATTCAACAATTCCAACCATGCACTATTCAAGAAGTTCAGGAACTACCAGATACCAGCAGAGGCGACAAAGGCTTTGGGAGTACAGGATGAATAGTAAATAACCAAATGCTATAATGTTTAAAAATAAAATTTAAAATCACAAAAGAATGGACCTACTACCCCAATTATACGCATGTCGTCCAACTCTAAATTCTTTAGATTTTGGAGAGTTAGTTGTCAATAATGCCGATGTCCAAGGTGAGCTGAAAGGCAGAATCGCTGAATTTTTTGTTAAAACGTGGTTGAGAGCATGTGAGGGAGTAACATTTGACTCAGATCTTACTTATAGAACGGGGAAATATGACCCTCGCAGAACCCCCAATGGAGTCGTAATCATTCAAAGAAAACAGACATTCTATGAATATGACGAGTTAATCTTTCACAAAGGCAGACCTTATGGAGTAGAAATAAAAGCCCTTGATCTTAATGGCATCGAAGGAAAGTTACAAAAAGGGATAGATTTAGGGAGGGATTTGTATCAACGTGAAGATTTTGCAATTCTTCTATTCTTTCCAGCATATACCAACAAAGTACGAGATGTTGAGCGTATTCAAGAGAGATTTCCACAAGTCTGCTGCATCGATTCAGGTTATAAAAAGAAACAAATAGAGAATGCAATGCGTCGATATCCTCTTGCACCTACTTCACCACAGCCTGCAACGACTTAATACCTACTTCAATCTGTTTCTCATCAGGCTCACGTGTTGTCAAGCGCTGTAACCACAACCCTGGCGCTACCAACACTTGAACCACAGGATTTGTTGAACAGCGGCCACTCAACTTAATCAACTCATAGCCAACACCAGAGATGACTGGCAACAAAATAATTCTACCTAATAATTCTACCCACCAAGCGCCATTAATCAACGTAAATACAAAAATCGATAAAAGCACCATGAAAAACATGAACGTGGTACCACATCGAGGATGAAACCGAGAATACTTCTTCACATTACCAACTGTTAATTTCTCACCAGCCTCATAGCACGCAATCGTCTTATGCTCAGCACCATGATACGCAAATAATCGTTTCACATCATCCATCATAGAAATAACTGCAAGATATCCAACAAAAAGACCAACCCGAAACACCCCATCAAGCACATCAAATAAAACTCCTTGACCGCCAAGATAACGAGCAAGTAAGAAAGGAACTAAGACAAACACCACCACACTCAAGCCTAATGAAACAAGTAACGTCAACACAATCTGCCATGAACTCATTTGCTCTTTCTCATCACTAATCTGATTTCCGCTCCAAATAAGAGCACGAATCCCATCATAAAGTAAATACCCTAAACCGATAATACCCCGTATAAAAAAAACTTGACACCACGCAGGCAGAGGCGTATTTCTTTCTTTCATAACTTTGATTTTCCCATTTGGCAATCGAACAGCAACAGCAAAGCGCTCTTTATTACGCATCATCACCCCTTCCATAACCGCCTGACCACCGACATCCATGGGATATGATCTACTCCGAAATTATTTAAAGGTATCTTCTCTTTCAAAGAATATGACTAATACTGTCCTTAAAAGAGTAATTGTCATCAGCGGCATTCCCGGTGCAGGAAAATCCACAGCCTCTAAAGTTGTCGCAAAAGATCTAGAATTAACTCTCTATGATGTGGATGACCATATTCCAACAGCAATGAAAGAGAAGATGATACACGGCATTCCGCTCACCGATGAAGATCGTGAGGTCTACCTTAAAGAAGCAATTAAAAAAGTGAATACAATCAGAAAAACCCATCCAGTTCTCTTTACTTCACCTCTCTTCACACAAAGACATAGAAAAATGATCTACGAAGCGTTTGATAAACCATTATTCATCTGGCTAGAAGCTCCTTTTGAAGTATTAGAAAAGAGGGTCATAAGCAGATCAACAAACCACTTTGTTAACCCTAATATCTTCAAAAAACTCTATGAACACAACGAACTACTCAAAATCCCCCACATTATCATCAACGCTCAACAACCATTAGATAAAGTTATCAAAGAAAT
>JAHFSP010000053.1 GCA_023265685.1 Candidatus Woesearchaeota archaeon | reverse complement strand
TCGTGAGAACTGTTTATGGTGAGGAGATGAAGAAGAGAGGAGAAGAGGGAGGATGAGAGGGAATGGGAGATCTGCGAATGGTCTTAATATAGACCTTTTTCTTGTAATTCTTTTTTCTTTTCTTGGCGCCGATAGGAACCATATTTGTCTTCAGGTGTATATTTAGGAGGTCGCGGTTCGTGGGTAGGAGTGTTACATTTAGGACATTTTTCTTGAAGAGTATAGGTATGACACGCAGTGCAATAGAGAATTGTTGTGGACATGAGAGGGAGAGTTGCTCTATGGTTTATATGTTAACTTTATTCACTTTTTTCTCCGCGTTCAACAGTTCCTACGGAGATTTTGTCATTAAATTTTTCTACGAGATCTTGAATTTTTTTAAGTGTGAGTTCAGCTGGTTTGTAATCAAAATCTTCAATAATCACTTTATAACGTCCTGCTCCGAGATAGGAGAGTTGGACGGTTATCGATGTTTTTTCTACTGCCTGGAGAACCTGTTTGATTTTTTCAACGCCGCCTGCTGCGTAGGTAGAGAGTTTAATTTCTGCATTAATGGTAATTGTTTTTGGTTTAAATTTATCAAGAACGGCTTGCGTAATTTCATCTGCAAGTTGTTTTTTAATGCCAAGTGATTCTAGACTTACTTCTTCAGCAACAACGTCACGAAAACAAATGTGAAGATAAGAATAATCTTTGAGGACTTTTGATGCTACTTCTTGATACAGGTCATCGACGGTACGTTTAACTTTTTTGGCAAGGTTGGTAATGAGCTGTTCTGCTTTAAGCTCTTGCTTTATTTCATCGAGTTTTTGACGTCGTTCGGTAGAGTTGACTCGACGTAAAGAAAGATCAATATGATTTCTGTCTTTGTAGACTTTAAGAACTTTACAGACAACTTGACGATCAAGACTTACATAATCACGTAAGTTACGAATGCGACCGGGAGCAACTTCAGAAATATGGACTAACCCTGATTTTTGATCATATTCCAGTAAATCTACAAAAACAGCATTGGGGAAGAGCTTGGTTACTTTACATAAGACAATCTCATCGTCTTGTGGATACCCTGTTTTCTTGTAGAACATATGATTGCCTGACTTCCTTTTCTTTATAAATGTTATGAGGAGATTGGTGTTAATTCAGTGAAGAATAGAGGCTTACAAAGAAGACAGATTAGTGAATAAACTCAGAAATCCTGAAACAAGAAAATCTATGATTTTCTGTTCAGAAAACTGATCTTTGTCAGTTTTCAAGAATCGCCTACCCATCGTTCGCTTCGCTCACTGTGCAGCACAAGAAATACAACAGTGATTGTATTTCTGTGCAGAAATGAGATCTCTTTCTCATTTCTTGCAAGCTGCGGGGTATTCGGCGATTTCTAAGAAACGGATTTCTGGTTATTACTCGCCCATATCGTTGCAGAGCAACGGGGTACAAGAAAATGAGAAACTACTCATTTTCTGCACAGAAAGACGAAGTCTTTCTTGTATTAGACCCAGTGAGTAATAAAAGCAAAAGAAATACTGAAGTGACTTCTTATTCTAATACTTCAAGAACACGCCCAGATACTTTTGATTTACCGCCAGTTGGGTAGGCTAATTCTTTATTACATACAAGGCACATGACAATTGTGCTGGTATTCCCAAAAATAATCTGTTCATTCTTGCATTTAGAACAACGAACTTTGATAAATTTGCTTTTGGGTTGGTTTTCTGAGATCATGGGGCACCTTTAGATACGTTTAGATAAGTTCTACTTTCTTAGCACGCATGCCTGATGGTTGGCATGACGATTTTTTACAAATAGTACAAGTATAGCGGATATCGGTCTTTTTGGTATTTTTAGCTCCAGCACGTTTAAATTTGGTAACGGCAGGTTTAGAATAACGACCAAGATTTCCAGTTCCTCGAGCAAGACCACGTAAGCGGGATCGTACTTTGGAACCACGGCTTAAAGAACTTGCGGCTTTACGTTTGTTAAGAGCAACTTTTTGAGGAGTGTGTTTCTTACAGGTTCGACATAAACGATTAACAGTTTTTGGAATCTTCATGGTAATGTGAAGCTAAGATTATGGCTTATTTAAAAAGCTTTCGAACTTGAAAAGGTGGGGTTTTGCCCTTACACACGAGGTTAGAACTTTAAAGTAATGGTAAATCTTTCGTAATGAGGTCAATCTTTTCTTCTTCATCAGGACCAATAGCGGCACAGGTTTTCGTGCCTGGTGCAACAACGGTTTTTCCAGCATCAGTGATTAATGCAGCAATGAGACGTTTGTCTTTGGCAGCTTGGAAGAGTTTGACCAGATGGGCTTCGTCTTTGACTTTGAGAGTAATCTTTGCCATGCCTTGTTCACGCCAGGCTTCGACCATTTCAGGATGTGTATTGAGAGTTTTAAGTACTGCTTCGACAGAGGCATGGGCAGCTTGCGCACAGGCTTTGCCTTTGGGTAATTGAAGGTCTTGGCGTACGAGGATTACTTGTTTGTAATGAGGCATGATCTCAAATAAGTAAGAGTAGTATAAAAAAGTGTAGGTGAAAGAGGCTTTGGAGATTTATTTTTTCAGAGGGAAATAACAACGGGCAGTAAGATCGTAGCCAAATATAATTGGTTCTAGACGAGGGTTTTTACTTTGAAATGTATCAACTAGCTGAGTAAGAATCGGAAACGGAACTGGCGCATAGATGGTTCTTTCTTGGGGCGATTGGTCTAAAAGAGATAAACCACCATTGAGAATGACATAATGAGTAGTTCTTGTGCATAATG
>JAHFSP010000013.1:25296-33459 GCA_023265685.1 Candidatus Woesearchaeota archaeon | reverse complement strand
CATAGAAAGACGTTGGAAGAAAATCGGCACGCCCACAAAAGACGGCCAATCTATCCGCCTCCACAATATCACTCTATTTGCAGACGGTAGAGCTCTTATCCGAGCACAGACTCAACAAGAAGCACTTAAGATTTATACAAAATATATCGGACTATAACCCTCCCTTCTATCCTAAACCTAAAATGCCGCCTGTCGATACATTTCAAAATCATTCTTAATTTTTTCAGAAGAGTATGCAATAAGAGGACGCAAAGGTAACAAGGTCGTTTTCAGATGAGAGAACGATTCAAAAGTTTGCCCACACGTAATTGCCTGTATTTTCATTTTCTGCGCGAGTTCATCTACTTCATCCCAATTCTTCACCTGATGCAATCGTATCGGAATCGAGCTAAACTGCTGTAATAAAGAGATATCAATCTCGCCAAACGTTACGGGAATCACATTCATCCCGCGTTTCATACACAGCAAACTTGAAAGGACACTCTGCGGTGAATCGATTAATGCCATTACCTGTCCATCGCAACCCGTCGGCAAACCACCAAAGCAAGGCACCTTTTCATTATACAAATACGCCCCTAACCCATGAATCTCAATAGTCATAGTCTGATCCTCACGAAATTCATAGGTCGGAAAAGTCGCATGGAGATACCCTGCAACAGCCTTAGTAATTTCAGGAGAAGTTAATTCGAAATTTTTATCAGAACGATGAGCCCCTACGAGAGTAATGAAATTTTGCTCTCGCACGATCTTATCCACCGCAGCAAAAATAGCATTCATATTTTTCTCAACTCGAAGAGCAGGAGAGTAAGATGTAATGCCAAAAACACGACGCACAGTAGAATGATTCAGCCAAAACGGAATAAACACCCGACCTGGACATAACCTAACTTCAGACTGAGCAGTAATATCTTTAATGTTTTTCACCAACCTCTTCTCAAAATCACCACGATTCTTCCCTTTAAGAAAAAGTTCCCCATATCGAACGATAACATGACTCCATTGCATAAAAGATCAAGCAGGAAGCTGTTTTAAAAATCTTAGCATGGTAAACCAGAAAGCCACAGAAATCTATAATAACAACCAAAATGAGCTTCAGTTTATTCCCTCCCAAGCTAATCTTCCCTTTTTAAATTTTATAAAGGCAATATTTAAATAGGAGTCATTCCTTTATATACTCAATAACATACTGATTATTCGCAATTGTATGCGTAACAGGGGGTTTGAGACATATGACCAAAAAAGAAGGTAAGAAAAGTATTCGTATTGTAAATATTGTTGTTTCTACTGCTCTTGAAAAAGATATTCCGCTCGAAAAAATGGCAGCAACCCTGCCTAACACCGAATATAATCCTGAACAGTTTCCAGGATTGGTGTTAAGAATTAAAGAACCAAAAACATCTGCATTAATCTTCTCTAGTGGAAAAGTTGTGTGCACTGGTGCACGTACCCTTGAAGACGTCGATCGTAGTATCCAAAGTATCATTAAAAGTCTCAAAAAATTGGACATTAATGTAACAATCAAACCACAAATAACCGTTCAAAATATCGTTGCCTCAGGGAGTATCGGAATGGATCTAAACCTAAACGTCTTAGGAATTAAACTGCCCAACACAGAATATGAACCTGAACAATTCCCTGGTCTTGTACATAAACTCAAAGGCACCAATGCCACGTTTCTCCTCTTTAGTAACGGAAAAATTGTGTGTACTGGAACTAAAACAGAAAAAGATGTTAACGACGCTACCGATAAATTAATTGAGAATTTACGAAAAGTTTTAGCAAAATAAACGAATTTTTTACTTTTTGTTTAAAATGCCAACATTTGAATATTTTTAAGAAACCAAATAAACATGGTTAAAGCGAAAGTTGAGGTAGGCGATAATCTAGCAAGTCTTCCTTTCGCTTTAAAGATCGTATTCTGGTATTATATGGTTGTCGCAAGTGCTCTGTTCATTATGGGTCTTATTGGAGGATTAATAACGCCACTCATCGCGTTTATTTTGATGATCTTCGCAACTATTGTGGGAATATTAGCGTATAATTTAAAGAAAAGAAAAAAATATGCCTACTGGATAATTCTAATTATAAGTATACTTGGAGCCATCTATGCACTAACTCGCCTCTTTACTGGAGAGGTCTTGGCGTTAGCCGGGTTGATCATCGATCTAGGGATAATATACTGCCTCATACGAAAAGAAGTACGTGTAATTTATCTAGTATAATTTATCTAAAATCATCCCAAATGTATTACCTCAAATTATATTTCCACTCCCGCACTGGTCACATCACCTAAACTTTTAAATACCGCCCAACCTAAAAATAGTATTCTAAGGGGAGCGGTATGGAAGTCGACGAGCAAATCAAAATATTTAGAGAGTTTATTGAACAAAACTATTATCCCCAGTTACTCGAAGCCGTTCGTAAAGGGCAAGGATTTATCGTTCTCGACTTTAACGAACTCATTAAATTCAACACCGAACTAGGAGATGAAATTCTTGAAAGCCCTGAAGAACTCCTTAAAGCAGGAGAGTTAGCCATTAGAGAGTTTGATCTACCAAAAAAAGTAAAGAAATTTACGATTCGACTACGTAACCTTCCCAACACCCAGAAAGTACTTATCAGTGAAATACGCAGCAAACATTTGCTCAAACTAGTATGGATGGAAGGAATTGTTCGTCAGAAATCAGATGTACGCCCTCACGTTACCGCAGCAAAATTCGAGTGCCCCTCCTGTGGAAATATTCTCAACGTCTTACAACTTGATAAAAAATACAAAGAACCAAGCCGTTGTAGTTGTGGACGTAAAGGTAAATTCAAAGAAATCTCTAAAGAACTTGTCGACGGACAAGGACTTGTTCTCGAAGAATCGCCTGATGATCTTGATGGTTCACAACCAAAGAGAATCAACGTCTTTCTTAAAGATGATTTAGTGTCCCCTATCTCTGAAAGACGAAGTAGTCCTGGATCAAAAATTCGTTTAGGAGGGTGGCTTGTTGAAGTCCCTGTAACACTACGAACAGGCGGGCAAGCCACAAAATATGATTTAATTATCGAAGCGAATCATATGGAACCACTTCAAGACGATTTTTCTGAAATCAAAGTAAATGAAGAGGAACTCGAAGAGATAAAGAAAATCGCCAGATCAGTTGATCCTCTGAATTATATCTCAAAAAGTCTTGCACCATCTATTTATGGTCATGAGAAAATCAAGGAAGCGCTCGTATTACAACTTGCAGGAGGATGTAGAAAAGTACGACCTGACGGAGTTGTCACCAGGGGAGATATGCATATGTTACTTATAGGCGATCCAGGATCTGGAAAATCACAACTCCTTAAGCGCATGTCTAAAATCGCACCTAAAGCACGCTTTACCAGTGGTAAAGGAGCAACCGGAGCAGGACTGACAGCATCCGTAGTAAAAGACGAATTTCTTGGCGGCTGGAGCCTTGAAGCAGGTACATTAGTACTCGCAAACCAAGGATTTGCCATTATTGATGAAATGGATAAAATGGGCAAAGACGACCGTTCCGCACTACATGAAGCTCTCGAACAACAAAGTATTAGTATTGCCAAAGCCAATATCCAAGCAACCTTACGCTGTGAAACAACCGTTCTTGCCGCAGCAAATCCTAAGTTTGGACGATTCGACCCTTATGATCTTATTGCAAATCAAATAGATCTTCCTCCCACACTTATCAACCGCTTCGATCTTATTTTTCCAGTTAAAGATATGCCCAACCGAGAAAAAGATGAACAAACAGCGGATTTCATTTTAAGTCTTCATAAAGATCCTAATGCTGCCGTATCAGAAATTCCTACAGAATTACTCAAAAAATACTTTGCGTATGTACGTCAGAAAATGCAACCCAAAATGACTGATGGTGCGATCGAAGAATTAAAACAATACTATATCTCAATGCGCAATACTGGAAATGATGGAGGAGGAGTAAAAAGTATCCCCATTACCGCTCGTCAGCTCGAAGGACTAGTGCGTCTTTCTGAAGCAAGTGCTAAAATTCGCCTTTCAAAAACTGTAACCAAAAAGGATGCGCAAAAAGCAATCGAATTAACTGATTACTGTCTTAATCAGATAGCCAAAGATTCTGAAACAGGAAAGATCGACATTGATCGGTTAGGAGGCCGCATCACCGCTACACAACGCAGCAGTATAGGAACTATAAAAGAAATAATACAAGCACTTGAAGAGCAACGTAACGAGAAGATCGTATCAGTAGAAGAAATTATCGAAGCCGCGAAGGAGAAAAATATTGCCTCCGATAAAGTAGAAGAAGCGCTTGAAAAATTACGACGCTCGGGAGACATCTTTGAACCGAGAAGAGGTTTTGTACAACGGCTCTAAAATGGTAGACAATAATCTTATTCGCCAAATAGCACATAAAGTAAGTATTGGTCAAATACATTCCGCACAATATGTTAATGGAGACGAACAAAATCCAAATTATCTTCTTGTTGGAAATCAAGCCACGTATCGAATAAACACAATTGGAATAGTAATCAACAAAGAGACGCTTGGAACAATCACAAATTTACTTCTTGATGATGGAACAGGATATATCACTATTCGTTTCTTTGAAGAAAACAAGACCGCAGCGACTATTCCTATCGGAAACACAGCACTAATCATAGGACGTGTGAGACTCTATAATCAAGAACGTTACATCTCTCCGGAGATAATCAAAGAGATAGATAGAACTTGGCTTAAAGTACGACACAAAGAGCGACCTGAAATTTTTGAACTAAGTGTCCAAGAAAACTCAAAACCAGTTACAAAAATCCAAGAACATCAAGAAAGTAAGAGTCCACAGCAAGAAATAGTAGACGAGAAATTGATAACCGCGCAAGATCCTCTTCTCCCATCACAAAAAGTTGCCAATATTATACGCGACCTTGATAAAGGCGAAGGAGTATATATCGAAGAAATAATTGAAAAATGCCCTCTCCATGAAACAGAACAAGTCTTAGAAAAAATGCTTGAACGTGGCGAAATTTTTCAAAACCAACCTGGGAAAGTGAAAGTTCTCTAAAAAAACTAGCTACTTATGCAAATAGAGCAGGGGTAACATAAACTTCTACAACACCTGCAACAAACAAGATACCGATACTAATCATAATAAGGTCAAGAGCATCAATAAGAACACGCTCCTCATTTAAATTGTGTTTAATAAGCGCGATCGAAATAATACCTCCTGCAAGACCAGCAATAAAATATGCAGCAACTTCAAGTAAACCATGAGTCATATAACGCATAACACTAAAAGAAGCCGCACCAACGTAAGCACCAAAAACACTAGCGCTCGAAGACCCAATGGTTTGAGCAACATGAGTTTTAATCACAGAACCCATAGCAGTAGCGATAACCGAAGCATTCCAAGTTAAGATAAACATGGCACCAGTACCATACAACAAGGAAAAAATGAGACAAAAAAAGAGAACTTTAAGATTGTTAAAGAAGATATTTCCAAACAAACCAAACCGGGTAATAGATCCAGTTATATTTCCAGTAACTTGTACATTTTGGTTAACATGAGCAATTGCTTGATTTTGTAAAGCAAATGAAACGCTAGTAATATGATCTGGTAAGATCAAGTAAGCAAGAACAAGAGCAGTAGTAATACCTAAAAACAAAAACATCAGAAAGAGAAGCACTTTAGTATGTTCTTTAAGTAAAACCCATTCTTGATTAATTTTCAAATCTAACTCTTCTTCATTCTTAATAGTTGTATAAAGTATAGGAACTGTACACAAGACTATCAGAAATACCGTAAGCAGACCTGCCCCATCTTTAAAGACAAAATACGCTACAAACAAAGAGACAAAAGAAAATAAGAGACCAGCAAAAAACATCTCCCATGGTTTTTTCTTGATTGCGAACGGATTAAGGATAGACTCTAAAACCATAATAGACAGTAGGGAAATAATGTATTTAAATGTTTTTAATTATCAATGTATCATATTTTAACGTAGAAAACACTCCCTCCCCTTCATTTCTCATGGAAAAAGAAGGTAATAGAAAACAACAACATAACAAAAATGAATTTCGTATCAAAGAAAGAAACGATTTAAATATGAGAAAAAAGAAGAGCGCAGAGGATAAGAAAGGAAACAAACGGGAAGAAACATACGCAACACATAAACACAAACCTCCGTTGGAAAGAAAACTAAATAGGTTAAATGCAATCAAGATATAAACAATAGGCAGATATTAATTTTAAAACCCAAAAGAAATCGATCCGCTTCAACATTCCCTTGTCTTTAATTTACAAGCTCCAACTTACCTTTTGAACAAGAAGTGAATGATACATCCATTTCTGCTCAGAAAATCTTTGATTTTCTCGAATCAAACACCTATTTGGTTTCTTGTGGGAACAGACACGCAAGTAAGGGACTTTTCAACAAAGCTAACATATGGTAAAAAACACTACTTATTATTGAACGCTTTATCTTCACTACTTTACTAAGACCTTAGTAGACCACTTATCCTTATCCTTATCCTTATCCTTATCCTTATCCTTATCCTTATCCTTATCCTTATCCTTATCCTTATCCTTATCCTTATATAATTACTATATTGAAATAAATTAAACAGTTGATAAAGAAAAAACAAGCAAACTAGTATTTTGGTTGTAAACAAAACCAATAATACAAAAAAATGTAAACCAAACAAGAAAAATCAATAATTGTATTTCAACAAACAATTCTCAAAATCTCTCTTCTATGACACCTTTCAGCCCACCAATAACTATTTATATTGGCTCCATGTGCAATAAAGGTAAACAAAAATATTTCGCATGTAAAGTTCATATGAAAAATATCACACCATTTTTCATTTGCATTTTTTCCATAAGAAATCAAGGGGTAGGATGGGGCTAGGAAATTTTTTCGAGAATTATCTCAAACAAGATTCGCTTTTTGTAGATAAATCAATACTTTCTTCCTCGTATATGCCTTCAGAAATAGTCTACCGTGAAACTCAAGTAAACGCCGTTGCAAACATCCTTGCACCTGCACTTCGTTTGGAACGCCCTTCTAACCTTTTCGTTTATGGAAAAACCGGGACAGGCAAAACTCTATCTCTAAAATATGTTCTCAAGTCTATGGAAGAAATAGCAAAAAAAAATGATATTAAACTAAAAACGATCTATCTCAACTGTAAACTTAAACGCGTCGCGGATACTGAATATAGGCTTATTGCTCAACTTACTAAAGAATTTGGCAGGGAAATACCTTCCACAGGCCTACCCACAGACGAAGTCTACAACATTTTCTATGGCGTTCTTGATCAACAAAAGCAGCTAGTTTTATTGGTTCTTGACGAAATAGATCAACTCACCAAAAAGATTGGCGACGAAATACTCTATAATCTAACTCGCATTAACAGCGAACTTAAACAATCACAGATTGCGCTTGTAGGGATCTCTAACAGCCTCATATTTGCTGAGAGCCTAGATCCACGAGTCAAAAGTAGTCTTTCCCAAGAAGAACTTGTATTCCCAGCGTATAATGCACTCCAGATTCAAGATATCTTACGCCGTCGTGCTAACCATGCCTTCCGTGAAGGGTCTGTTGAAACCGGTGTTATCGAAAAATGTTCAGCTTACGCAGCTCGTGAACACGGTGATGTACGCCGAGCCATAGATCTGTTACGTGTCGCAGGCGAACTTGCCGACCGCACCAATGCTAAATCAATTACTATCTCCCATCTCGATGAAGCAGAACAAAAAGTAGAATCCGACCGAATGGTATCTGCAATTACGGACCAACCTAAACAATACCAGGCCGTTCTTTATTCTATTCTGCTTGTAGCACCAGAAAAAAAGCATTTTTTCACTGGCGAAATCTATGATTGTTACCAAACCATTTGCAAAAAAAGTGGTCTCAATATACTCACCCAGCGTCGCATCTCCGATATTCTTGCCGAACTTGATATGCAAGGTATAATCCATGCTAAAATAATTTCTAAAGGTCGTTATGGCCGTACCCGCGAGATCACCATCAATCTAGACCAAGCATTAACTCTCAAATTACGAGACGTTGCCGAACAATCCCTTCATCTCACTGACAATGGAAACAAACAAACAATCTAAAATAGAAGAACTCTTTGAAAAAGGAATACTTGCAAGTGAGGAAGTACTAGAACGTTCC
>JAHFSP010000013.1:0-25286 GCA_023265685.1 Candidatus Woesearchaeota archaeon | reverse complement strand
GAATCCGAGTCTGACCTTATAGTATTAAATTCAGACTATGTTGATGTAATCGAGCAACAGACATCCCTAGTGGATTGGTATGAAGTTGATCGCTACCGCGTTGAGGCCGAAAAAGATCGAAATGACGAACTGTATCAAAGCCAACTTCAATCATTTCGTAGCATATCTCTTAGTATACCCACAAATAGAAAATCAGAAACTCAAGAATATACATCTACTATAACTAATCTTGAATCCCAACTAAGTTCAATCCCATTCACACACACCATTGAAAATCAACCACTTCAAGATAACTCTGATTTTTCAGCCGAATTCGACTCTAATGAAGACTCAGACCAATTTTCTCTCTCCCTATCTCAAGATGTGTCAAATATAACTCCCTCATCCGCAGTCACAGTAGTTCTCTCATATCATAATATACCTAAAAAATACACTCCCCAAGATTTCACTAATTTCTTTCTAAGTCGTTATCGCTTTTTGGAAAATCTTTTACGTCAACGTCAAGAACTCTCATCCCCCTCATCAATTGCACGCGTCCTTGCAAAACGTGAAAAAGAAGAAATTTCTATAATTGGACTAGTTGAAAATACTGCAGAAACAAAAAACGGAAATCTCATGATCACCATTGAAGACCCAACTGGCCGTATTAAAGCAATAGTCTCAAAATCAAAAAAAGATCTCCATACAACCGCACTAGACCTTGTTCCTGATGAAGTAGTAGGGATAAGTGGCACATATATGGATAAAGTTATTTTTGTGGAAAATATTACCTGGCCAGACATCCCTCAAACCCACGAACTTAAAAAAGGTCCAGACGAAGAATATGCAATATTTCTCTCTGATGTTCATGTTGGCTCAAAATTATTTCTCCATAACGAGTTCGAAAAATTTCTTAAATGGGTAAATGGAAACACGGGAAACGACGAACAACGACGCGTCGCCTCTCTTGTAAAATATATAATTATTGCAGGGGATTTAGTTGATGGAATTGGCATCTACCCCTCACAAGAAGAAGAACTCGCCATTACCAACATTAGTGACCAATATACCGCATTCACTCAGTTAATCCGTCAAATCCCTACATCAAAACAAATCATTATGTGTCCTGGCAATCACGATGTCGTTCACCTTGCTGAACCTCAACCTATTTTTTATCAAGAGTTTTCAAAGGACTTATTCAATCTTCCTAATGTAACATTGGTTACAAATCCTTCTATCATCAACGTAGGCAAAACTGAAAAATTTGAAGGTTTTGATATCATGCTTTACCACGGCTACAGTTTTGACTACTATGTTGCTAATGTTCCCTCAATTCGTAATGGAGGAGGATACCACCGCTCAGACCTCATCATGAAATTCCTCCTAAAACGCCGTCATCTTGCACCTGCGTTTAAATCAACCCCTTATTACCCTTCACACGAAGAAGATCCTCTTCTAATCCGTAAAATTCCCGACTTCCTCATCACCGGCCACATCCATTATTGCAGCGTTGCCAATTACAAAGGCATAACCATGATTAGTGGCAGTTGCTGGCAAGCTAAAACAACATTTCAAGAAAAACTAGGACATGAACCAGAACCAGGTCGTGTCCCATTAGTCAATCTTAAGACGCGCGAAATCAAAATACTACGCTTCGCCTAAAAACATCTTCAAAAACATCACAACAAAAATCTCAAAAAATCAACCACAATCAAACTAAGATCAAACCACAATCAATTCACAACCAATTAAGATTTTCACTTTTCCTATGGTCCGCACCTGCTCTCCCCAAATCCAGAACTATTTCGACTCTCTCCAACATGAGATCGAGCGTTGTTATACTACAGCAGCAGCAGCCCGAGCAAAAGGACTTGACCCAGAAGAAACCGTTCCTATTCCCCTTGCTAAAAACATGGCTGAGCGTGTAGTTGGTCTCATCTCAGTAGTGTATCCTAAAATTACTCAAACAACAGTAACCCAGCGCATCTCTGAATTAGAAACACAATACGGTCTTCTTGACTGGCGTGTTGCATTTAAAATCGCTGAAGAAGTCGCTAAACAACAATTCTGCACATTTGAAACTCAACACCAAGCTATGGAGATAGGCATCCGAGTCGGATTTGCCTACTTAACATTAGGTATTGTTTCCGCACCACTCGAAGGATTCATCGGAATAAAGATAAAAAAGCGCCACGACGGAAAAGAATATTTTGCTCTCCAATACGCTGGACCTATTCGAGGTGCAGGAGGAACGGCTGCATCAACCTCTGTTATTCTTGCAGATTATGTACGTGTCAAAATGGGATATTCAACCTACGACCCTGATGAGAAAGAAATAAATCGATACGCAACTGAAATCCAAGATTACCATGAAAGAGTTACTAACCTTCAATATCGGCCTTCAGACGAAGAAATTAAGTTTATGGTATCTCACATTCCTGTCGAAGTAGACGGAGATCCTACAGAGACAATCCAAGTTTCAAACTATAAAGATCTTCCTCGTATCGAAACCAACATGATTCGTGGCGGCATGGCCCTTGTTGTCGCCGAAGGCATTTGCCAGAAAGCTCCCAAACTCTGGAAGCGCTTAAGTAAGTGGGGCAAAGAATTTGATTTAGATTGGAGTTTTCTAGAAGAATTCCTCACTCTCAAAGAGAAAATTCACGCAGCTCACGCTGCAACTATAGCATCAAAAAAAGACGAAAAACAAGAAGTTTCAAAAACAGGTCAAATCGAGGTAGAGGAACAAAAAGTAAAACCTAATAATACATTCATTATGGACTTAGTTGCTGGCCGTCCCATTATTACCCATCCTCTTGGAGTAGGGGGATTACGCCTACGGTATGGAAGAAATCGTACGTCTGGATTTTCCGCAACAGCAATGCACCCAGCAACTCTAGTTGTTCTCGACAAATTTATTGCTATCGGAACTCAGCTCAAGATGGAACGACCAGGAAAAGCCGCAACAGTTACTATCTGCGATACTCTCGATGGTCCAATCGTCCGTCTCAAAGACGGCTCACTTCTCCAATTTACTTCCGAAGAACACGCAAGGACTCATTACAAGAATATCGAAGAGATAACCTTTCTCGGTGACATCTTATTCAATTATGGAGATTTTTCTGAAAACGGTCACCGTCTCGTTCCTGCGGGATACTGTCCTGAATGGTGGGCACTCGAATTAGAAAAAGCGTTCAACACCTTAACGCCAGCACAACAACTCTCCCTTCCTATACCTCCTTCACGTATTCAAAGCTATATACAAAAACCATTTTTTTCTGTTCCTGAGATAGATGAAGCAATAACACTAAGCACAACTCTCAACATTCCCCTTCACCCTAACTACACTGCGTTCTGGAAACTCATCACACTAGAACAGATGTATGACCTAATAAAATGGTTTTCACAGGGAAAAATACGTAAAGATGAACGAGGAATACAGAAAATTATCCTCCCCTACTTTATTTCAGAATCAACCCATACCAAAGGAAAAAAAGCGTTGGAAGATATCGGACTTTCTCACCTTGTTGTATCTAAAGAAAGCATTGTCATAGAACACCCAGAAACCGAAACTCTCGCAACCCTCTTTTCTCTCACAGACCAAAATAGTCTTGAAAACATCAACGAACGTACTAAATCAATTAATGCAAGAAACGGACTTGAATTCATCAACTCTCTCTCGTCCATTAAATTACGTGATAAAGCAGGAACATTTATTGGTGCAAGGATGGGTCGCCCAGAAAAAGCCAAGATGCGTCATCTCACCGGCAGTCCCCAGGCACTCTTTCCTGTGGGTGATGAAGGCGGCCGATTACGAAGTTTTCAAGCAGCGCTCGAGGCAGGAAAGGTAACCAGTTCATTTAGTACTTTCCATTGTACTACGTGCGATAAACCAACCATTTACCAACGTTGTGAACGCTGCTCAAAAAAAACCGTTCAGCTCTACAATTGTAAAATGTGTGGCAATCTCACAACTCCTACTTGTCGTCATGGAGATGGGAATCCTTACAAGTATTCTGAAATTGACATTAAACATTATGTTGATAGCGCCAAAGCAATGATCAAAGAAAATCATCTTCCTGACCTTATCAAAGGCATTCGCGGAACATCCAACAAGACTCATATCACAGAACATCTTGCGAAAGGACTATTACGAGCCAAACATGGAATTTATGTAAATAAAGAGGGGACAACCCGGTATGATTGTACAGAACTACCTCTCACTCACTTTAAACCAAAAGAAATCAAAGCACCCATTGAAAAACTTCGTGCATTAGGTTACGAAAAAGACATAGAGGGAAATCAACTAATCAACGACGACCAAATTCTCGAAATTAAACCCCAAGATGTTATCATTCCTGGTTTTGATTCTCTTGAAGAGTCTGCGCCCCAAGTTCTTCTTCGTGTTGCCGCATTCATTGACGATTTACTAGTTCGTTTTTATGGTCTTGAACCATTTTATAACACAAAGAAAAAAGAAGATCTCATTGGTCATCTCGTTATTGGTCTTGCACCACACATTTCCGCGGGACTAGTCGGCCGCATCATCGGCTTCTCTGAAACCCAAGGACTTATCACCCATCCTATGTACCACGCCGGTCTAAGACGTGACTGCGATGGCGATGAAGCTGCGATCATGATGCTCATGGATGGTCTTCTCAATTTCTCCCGTCACTTCCTTCCTACAACTCGCGGATCAACAATGGATGCACCACTCGTTCTCACGTCATTTCTTGACCCTACTGAAGTTGACGATCAAGTCCACGGGATCGATGTTGTTTGGAAATATCCTCTTGAATTTTATGAAGCAGCATCAGCAATGAAAAACGCGTGGGAAGTAAAGTATGGACCAGAGCTAAAAAAGATTGAACAACTCTCTGACCGTCTTGGAAAACCAGGGCAATATGAAGGATTTGGCTTTACTCACCACGTAGACAATTTCAACAAAGGAGTACAATGCTCTGCCTACAAAATCCTACCTTCAATGGAAGAAAAGTTAGTTGGACAAATGGAAATAGCCAAAAAGGTTCGCGCCGTTGACATGGACGATGTTGCCAAACTCGTTATCCAAAAACACTTTCTCAAAGATATTAAAGGCAATTTACGTAAATTTTCCATGCAACAATTTCGCTGTGTAAGCTGTAACGAGAAATACCGGCGACCACCTCTAGCATCAAAATGTCTTGCATGCGGAGGAAGACTCATCTTCACTATCTCAGAAGGCTCTGTAGTAAAATATTTGGGACCTTCACTGATGCTTGCAGAGAAATATGATTTCTCTCCTTACTTAAAACAAGTCCTCAACCTCCTCAAAGCCGATGTTGAGAATGTTTTTGGCAAAGAAAAAGAAAAACAAGTCGGGTTAGGCTCGTTTATGAGCTAATGAAATTAGTTAAATGTACAATCACCAATTCCTCTCTTGTCATCTTCAAATCTTTGAGTGTAAAAGTATGTGTTTTCGGCTCCATAGCAATACAACAATCCTCAATAATAGTAATAGAAAATTCTCGATCATAAGCGTCTTGAACCAGACTACGCACACATAAATTGGTGAGAATACCACTCACTACAATTTCTCTAATCCCTTCGAGTTCTTGTCCTAAGCTAGTTTGATAGAAAGGACTAACTTTATATTTAGTGATAACCACATCATTCCTTTCTCTATGTAACAATGTGATGATCTCCGTTTTTAAGGAATTCTCAACAAACACCTCTTTTGACTCTTTCTCAACATGTCGAATGAAGATAATTTTCATCTTTTGTTTTCGACAATAATCAATTAGTTGATTTGTTTTAGCAATTAATGTGGATAGATCACCCAAAAAATAAGGAGAATCGGTTGCAATCCATTCATTCTCAAAATCCACAAGAATTAATGCTTTAAGAGCCATAATAACTAAAATCAATCTGAACTTAAAAATACTATTGCTTACAACTCCAGAACCACGGTTGCATGTGGAATGCCTTTCACCACTAAAATGCGCTTACTATCAATCAACTTCAATTCCACGCCAAGTGCCACTGCCTGTTTCCCTGTAAAATAAATATGTCGAGACGCTTTCACAATCTCAGTAGCATGATCTTTACCTTTGCGCTCGCCCTTATAGAATTCAGAACGTAAATCTAATTGTCTCTTACCTTCTTCAAAAAGAGAACCCACAATGTCGGTATCAGTAATGACCACCAAGGTTCCATGGGCCCCCTGTTTTAATGAAATTGTAAAGACCATTATAATATATTTAATCTAGGCATCAAACAACAACGCTCAAATCCGTTTAACCGGTTTTTTTGCTCCACATGCCGAACATTTCAAATACATGACTTCTTTCTCTTCCTCAAGAGACGTATCTGGCTTATGACACTCAGCGCAATACAAAAATTCACTAGCATATTTTTTGATTTTTTTATTAATAGTTGCTGAAGGCACTTTTGATCCAAACATTGCTCGCTCACCTAAAAATTTCCCCGGTGTTGCCAATTCGCGCAAAAGATACTTTAACAAATGTTCAGGTTCGCGACGTAGATCTTTCGCAATTTTCTTTAAGTTTACAAGAACAGTTTTATTGCCTTCTAAGTGACCCCGGACATTCTCAATAGCGAAACGCTCAGTCCCTTGAGTAGTCTCAGGAAGTTCTTCGTGTGCTTTGGCTAGTAATTCTTCATAACTTCTCATAAGAACGTCTCACCGCTGCCTTTTTATAAATCTAGCGTTAACTCTAGCCCAATCTCACCATCCGACCCATCAGTGTCCGGGCTCATTCAGCATTTGCGCAACGTTTATATACTCTAAAGCCACCTTTCCATCATTCATAAAAGAGGTGTTCATTCATGGCAGGTCTTGATCTAGCACAAGTCATTCTTGCAGTAATTATCGGAACACTTGCAGCCATTGTCTATTCACTTCGTGTTTTGATCCTACTTGAACGTCGGGTTGCCAACATGGAAATGAATATTGAAAAAATGACAGCACGTGTACTTCAAGAAGAACGTACGATTGAAACAATGTTTCATAACAAAAGAAAACGTTAATTTCTTTAATGTAAATTTCTTAAAAAGTCTTATTTATTTTTAGTTTATTTCTTTTTACTCGCTGTTTTTGCGACACTCTTCCCACTTGCTTTCTTCACAGCAACGGGCTTCTCTTTTTTGACAGGAACTTTCGCCTTCTTCTCTACTTTACCTTTAACAACTTTTTTCTTAACAATTTTCTTTTTACGTGCTACCAACGCTTTACGTTTATCTTTAACCTCTTTACGTCGATTCTTGCGTACCTGCATTAACTCTTCGAGTTCTACACCAAGTTGTCCTATCTGTGTGCGTATACCCACGATACGCTCTTTATTATCATCCTGACCTAACAATTCTCCACACTCAGGACAATGAAACTCAAAATCCATTGCCTGATCAAACGTCAAACGTGTACCCTCTTTAGGGCAGACAAAAAAAAGTTCTTTTTCCTCTGAAGCTAGTTGTTCTTTTAATTTCTCAACAAGCTCACGCTTCATCTTAACATAACTAAAACTTACGCTCTCAGGTTGCAATGTCCAATAGTAAATATACCAACCTTTCTGTTTATCTTTTTTACGAGTAAAAGAAACGAGATTATGATTATATAATACGTACAGTAACTTACGAATAATTTTGATATCTTTATTAGTGCGAGTTGCCAAATCAAATTCAGAAATATTCTGTTTAGACATCAGTTCCTTAATCAACGGCTTACCCACTTCACCTAAAACAGTAATCAGAATTTCTTCAATCTTCTTAGGAGGCAGACGCATAAATAAATGAGGACAAAAGGCCCTTTTAAATCTTTCGGTTTTAGTCCTATATAGTGGTGGCTCTACCTAATCTTGACTCTCTGGATCGAAAAAAAACGTTTCAGTCTCACTCAAAACTTTCGCATCCTCCGCGGGTCCTTTATTCCAATCCCCCAACAACTGCTCTTTTGTTAAACCCTTAAAACGTGCCATTTCCAGAGTAACACAAAACGACACGCCTGTCACCTTCAAATCTTCCAACATAAAAAAATACCATGGCTGTGCAGGAAAATGCACTGCAACCCACGCTTCAGCACCAAATTTTTGTGCAAATGTCCGCAGTTGATCAATTTCATCCTGAGGAAAATACTTCTTCTCATCTTTGGTAACCTTACATTCAATAGCAAGTCGGCGAATCGCATTCCCTGCGAGAATATCCGGCGCAGGATAGCGAGAAGAACCACTTCCCGCCACTCGAATACATACCCATCCCTGATCATTAAAGAATGCGACTAATTCCCGTTCCCCTCGTGTCCCCTTTGCTTTTCTATTTAACATTCCCATCCCTCTTTTACTGCTGTGAATCAGACCTCTTTATGGTTTTTTCCCCATAAATGAAACCACTAAATAGTGATAACAATTGGAACATTTATAAAATAGAAAAAATTCAAAGAAAACATTAGGAGGAAATTACCCTGAAATCAAATATCGCAACTCTCGTTACCGCTCTTACTATGGCCTGCACACCGGTAATTCAACGCCAAGAACCATCACTACCAACTGTTCCACCTACTACAGTTGTTCAAGAAACTCCAACTGGTTATGTTGCTCGAGCTTGTGGTTATGATGATTGGGAAAGCGGAAGAATTCGTGCTCAGGATCAGGGTTTAAGTGCTATCAAACAATATATTGTTGATGCTCAAGGCTTCGTTCCAACACTTTTTGGTGCAACATTTTCACAACCTACTATAGTTAAGGATCTAACGTGCGTTACCACGACTGTACCAAATGAAGGAGTTTGGAACTATCAAACAAAACTAAAAGAATAATTTTTTAATTTCTTTTTCTACACTTTAATCTTCAAAAAATCTTCAGCCACCATCGCACCAGGAAAATATGCCTGCGCTTCTTCTAGAATTTCAGTATTCGTCTTATAGCGTTGACTAATATGTGTAATAATTAACCGTCGAGCACCATTCTCTTGTGCAATAAGTGCCGCTTGTTTCACCGTCAAATGCTTCGTCTTGAGAGCATTCGCGCGTAAATTATCCAGCAGTGTTCCTTCAATAATCAACAAATCTACATCTCGAGCTAAATCATATGCACCCGTACACGCTGCGGTATCTGTCACATAGCTCACACTCTTTCCCATAACAACGCTTGACACATCATCAGGATTAATTTTCTTCCCATTAACAACAACGCTCTGGCCTTGCTGTAATTTTCCCATGATTGGCCCTTCTTCAAGACCCAACTTCTTAGCTGCCACAACGTTAATTCGTCTTTTATTTTTCTCATTAAAGCGAAACCCAATACACTTTGTTGAATGAAGAAGGGGTGCAGCTTGCAAAGTAAACTCCTCATTTTCAAAGAATACTCCTCTCTCTACCTCATGAACCTCAAATGGGATAATATCTTTTGCAGCAAAACCCTTCAGGGTATAATCTAAAAATTTAGCCGTACCAGTGGGACCATATACGTGCAGTTTACCTGCAAACTCATCAGCACCCATACTACTCAAAAGACCAGGCACGCCAAAAACATGATCACCATGAAAATGACTAATACATAACCGTGTAACACGAGCCGGTTTAATCCCTGCGATACGCATCTGACGTTGAATCCCTTCACCGCAATCAAACAGAATATTCTCGTTTCCAAATGTCAGCAAAACCCCTGCATGATTGCGATACTTAGTCGGCTGCATACAACCTGTTCCTAAAAACGTAATTTCCATGAAGGGTTTTACTCCTCAAGAGCACCTTTAAGATCACGTAATGTCGTAATCTTATCAGGATAATCTCGGTTTTGAGAGCGATCAATAAGTAACGAGGAAACTTTTGCACGTTGAGCCATAACCATATCACTATCAATACTATCTCCTACCAGCATACACTCGGAAGCCTTCGTACTTAGCTCATGGAATACCTTATGAAGAAATTCTTCATCCGTTTTGATAACACCCAGCTCACAGGAAAGAAAAATGTGGCTGAAATATTTCTGTAAGTCAAATTTATCCAAAACATTACGAACTGAAAGAGGATCCGTATTAGAAATAAGAACAAGTTTATACTCCTTTTGCAACTCTTCAAGTACTTCCTTAAGCTCATCATATGGACGAGCCAACATCCAACACTTGTTCCACATCCCAATAAGATCATCCATTTTACGTTCATTAATAGGAACATCAAACTCTTTGAATACCATTTCAAACCCATCACGTAATGTTGCAATCTTTTGCGTCATCATAGCTTTCTCAAATCGGACCACGAAATCATGAAACGGCATATCAATATGTAAAATGTTACGAACTTGCTTGGTGGGACTCCATACTCCAGTTTCTACTAATGTTCCCCAAAAATCAAAAAGGATTATCTTTGTCATAAGAGGCTAAATCAGGGGGTGCTTTTTATATTTTACTTAGGAGAACGATGAAGTGCCTTCAGCAAACGTCCCAAAGACCATCCCCCTCGCGATTGCGTAAGGGACCGTTGCGTTGGTGTTTTTACAGTGTTGTGTCCTACGACATATACTCTCGGATACCAAGGGTACAAATTATCATCAACCTCTTCTCGTTCTGCTAATACTGTACGATTCCTGTCAAGGATTAAACTGATCTTCTCAGTATCGTAATCCCCATACGAGATGAGTAAATCTAAAGAACTTGCGGCGAACCTTGAGCAATGATAGACCAACACTCCCTGCGAGAGGGCGTTAGTTAAAAGGTTCAATTTTTCCAAATTCGTAAAAAAATTATCTCGAGTATCTTGATCTTGATTCGGATCTTGATAGTGAAAGCAATTGGAAAGGTATACCTTTGTATAATTTGTGTCCGCTAGTTCTGTTATGTTCCCCACTCTAAAATGTATTCCTTCAATTCTTGAGCGTATTCTCTCTAATCTCTCTATAGTAAAGTAAGGTTTGCCGGTTCTTTCTGTTGCATATCTTGAAATATTTTCTTCGTTCGTCTTTAAAAAATCCCCATAATTTTCTACTTTAAGATACTCCGCTCGTTGTTTTGCCAACCTAATTTGTTCAGGGTTGATATCTACCGCAACAACTCTTGGAGCGTATTCACTCAGCGCAAAAGCTTGGTCTCCTGATCCACAAACAGCTAAAACAGTATCTCGTTCATTTGGTTCAAGACCCACTACAATGGTTGAGAGACGCTCATTACTTACTGAAAAAAGAGGAGATTGGCTCACATCTTACATTTTTCACTCTACAATAAAAACATTTGTAGATTTATCCTATTTTTAGAACAACCCCCATTTCCTCACCATTAATTATTTAAACACCTCCTCCAACCTCACAATCATGTCTCTTACTACTCAAGAACGTCTTGCACTCATTAAACAAGTAGGCGAAGAAATCGTTGGCGAAGAAGAACTAGTAGAACTTCTTAAAACCAAGAAAAAAATCATTGCCTACGACGGCTTTGAACCTTCTGGCCAGATCCATATTGCTCAAGGCCTATTACGAGCCATTAACGTTAACAAACTCACCAAAGCAGGTATTACGTTTCGTTTCTGGGTTGCCGACTGGTTTGGGCTCTTAAATAACAAAATGGGTGGCGACTTAGACAAAATTAAAACCGTTGGAAAATACTTCATTGAAGTCTGGAAATCATGCGGCATGGACTTAAAAAATGTGGAGTTCGTCTGGACGAGCGATTTTATCAAAGAACATCCAGAATATTGGGAAACAGTCCTTAAAATTTCAATGAACGCAACTGTGCAACGAGTTCTTCGCTGTGGTCAAATCATGGGAAGAGAAGAATCTACTAATAACCCTGCAAGCCAAATACTCTATCCAATCATGCAAGCAGCTGACATCCATCACCTCGAAGCAGATATCGCACAACTAGGCATGGATCAACGTAAAGTCAACATGCTCGCTCGCGAGATATTTCCAAAATTAGGATTTACAAAACCCATTGTTATTAGTCACCATATGCTCATGGGTTTAAGTCAACCTCCAAGTACCGACAAACAAGGCCAGGATCGCGCAATTGAACTCAAGATGTCGAAATCAAAACCTGACACTGCCATTTTTATGACAGATTCGATCGATGATGTCAATCGTAAATTCAAAAAAGCCTATTGTCCAGAAAAAGAAGTTGCAGACAATCCCATTCTTGAATACTGCAAGTACATTATTTTCGAGAGAATTACTATGTTCACCATCGAACGTCCCGAAAAATTCGGCGGCAACGTTACATTCAAATCCTACGAGGAACTAGAATCCGCTTTCATTAAAGGCGACGTTCACCCTTCTGATCTTAAAACAGCAGCAGCAAAATACATCAACCAGCTTTTGCAACCCACTCGCGACTACTTCGAAAAAAACAAAGAAGCCAAAAAACTCAAAGAACTCGTCGAAAGCTGGCAAGTGACGAGATAGAAAATAAGAATATTTGTCACGAAACTATTTTTTTATCCAATTATTTCTTACTCGTGTTCTGTACCTTTCGTATCCACTTACTAAAAATAGCCTTAATTTCTATTAGTTGTTTTTCATCTTTGAAAGTATGGGGGCCATCTTTAATAATATGTATTTCTTTCTCACTTATTAGTTGATTAAAAAGTATCTTTTGGTGCGCTATAGGGGTTGATTCATCTTGATCTCCAACGATGAGCAAGACCGGCATAGTGATTTTATCAATCTTATCAAGTACATCATATTTCAGCCTATCAACCATGTGGGACCACTTTAATCTCTTAATCAATCCAGGCTGAGATTTACTCTCTTCACTCCGCCAACCAGTTCTCTCCCAAGTCTCTAAGATATCATTGTTCGAATACCGAGGGGATTGTAAACTTAGTTTCCCAGAGACAACAGTTGAGACAGGAGCAAGCGCCTTAATTTTGGAGGGATACTTCTCCGTAAACAAGATAGTTGAAATTCCTCCTAAACTATGCCCCACTAGCCAAAATGGCTCCTCATACCATTTTTGTGAACTAGCCCATTCAATGACATCTTCTAAATCCTCAAAATAATTAGTGATCGTAGCGTTCTCATATTTCCCACCACTCTCACATTTACCAAGGGTATTGGTAGTATCAAAACAAACTACCGTAAATTTCTCTTGCCTAAAAGAATCCGCGAATGCTTTAATATGATCCTGCTCTTTAAATCCCCCCAGACCGTGCATCACAAAAACAAGGCCTTGCTGACGAGAAGAAGGCTCAACGAGCACAGCAATTTGTTGTTTTTTCCGATTTGCAATAATTACTTTTTGATCCATGAACAATCTCTTTACAATTATTTAATCACCTGATGAAGTAATTAATAAACTTATTCCCAGAACATAAAGCGTTAAACAGATTTAGTTACACTACAGAAAATTTATTTCTTTCCTGCAATTAAAATCGTCACAGAATGTGTAAAATATTTCCGCACCACTCGTTTCACATCAGCAACCGTCACTTTCTTTATTTTTGCAACATACTCTACCAACATATGAGAACTTCCCACCTGTTCCCAAAACAACAACTGATCGGCAAACTTCTGCGGGTCTTCAATATCCAATAAATAATCTCCCTCAAGATAATCCTGCGCTTCTTGTACTTCTTGTGCAGTCACACTCTCCAAATGTTTCATTTCATCAATCATCACTTTTTTTGCCAAATCAATATTTTTCTTATCAATCGTTGCATACGCCGCAAAATAGCCATATGTTTTCTCAGCGATATGCTCTGTGCCTACATCATATGCAAGGCCTCGCTTCGTACGAATCTCACTAAACATCTTCCCACTCTGTCCCCGTCCTAAAATGCCATCAATAACTTGCAAAACATACGCATCAGGATGTGAAGCAGGGACTGTTTTGAATCCAATCATAATGTATGTGTTAACTGTCTTCTTATTCACCCGCACAACTTTACTACGAGTAAGTGCTGGCTCACGCACAGCCACATTTCCCGTTTTCATTCCTTTCGCAACAACAAAATGTTTGGTGACCACTTTCTCCCAGCTAGTAACATTTCCAGTAATTGCAAGAGTAAAATTAGCACCAGTATAATGAGTCTTAAAATACTTCTCAACAGTCTCACGAGTAAGTCCACGAATTACCTTTTCCGATCCATGCGTTGGAAACCGGCAAGGATGTTTTAAAAATAATGACTCCTGTAACAACAGCCATTGGTGATACCGTGGTTCATCATCAACTCTCGTCATCTCTTTAAGAACAATCTTTTTCTCTTTCTCAATCGCTTCAGGTAAAAATAAAGGATTTTGTAAAATATCAGCAAGAACCGCTACTGCCAATTCAAAATGCTTTGCGAGAACCTTCACATAAAAATTTGTTCGCTCAGAAGTTGTATACGCATTAAAATCTCCCCCAACCCTCTCAATTTCATTAGAGATTAGATGATTTGTTGGTCGCGTAGGCGTTCCCTCAAAAAGAATATGTTCTAAAAAATGTGAAATGCCTCTTTCTTCAACTTTTTCATTGTTACTTCCCACATTCACCATGACCTGTACAACAACGCAATTTCCTGGTCGCTTCTCATACAGCACCGTCATTCCGTTGGAAAGCATCTTTTTTTGCATCCAGAAATGATACTTTTACGCTTTATAATGGTTGCGGCACGTCCATCTCGACCCCATTTCATTCTTGTCCCGTTCTCATTTTCAACGAAAAGAGAATATATATATATATCCCTTCAGATACCATTCAATAAAAAAGCGGTGTTTAGAATGACTATAAAAGGTTCTTCCAAGAGAATGACTATAAAAGGTTCTTCCAAGACCCCTCTAAAAACCGTATTCCCTCTACTTGTCTTTATTGCATTGTTTGTAGTTCTCGTACTCGCTGTTAAAGGCGGCGAAATTCTTACCGGCTGGAACAAAACAGCAAATGGGAATTTGAGTGGGTATGGGTCACTTACAGTCCCAGGCGATGTTGCCTACGCTATCACCGCAGACGCATCAGGCAACATATATGTAGGTGGATTTGGAGCAGGACTTACCAATAATTCTATTGGTGGTTTAACTGACTGGTGGCTCAAAAAATTCTATCGCAATGGTACGGAAGATCTGACAAACTGGAATAAAATCTTAGGAGGGTGGTTTAACGATTCAGCTGTCGGACAATATTTGTACGGTCTCGATACAGACTCATCTGGTAATATCTATCTTATCGGCTCCATATATGATTATAACGCTTCATACGTTTGGTTAGTAAATCGATTTAACTCATCTGGTTCGTGGAATAGAACGTGGGATATTCGTTCCCCTTATTTCTCATTTGGTCGAGATATCGCAGTAGATTCCAACAACAATGTGTGGGCAGTAGGTGCCACTGGTACCTACACCCAACATATTGAAAAATATAATACTAACGCAGTTAAAACGTGGGAATGGAACGCAAGCTGCCCTTCTCCTCTAAATTATCCAAACGATTTAAATGCTATCGCCATCGATTCCACCAACAACATTTTCGCAGCAGGGTATTGCGGTGGCAAGGTTTCAGTGGATTTTTTTTGGGATATTCAGAAATTTAGCAATGCAGGCGTTCAAAATATGAGTTGGAACGTGAGTTATGATCCTGAAGATGTTAACTGCGAATCAGGTTTTACTAATCAATGTTTATCTGCTGTGGTGAATGATCTCGCCATCGATTCGGCAGGTAATGTTATTGCAGTGGGATATGGTCAAGCACTGGTGAACGCAACGGCAAACTACACAAATGGGGTACTTGGAAGTAGCGATGATTGGTTAGTTCGAAAATACAACACTGCCGGAACATTACTCTGGTCCCGTAATTTTAGTTCTACTCTCCAACCGGATAGTGATATAATTTATACAGTCTCTATCGATAACAGTAACAACATCTATCTCGCAGGCGTATGGAATGTTAGTTATTGGCATGTCAAAAAACTAGATAGCAACGGCGTTGAAGATGCCAGTTGGAACAAAACCGTCCCCAACTTTGCTGGAACTGCACGCGCAAGTCTTCTTAACAATAGTATGCTCTTTGTGGCGGGTGATGGTCTCGATCTTAATGGAAGTACTGCAGGTGATTGGTGGATTCAGAGTTATCTTACCTCTACAAGCGCAGAAAATCAGTCCTGGAACAAAAATTTCACAGGAAATGTAACCGGCTATGCAACTGCTCTTAGTTTTGGTGTCGATACTGCGTATGCTCTTACTGCTGATACTTCAGGCAACATCTTTGTTGGTGGTCATGGTGGTGGGTTAGTAAGCACACAAACCACAAACCCTGATTGGTGGATTAAGAAATATACTTCTAGTGGGACTGAGGACAAAACAAATTGGGATATCACTCTAGATGGTGGATTAAATTATTCAGACTATCTCTATGCTATGGATATGGATTCCAACAATAACCTCTATGCAGTGGGAGAGTGGATTAACGGCTCAACCACTTCAGACACTACCTCTCGTTGGCATCTTCAACGTTTTAATACCTCCGGTAATCAAAATAATACCTGGAATATAACGTATAACGCAAACAATATTACTCATCTTTCTTCAGCACGCGATGTCGTAGTTGACTCCAACAATAACGTCTGGGTGTTTGGGTATGTTATTGGATCAAATACTACTAAAGGTAATGATCCCAGTTATTATGACTGGCACCTTGAAAAGTACAACACCAATGCGCTTAAGACATTCGATTACAATTTTTCTCTAGACGTTACCTCTAATGATCAAGGGTATGCTATTGGCGTTGATAGCTCTAATAATATTTTCATTGCAGGCAATGTTGTTAATCTGTTCAATGATACCAACACCGAAGATTGGCACATCAAAAAATTAAGTAATGCTGGCGTTGAGAACATGAGTTGGAACATTTCCTACAATAGCGGATATGGTCATTACGACAAAATAAATGATCTTGCAGTAGATTCGGCAGGAAATGTGATTGTCGTTGGCTATGGCTCTGCATTAGTAAATACTACATTTGATTATTACAATACTATTTCAGGAAGTGGTGCAGATTGGTTGGTTCGCAAATATAATACTGCGGGAGTTTTAAGCTGGTCATACAATGCGTCTTACAACACACAATCTTATGATGATGTTGCTTATACTATTGCAGTTGACAATAACGGCAGCATCTATGTTGGAGGAACCTGGGTTAACAGCAGCGGTACGAATTGGCATATTAAACGGTTACTGAGTAATGGTGTTGTTGATACAGATTGGGATAAGACAATACCTAACGCAGATAATTCGGCTGACCTGTATGCTCTTTTGCTTAATGAAACTTCCTTGTATGCTGTAGGAGATGCCAATAATTTAAATGGCAGTTCCAATTTTGATTGGCAAATCAAAAAGTACAACACCTCTGCTGTGGCGAGCAGTGTCGACATACCAGAATGGAGCGATTATGCGACCCTACTAATCCTCATAGGTGTGGTAGGAGGATTCTTAATAGTAAGACGAAAGGAGAAGCTTACAGATTAAACCCACTTTTCTTATTTCATTTTTTCCATTTTTCGCTACCTTTTTAACTCTCAACATCTTCTCCCAACCTACCAACAAAATCTACCCACCACAATTACAACTCAAAAGAAAACCCCAACCCCATGAAACACGCTCAACTCCAACAGTACCTTAAAACTAAAAATATCGACCTCGCCATTTTTCAAGATCCAGATCCAACACTAACCTATCTAAGCGAAGAATCACTTTCTCACGGGCTTATTGCAATTACCAAATTCAAAGTGTATGTGTACACAACAGCCCTCGATAAACCAACATTTCCCCAAGGTATAACCTCTCGACCTTACACCAAAGAATGGGCGAAAACCCTATTCCCCTCAAAAATAAAACGAATCGGCATCAATAAAGAAGCTCTCACTCTCCATCAATACCAACAACTACGCAAAGCCTTCCCCCAAGCCTCATTTATCGACGTATCCAAGACTCTCAAAACTCTGCGCAGCCAAAAACACGCAACTGAAATCAAGAAAGTTGAAACGGCCTGTCGCATCACCAGCGATTCTTTCAATGCCCTCATCAAAGAATTACCTAAAGGTCACCTCAAAACTGAAACCGATGTCGCGTTCTTTCTCGAAAAATATATTCGTGATCGCGATTGCGAACTTGCGTTCCCTACCATTGCTGCGATGGGCAAAAACGCTGCTGTTCCTCATCACAAAACAAATACTACCTCTCTCCAGCGAGGCTTCCTATTACTCGACTTTGGCGCTCGCTATAAAAATTACTGTGCCGATATGACCCGAGTCCTCTTCCTAGGTCACCCAACCCCTGCCGAAAAGAAAATGTATCAATCTCTCAAAACAGCCCAACAAGTTGGCATCACTTTCACCAAACCAGGCGTTGACTTCAAAGAAGTTGATGAACATGTCCGATCACAGCTTGGCAAATACAAAAAAACATTTATCCACTCACTAGGACACGGCGTTGGTGTTGAAATTCATGAGGATCCATTCTGTCGCAAAGGTGCAACAATCAACGAAGGCACAATCTTCACTATTGAACCAGGCGTGTATTTTCCGGGGAAATATGGCTTGCGAATTGAAGACACACTCGTTCTCGAAAATGGCAAACCTCGCGTTCTCACCACTGCAAGCAAAGAACTCATCGAGATACCTCAATTCACCAGATTAAAAGCAATACCAAAAAAGTAAGACTAAAAGCAAAATAACTCCAAAACTACATCGCCCAATATCCACAAAATCTAACTTTGTAACCAACTTGAGCAACTAGCCTCAAGACAATTATCTTAAAATAATTAATGTAACCTCCCTTACCATAAATCTTTTAAAGAACTCACAGTTTAGCCATAACATTTATAAATAACCTGATGGGGCTGTAGTGTAGCTTGGAGAGAGCAATCAACAATTGTTTGCTTTCATGCAACTATCACTAACGGTTTGGGACCGTTGAACCCCGGTTCGAATAGTTTTGCTCACAAAATCAACGAGAGCGAAGCTCGACTGTCCGGGCAGCCCCATTTTTTTTTGGGAGGAAAATCATATGTCAAACTTATCTACTAAACGCTTTGGGTCACGGTATGGCCGTAAAACTCGAGCAAAATTTGCAGCTATTGAGTCACAACAACGCGCAAGTCACAAATGCCCTTACTGTAACAAAGAAGCAGTAAGACGATTAGCAATGGGCATTTGGAATTGTGGGAAATGCAGCGCTACCTTTGCAGGCAAAGCGTATACCCCTAGATAAGAAAGGAGGCACCATGTATTATCTTTGCTTTGATTGCGGAAAGAAAGTGGAAGACGAGTATACCAAGACCAAAGTACGCTGTCCTTACTGCGGGGGAAAAGTTCTCTATAAGGACCGTCGCCACGTTGTCACGGTAAAAGCTCGATAATACCTGTTCTACACACGATGAGCTCACCAAAAGTTCAACAGTTACAGCTACTTCAACAGAATGTAGAAAATCTTACTCTACAAAAACAACAACTAGAATCTCAACTAACTGAACTTGATTGTTCATTATCCAATCTTAATGGTTCACCAATTTCATATCGAATTATTGGCAAGATAATGGTTGCAGTACCAGCATCCACTCTCCAAAAAGAATTAAATGAGAAACACGAAGTCATAACATTACGACTTCAAAATCTCCAAAAACAGGAGGAAAAACTTGGTAAAAATATTGAACAACTTCAAAAAGAAGTTGTCGCCGAGTTACGCAAGAAATGACTTCAATCCATTTTGACAAAGCGATAGAAGGACTTTCCCTCATCATCGAAGAAGGTGAAATAAGTCGGAAATGTTTAGATAAAGTTCAGAAAATAATTACTATTCTTGGAAGTACTCAAGAACTTCGTCTTGAAAAAGCATTATCGGAACTCGAAGACATGGCCAATCTCGACATGTCAACGTATCATCGCACTCAAGTCTGGGAAATTATTAGCAGCCTTGAAAGCATCCAAAGATAAAAACTCGAATTCATTTCAGGATTTCTGAGTTTATTTCTTCTGACGATGTGCATGCAAACTATTATGTAAACCATACTCCTTAAGAAATAAAGAATTGGGGACATGAAGAACATCACTCAAAGTAGTTTCAATGCGCATCTCAAAAATTCCTTGATTAATAAGTTTCCCTTCAATAGTTTGAAGACGCACCATATTTCCCTCACGTACCTCCCTATATAACAAAATTTTTCTTCCTGCCAAAAAATTAGGCACACTATCTCTAAGAAAAACAGCAAGAGTAAGCAATATCAATATAATAAATATGCCTAATAATCCTCGCACTACCAATGAAGTTAACCCCAGCTGATTCAAAACAATAACGATCGTACAAAAATAAATAATCCATGATGCCAAAGAGCTCAAATTTCCCTCAAAATCATAAATCAAACCCCGCCGAGCCAAATTCTTTGTAAGTTCAAGGTGATGAAATAACCTATACAATAACCTCTTCATCATAAAACCGAACCCAAATCCAATGAGTAATACCACCAACGCCCCTGTAACAGTATAGGCGACATCCTGTGCTGTTGTGACTGTCTGTGTAAGAGTAATCGCCATATAACCCTGTTCTTCTCCACCTTTATAGCTTTTTCTCCCTCTTCCAATCTATCATCTTCTACAGGCCATTCCACTCGATCAATTTAAAAAATCGATTTCAAATAACAAACCCATGGCAACGTGTGCTCTGTGTAACTGCATCCACGAAACATTCCGAGTGATAACCAAAACACCTCATAGCTTTTGCGTTGTTGTAAAAGAAACTCTCAAAGAAGGTCACGTTATGGTTCTTCCTCAACGCCATACAGAATCATTTTCACAACTCAACCCTATCGAAGCAAAAGATCTTTTAGATCTTGTTGAAATTATGCGTTCTCGACTCAACCACTTCTTCCAAGAAGATGTCCTAATCGTACGTAATACTGGCGTCCACAGTACCCAGCCCCACATTCATATTCATTTGATTCCCAGTAAAGGATCCTTACGTGATCTTATAGGTAAATACGAAAACATCCCCGCCCGTCCACAAAGAAGTGATGAAGAATACGTACATTTCTGCAATCAATTAAAGTTCTAGAGACACTCCTCCTCTACTAAACCTGACCAAGCTTAAAGTATACTATTGATTCTCAACATCCTCCCATCTCAAGCAAAAAGCTCTTAAAGCCGCGTCGAGAATACATGATTATGGTTGATTATAACGATCAGATTAAAGCTCTTCAAGACGAGATTAAAAAAACAAAGTACAACAAAGCCACTCAAGGGCACATTGGTATCGTCAAAGCTAAAATCGCTCAACTCAAACAACGCCAAGAAGAACGTGTTTCTCAAAAAACAGGAAAATCAGATCATGGATACACTGTTCGTAAAAGCGGTGACGGAACAGTCCTCCTTCTCGGTTTTCCTTCAGCAGGAAAATCAACTCTCCTCAATACTCTTACCGGAGCTCATTCTGAAGTTGCCGCGTATGCCTTCACCACTCTTACCTGTATTCCAGGAATGATGGAATACAAACAATCAAAGATTCAAATTCTTGATGTTCCAGGAATCGTGGCTGGCGCTGCCTCTGGTCGCGGTCGTGGAAGAGAAGTTCTTGCCGTCATTCAAAGTGCCGATCTGGTCTTGGTCATCGTTGACGTCATGCAACCAGAACATCTTCCTGCTATTCTACGCGAAGTCTGGGAAGCTCGTATCCGACTCAATCGCAAACGGCCCGAAGTATTCATCAAAAAGAAAGCCATGGGGGGAATTCAGATCGGCAAAACTGTGCCTCTTGAAATTGATGATGATACCATTCGTAAAATCCTACGCGAATTCAAAATGATGAACGCCGAAGTACTTATCCGCAGCCCTATTGATATCGACAGCCTCATTGATTGTATTGAAGGTAGTCGCAAATATGTTCCCGCAATTATCTGTGTTACAAAAGCGGATCTTGTGGACGCAGAAACACTCGACAATGTTATGCACCAACTCAACGCCGATATTGCCATCTCAGCGGCGCAAAGTTATAACATCGAAGTTCTTAAGGAAACCATTTTTCAAAAATTAGATTTTATCCGAGTGTATCTCAAAGAACCTAGAAAAGAAGCCGATATGAAACTCCCTCTCATTATCATGCGTAATTCTTCAATTCAAGATGTTTGCAACAAACTCCATAAAGACTTTGTTGCCAAATTTAAGTTTGCTCGAGTTTGGGGGAAATCAACTAAATTTCCAGGACAAAAATTGATGACTAACCATGTTCTTACTGATGGAGATATCTTAGAAATCCATTTAAGGTAGAGAGGAAATTCTATGTCTGATGAAATCCCCATAGTCAATGAACAAGACGAGATCATTGGCCACCGTCGACGTTCTGAACTTAAACCTACTGATGTCTTTCGTGTCGCTGTCTTGTGGCTTACTGATAGTAAAATGCACATCCTCCTTGCTCAACGCTCCCATCAAAAAATCAATTCGCCTCTCTGTTGGGGTCCGGCTGTGGCAGGAACTGTAGAGCGGGGCGAAACGTATGAACAAAACATCATCAAAGAAGCGTATGAAGAAATTGGTCTTATCGGTATTAAATTCACTAAGGGAGTTAAATTTAAACAAACAGGTACTGGAACTTATTTTATCCAGAACTTTCTTGCAACTTTAGATAAGTCAGAAAAAGATTTCAAAATTCAAAAAGACGAAGTCGAGAGAGTCAAATGGTTTACGAGAAGCGAATTACGTAAAGAATTCTCAGCTCATCCAGAAAATTTTGTACCTTCAATGAAAACATACATTGAGTTGTTTTGTTAAATATGTAGATTATTAATTTTCTTGAGCAACTGTCCTAAACTTTTATATAAAATCCTAAAAATTAACCACTCATGTGTGGCATCATTGGAGTCCTAGGAAATCAGCAAGCATCATCGCAAGTAGTCCAAGGGCTCTCTCAATTAGCCTGTCGTGGAAGAGATGGCATCGGCATTACCGATGGTCATCAAATCATCCATGCAACTGATACTGATCAACTTCCCACCCATCAACTCTCTTTGACCAATGGTCAAAACATTCTCGGTCATCGTCTCCATGCAGTTGTCGATCACATCCCCCAACCTCTCCAAGGTAAAGGTCTTCTTGTTACTAATTGCGAAATCTATAACTGGCAAGAACTTGCACAAAAATACAACCTCGAAGCTCACAACGACGCTCAACTTCTTCTCCAATTTCTTGACACATTCAACATTCAAAAACTCAATGAGCTCGACGGCGTCTTTGCATTCGCCTACTGGGACAACAACACCATTATCCTCGCTCGAGACCTCATTGGTGAAAAACCGATTTGGTACAGTGCCACTCGCGATGCGTTTGCCTTCGCCTCAGAAAAAAAAGTCTTAGAAAGGTTAGGGTACCAATCAATTGAAGAACTCCATCCTCGAAGAATTCTTACTTATAATCTCACCACAAAAAATCTTTCTTTTCAAGAACGCTCTTTTCTCGAATGTCTCCCTCAACATCAAGAAAACTTTGAAACCATTAAAACACACACCAAAGAACTTCTTCATAAAGCGATCACTAAACGTATCCCGCATCAAAAATTTGGTATCCTCTTCTCAGGCGGTGTTGATTCAACGTATCTTGCCAAAGTATGCAAAGATCTCGGCTATGATGTAACCTGCTACACCGCAGCACTTCAAATTCCCGACCAAAATACTCAACCTACAGATCTTATCTATGCACAAAAAGCTGCAAAAGAACTTAATCTCTCTCTTAAAATCAAAACCATTACTCTAGATCAAGTACCAGAGTATCTCAAAACCATTGTACCATTAATCGAAGATTCTAACGTTGTCAAAGTTGGCGTTGCTCTTCCTTTTTTTCTTGCCTGCGAAATGGCTAAAGAAGACGGTTGCAAAGTAATTTTCTCTGGATTGGGCAGTGAAGAAATCTTTGCCGGCTACGAACGCCATCTCCACACCTCCGATATCAACCAAGAATGTATCGCTGGTCTACGCAAAATGTACGAACGCGATCTCTACCGCGACGATGTCGTTACCATGTATCACTCGTTAGAACTACGTCTCCCGTTTCTTGACAAAGAGCTTATGGAATACGCACTCAAAATTCCTGCAAAGTACAAAATTTGTGACGGCACATCAAAATATCTCCTGCGCATCATCGCCCAAGAACAAGGTGTACCTGAAGAAATTGCCTGGCGTAAAAAAACAGCAGCACAGTATGGCTCACGTTTTGACAATGCCCTCGAGAAACTCGCAAGCAAAAACAAATCTCCCTCAAAATCTGCATATCTACAAAAATTCTATCCTTCTCACAACCTCAAACTCGGTGTTCTTTTCTCCGGTGGTAAAGATTCAACCTACGCCGCCTACATCATGAAAAAACAAAATTATGAAATAACTTGTCTCATCACCCTAAAATCCCAGAATCCTGATTCCTATATGTTTCACACACCCGCAATAGAACTCACTTCACTACAAGCACAAGCTATGAATCTCCCTCTCATCGAGCAAATTACAACTGGTGAAAAAGAAAAAGAATTAGAAGATCTCAAAACTGCAATTCTCAAGGCAAAACACTCTTACAATATTGATGGCATTATCACCGGTGCAGTATTCTCAACCTATCAACGCGAACGCATCGAAAAAATCTGCGAACAAATTGGCATCAAAGTCTTCTCCCCTCTTTGGCATAAAAGTCAAGAACAAGAAATGAACGAATTATTCGATCATGGATTCGAGTTCATGCTCACTGCTATCGCCGCTGAAGGTTTAGATGAATCTTGGCTCAACCACCCCATTACCTTAATTGATATCACCAAACTCAAAAAACTTCAAGACACCATCGGTCTCAACATGAACGGCGAAGGCGGCGAATTTGAAAGTCTCGTACTCAACTGCCCATTATTTCACAAGAAGATCATCATCCAAGAATCCAAAATCCAATCAGAAAATCAAAATACTGCACATTTACAAATTCTCAAAGCTGTTCTTGTAGAAAAGGAGAAAAAGAACCCTTAGGTCAAGTCATAAAGTCAAGTCATAACTTACCATTTTCTCTTCAATCAACCGTAATCGTTATAAACCAAAAGTCCCATTCTTGACCCGATGTTTGAAAAAAGAGGCCCCATTACGATACTAATAGCACTAGCTCTTCTCACCCTATTATTGATTTCTAACACTGTTCTGGCAACCCCTTCATTTGTCGATCCCACTCTCTATAATAATACTCTTACATCAAATACCACTATCACCATTAACATTTCTATCCCTGATCCGGTTATTACCAACATCACTTACAATTGGAATGGTTCAAATTATACCATGTACGATAATTCAACAACTCTTCTGCACATGGGATTCAATAATCTTTCAGGTATTGGCGAAAACGCTACGAG
>JAHFSP010000012.1 GCA_023265685.1 Candidatus Woesearchaeota archaeon | reverse complement strand
AATCATTGAATTGGCAAACCCCAGCACAGGTTGCTGGGTTTGGAATATATAGCTGGTGGTCATTAATAAGGCTGTTTCAAAATTGGTTTGAGGCGTATTGATTATTTGGAAACACTGTCTTACTGAGGAACATTTAAATATTAGTTGTGTTTTCTAACTAATATGATTTTTACAAACAGTCAAGTCACTGACGAACGTGGCTTTGAACAAACTCAAAGAGTTGATTGTCGTCATTGTTTCTATTAGTAACTCTTGTCGTCGTTTAGATGAAGTGCGAAGTTTCTTTTTTGTGAATTCTCTAATTGTACCTACTTTGTGTAAAAGTCATTTTCATCATCTATAGGCCATAGTGCCCTTTGCATTGGTTAATTTTCTTGCTTGTGGTAGTGTCAAAGGCTAGCACACGCGACTGTGACGTTTTCTTATAGTGCGGAACTCGCGAAGTGAGAGTTCGATTCTCTCCCACAGGCCTCAAAAATGTGATAGATACAAAGTCGTCTGGACTTTAAACAGGGAAATAGAATAAAATGACAGAAATTTTTTACGTTAGTGAAGGAGCGTTAAGTGAGCAGGGAGCTTGGGCACAACAAGGTGCTGGTTGTCGTCATCTACGTTCCTAAAAATAATGGACTTGCAAAATTTACCGATCGTGTTAGGCAATTGGTAAAAGATCCTCAATTTGAACCAGTCAGAGGGGAGGACATCTCTCTCCTGGTTGATAGAACGCTGGGATTTTTTGGTTGGACAGGAAACGATCTTTTTGAAGATTATTGTGCCTCGGGAAAAGGGAAGTACTTACGTGTGTTGGAATTTATGGCATGGCCTGAAATAGTGAAGCCTTCTCTTTGTCTCCTTGGTCCAGAACAGCTAAAAATTAGTGATTACTCTGTTCTACTTAGATCAGGAAAGATAAAAATTGCTGTTCCCTCTAAATACCAAAATCTTGCGAGAAAATACTTTGAATTACAAAAATGGAGTCCAGAAATTATTGTGCTTGGTGGAGAATTAGAGAAACAAATTCGATTGGGGGTAGCGGATCTTGTATTAGATATTGTACAATCTGGCCAGAGTGCACAGCGAGAAAGGCTTTGTACTTATCAAACCATCTTTTCTCGTGAGAAAGCTGGTTTAGTTCTTATTACAAAAGATATATAAAACATAAAATCGGAGGAATATACCATGGATATGCAACTTGCTAAAGGTGTGCGCGATGTGGCGCCAGCTGAGAAAATTGTGAAGAATAAAGTACTAGAATCACTACAACGAATCTTTGAGCTGTATGGGTTTATGCCTCTTGAAACACCGATTATTGAACGCTTTGAAACTCTCGCTGCAAAAGGTGGAGCTGAGGAGGGAAGTGATTGTTTGAAAGAGACGTTTCAACTTACTGATCAGGGAAATCGTAAATTAGGATTACGTTTTGAACTGACAACGTCGCTTGCTCGTTATGTGGCGATGGATCCGACGCTTAAACTGCCGTTCAAGCGTTATGAGTTAGGACCAGTATTTCGTGATGGTCCGATTAAGTTAGGTCGCTATCGTGAGTTTTGGCAATGTGATATTGATACAATTGGTTCAAGTTCGATGTTAGCTGATGCGGAGATTGTAGCGATGACAAAAGCATTTTTTGATCAATGGGGTCTTGATATCGTTCTTAAAATTAATAATCGTAAATTACTCAATGGGATCTTGGAACAAGCAGGGATTAAAGAAATTAAAGAAGCATTAATTTCTATTGATAAGCTTGATAAGATTGGGGTGAAAGGAGTGAGTGATGAATTGATTGGACGAGGATATACTAAGAAACAAACCGAACAATTGTTTATGTTTCTTAAGCCTTCCATTACGCTTGCAGAGCTTGCCACCATGATTACATCAGTAGAGGGAAAACAAGGTCTGGCTGAGTTGCAGGAGTTGTTTGGTTATTTGGATGCGTTAAAGATTGATTGTTACGAGTTGGATATATCTCTTGCACGAGGACAGGCGTATTACACAGGGACTGTTTTTGAACCGTATCTTGTTGATCCTCAAGAAGGTGAGCCAAAATGTTCTCTTGCTGGTGGCGGACGCTATGATAACATGGTAGGTAAATTTGCTGGCGGTGGTCGGATCATTCCTGCTGCGGGTATTTCGTTTGGTATTGAACCGATCATGGATGTATTGAAAAGTCGAGGAAAGGTTACTTGTACAACGCTTACGAAAGTGTACGTTGTGCCGATTAATACAGCACAGACAGCGTTGGGTATTGTTCAGGAATTACGTAATGCAGGGATTTCATCTGATATTGCTTTAGGTAAAAAAGGTGTAAGTAAATATTTTGAATACGCAAATGCTCTGGGAATTCCTTATGTCGCAATTGTTGGAGAAGATGAGTTGAAACAGAAGAAAGTGATGCTGCGCAACATGACGGATGGAACTGAACAGCTCTTGGCACTTAAGGATGTCATTAAGAAATTAAAGTAGAGAAAATAAAATGCAAAAAACGGTACTTATTGGTCTTCATGGAAAAGAATCATTAGTGGACGTTCTAAAACTGGAGTTTCTCTTTGATGGATATACGGCAACTTTTGTTAATACTTTTGATCCCATGTTCACTCACGCAGAGCAAGGTATTTATGGTGTCTACATAATGGATTTAAATTTGGGAAGTCCTAACTCTGAGAACATTGATCCCGGAATTAGGATGTATGATTACGTAAGAGCACGAGTAGAATCAGGAGAAGCTAGGTTTCTAGGGATCTCCGGAAACGTTGCTGCAGTTGCTGCTGCATATCAAAGAGGAATTCCTGCTTGTAGGAGTGCGAGTTTTATACTCAGTGATTTTTTGAAATAGGTCTACACTATGAAACCAATTGTTTTGAAAGGAATCGGTATTTTTTTTATGATTTTGGTAGTGGCAGCGATGACGCTTTTTGCACTTGGTAGGATCCCGGTTTTGACGTTTTGGATTGTGTTGGCTTTATGCGGATTAGTGGCGTTTGTGTTATTGCCTAGGTTGAAAAAAAGAGCAGAAATTATTTAAATTTTTACCAATTTAATGACATTAATTACTTTAATATTATGGAAACGGTAACCATCCCTAAAGAAGAGTACGAGTTGCTTAAGAAAAAAGCTCATGTAGATGAAGATCTACTTATTTCTCTGATTAATGGTCTTGAAGATATTAAAGCTGGTCGTATTAAACCTTGGAAAAAAACTAATGTTTAATCTTATTCTTAATCTCTTGCTGATAATAAGGAATTAATGCTCTGATTTTGTTGATGGCGTCTTGTTGATCTTTTTTTGTACTAATACTTACTACAAATACAACAACAAGATCTTCATAAACTAAATAATAAATTCTGTAATTCTTAATCTTCTTTTCTCGAAAAAAATCTTAACCTAATTGTTTACCAACCAAAGGGTTTTCTTCAAGTTGGCCTATCTCTTTTGTGATTTCTCGTTGTAATTGTGGAGCCAGTTTGGAGTATTGTTTCTCAAATTGTTCTGTTGTAAAAATTTGATACATACGTTGGTATAATCAAATTCATCTATTTAAATCAGCTTAATTGTTTTTTTCTTCCCCTACATTTATTAATAGGCTTTGCCTCTTCTAAAATATGGGTACACTCTCAACGCTTCTCAATATTATTCTTCATATTGATACTTATTTGGGTGAGATTTTGAGGCAGTTTGGGGGATGGACGTATGTTTTATTGTTTGTCGTTATTTTTGCAGAAACTGGTTTTGTGTTTACGCCGTTTCTCCCAGGTGATTCGTTGCTCTTTGCGGCGGGAGCGTTTGCGTCTTTAGGGTATTTTCATATTGTTCTTCTCTTTTTGGTTTTTCTGCTTGCAGCGGTCTTAGGTGATAGTGTTAACTATTGGGCTGGTCACCATATTGGGCAACGCTGGATTTCAAAGATCAAACCAATTTATGTTGAGAGGACAAATTTATTTTATGGTAAATACGGGAAGAAAACTATTATTTTGGCTCGGTTTGTACCTATTGTACGTACGTTCGCTCCATTCATTGCCGGCGTGGGGAAGATGAAATATTCAACATTTCTCCTCTACAATATTGTAGGTGGTATTTTGTGGGTGGGACTGTTTGTGTGGGGTGGTTATTTTTTTGGTAATATTGCTATCGTTCAAGAGCATTTTGGAATGTTTATTATTGGAATTATTGTGTTGTCGTTTGTGCCATTGGTGGTGGAAGTGATTCGACATCAGAGAAACAAAAATTAAGTTTCTTTTTTTATTGGAAGTAAAAATTTCCGTTTTTTACAATGAAATAAATTGTTTGGTCATAATCTTGGGCTATATTTTTTTCGATTTTATCTATGTTCTTTTCATCTAAAGCTTGACGAAGGTTGTAATCGTGCATTTCTTCACCTAATCTTCTTTGTACTCTTAGATATTGTTCTTGCCACTGTCGATTTATTTGTTCGTTAAAATTTCTGAGTGATTGGGTATGTTCTTCAATGGTTTGTGGCATTATTTTTTCAGAAAGCGATCGGTTCATAAATGTTTCTGACTAAAGTTTGAGTATCCTAAGCACTTTACATTACGCTCTTGAGTAAATTTCCCACGGTGGTTGGCCCTTTGAATTTGTCAGTTTTGGGGCGCTTCCCTTCTAGAAATTGTTTGTAAATCTGAGTGATTTCGTAGACGTCATGGTTGAGGTCGAGAAAGAGTTGGGTAATGCCTGTTTTGAGAATTTCTGGAGTGTGTTGGAGAATACCAATCTCTTTGGAATAGAGCATTTCGGTTGCGTTTGATCCAGTATGGCGTAAAGCGAAAGTATAGTTTTTGTGGTCGGTAAGCTTTTCTTCATTCATTTCTTCTCGAAAGGTCATGACTACAGGAAAACCGTGTGCAAAATAGATTATTTTGTCTTTTTGGGAAAAGCCGTTGAGTTCTTCTGCTGTTAATTCAATGGAGGCGATAGCAGGAGAGTTGTAGAATGAAAGTTGATTGTCATTGAAGAGGTTCATTTGGTAGCCAAGAATCTTCTTGCCTTTGAATATGGAGTTGAGAAAAGCATAATTATTGACGAGAAGCCCGTCGTACTTGTGATTGGTGAGAAGTTTTCGTATTGTTTCTACATCTTGATCGGTGGCGACCATGGGGGTAACAAGGTAGAGTTGTGCTTTTCCTTTACAGAGCGCTGTGACTTCAGTTAAATCAGGGGCGTACACGTCGTAGTAGATGTAATCGGCACCTGCTTGAATGGCTTGTTCGATTTGAGTAATGGTGTATACACGTACGTGGAGAGCTTTGGTAGTTGCTGGGTTTTTAGGGAATGATAATGGTTCTACTTTGATAAGTGGTCGCTGCGATGCTACAAGTTTGGAGAGAAGTATTTCGTCAAGTTGTTTACGAAAAGTGGTGAGAACACTTTTGGGAATGAATGAATTATCGGTATTGACATTAAGATTTTCGATTTCGAAGATAGTGCTTTCGTATTTACGTAATTCCACTTCTAGCTCTTCTTTACTAAGAGGATGTTTGAGAGCTTTGGTTGCGGTAGTTGCGAGAGGAAGAGTGAACGTTTTATTTTTTATACGAAGCGTAAGCTGTGGTTGTTGATCTTGTTGGACATGGATGGCAATTGAGAATGGAACTTTGGTTACAGATCCGCGTAGATCTTCGCCTTCGTGTTTGAATGTGAGGAAGACTTTTGCACTGTTGACAAAACCAGGAAGATTAAGACGAATGGTGTCGCCTTTACGAGCTTGAGTGATAGGAGTATTGTTGAGAATAATTTCTTGTACGAAGTCGCCGCTGTTTTCTCCGTCTTTGACAAAGGCAACACCATCATGGACTTTGAGATCTTCGAGGAGGGTGATACTGTTACGCATGACGGTGCCGATATAGATGCCACGTTTGGTGGGGATAAGTGGATCAATAATGCTTTTTTCGTTATTGAAATAGCCGTCAGTAAACTCTCTGTTGAATGTGAGTTTGAGATCTTTAATGGTTTTTTCTGTGATGGGTTCGAGTGTCTTTCTTTTGAGTGCGTCGAGTTGTTTACGGTAATACCGGGTGGTGGTGGCAACATATTCAGCAGGTTTCATACGGCCTTCAATTTTGATAGTAGCGATACCGCTGTTTGCGAGGTCTTTGACCGATTTGATGAGACAGAGATCTTTTGCAGAGATGAGATAGTTGTTGCCGTTGTAGGGCTTACGACAGGCGCTGGCACATAGACCACGATTACCGGAGCGTTTGCCAATAAGTGAGGAGATGAGACATTGACCTGAATAGGAACTACACAAATGACCATGGACAAAGGTTTCGAGGTGAGCATGTGTTTTGTCGTAGATGTTTTTTATTTGTTCTTTTGTTAGTTCGCGGGCGAGTACGACAACATCGGTGTAGGGTTCCCAGAATTGGACTGAAGGTGTGTTCATAATTGTTGCTTGGGTTGAGGCGTGGATTTTGAGTTGAGAAAAATGTTTGCGAATGATCGGTGCGAAGGTAAGATCTTGGAGAATGACTGCATCGGCTCCTGCGTGATAGATAACGCTGAGTTGGTTAAGAAATAGTGTTATCTCTTGGTTTTTGATTAACGTGTTGAGGGTGATGTAGACTTCAACGTTGTGAAGATGAGCATATTGAATGGCTTTGATGAGTTCGTCTTTGGAGAAATTGCCAGCAAGACGTCTGGCGTTGAAAAGTTTTGTTCCTAAGTATACGGCGTCCGCGCCATTTTGAACCGCAGCGATTAATGTGTCCCAACCACCAACAGGTGAGAGGAGTTTAGGGATTTGTTGAAATGAGTTTTGGTGATAGGGGTTTTGTAAGCTAGAGGTTTGTAGGGAAGAGGGCGCGTGAGGGGAAGAGAATATTTGATTACTAGTCATGGTAGTTGCTGTAGAATATTGGTTCTTTAAGAATTTTTACGATTTTTTGATGATAACTGCGAACTTTTCAACAAATCCAAACAAGATAAAAATTAGAAAATGGGATTGTAGATAATAAGATTTTTGGTTGTTTTACCATTCGTCTTCTTCATGTCGAGTATAAACGGTTGTTTTCTTACCTACAATCATGGAATGTTCAAATTGACTAACCATGCTTTGTGATATTTCTGCGAGGGGCGGGTACGGTGTAACAACTTTGTTTTGGAGAAGTTCACGAATCCCTAGCGCAGCAGCACCTTTGCCGTATTTACGACTAACCCAGCGGGTAGTGAAGGGGAGACTGTTACGGTCTTTCATGTCGTCGATAATTTTTCGTGCATTTGGTGAGCGAGCATTGGCATTTTTACGCATCATAAAAATCGTTGCTTGACCTTTTTCTTTGATGAGTCCGTCTCCTGGCGTAACGAATGGTTCAATAGCAACTTGCCAGCCTTCTTGAATCGTTTTTTTCTCTTTGTTGTTGAATGAGGGGATGGAGACGCCTCCATGTACTTGATAGTGATCGATGGTGTGACCGCACAGATTGCGTACGGTGGTAAAACCTAAAGCCTGCGCTTCTGACATTTGTGCTTCTCCGAGTTCGGCAAGAGTACGTCCCGGTTCTACTAATTTGACTGCGGCTTTGAGCGCGTTTTGAGCTGCTTTAATAAGATCTTTATGTTCATGGGATTTTCCTACTTCAACGGTCATAGCGTTATCGGCGATGTAACCATCGACGTGAGTTCCGATATCAACTTTGATGAGTTGGCCTTCTTGGGAGACAGCAGTGTCGTCTTCTAATGGGCAGAAATGGGCTGCAACGTCGTTGACTGCCATTTGCGCCCAGGCGATTCCTGCTCCTAACTCTTCGATGCGTTTTTCGCAGTAATCCATAACTTCAAGATAGGATGTGCCTGGTTTTTGGAGTTTGAGTGCGCCTTCACGACGTACAATTGCTGCAACTTTACCGGCTTTGAGAATTTTTTGAATGGTAAGATCGTCCATAATGTGATTTGAATGAATGTGGGGGTTTAAAAGATTTAGGGTTCTAGATTAGGCTTAAGTTGTAGGCAAACTCACGAAATTTTTTGATGATCTCTTTGATACATACGTCTTCTTCACCTACATAAACCCCCCCTCTTTCGCTTGGACCTTGTATATGTGAATCCTGATTTAGAAAGTAAATAATCTTCTGAAATTTTCCTGCTCCTTCTTCCCAATTTTTATTAATCACAAAAATAAATTGGTCATTTGAAGAATTATATTCAATGGAAATCCCTATGAACATCATATCCTTCGTTCCAAATCTGTTGTTAATATTAACTTTTCTCATTATTGATGTAGCATTACATGTAAATTCTATTCCAACGAACACTTGTTCTAACTTATCTTTATCATAGCTTTTGGTATGTACTTTGTTTTTTCCAATAAAGATTTGGTGCAATGCAGTTTCGAAAATGACTTTCCATTTGGTGGCATTTTTTTTCATGTATTCGTTAGAAAGTTTTCTTTGGAGAGTCTGCTGTTGTTTTTGTGCAATAGAGTGTTCGAGAGCGAGTGCATTCTCAATGCGCTTAAATGTCTGTGCAACTTGTGCAATAAGATGTTTAAGTTCAGTAGCTATGTTTCGGTCTTGCTGATTTTTACTTAGATGTGCGATCTTTTCCCCGATTTGTTTATAATTTGGTGCTTTGATATAGGAAGATCTAGTATCATAACGACCTTCGAGTTCTGCAAGTGTTCGTTGGATATGCTGTAACTGTTCAGTCCACTCTTCAATTAAGGCTGCTTTTAGTTGGAGAAGTTCCTCACCAATTATTTGTGAGAGAACACCAGTGTATACTTCAATTGATTCTTCCCAGCTTTCCATTGATTTGAGAATAGTTTTGGTTTCTCCACCAACACCACGTATCTGAAGAATCTGTTCATATTGAGCAGCTTCTTCTTCTAAATTTTTGATGTCTGTAATAATAACCTGAGCGTTTTTACGACTCTTTTCAAAGTAGTGGCCCTCAATTCGAATAGTTTGAATGGCTTGTTCTTTAAATTGTGTCATTTCTACCTCTTTTTGGGATTTATAAGCCAAGAATATTTAATAAGCTTTTCTACTCACAACTTATTTTGATTATGGTATTGTACTGCTCCCATTTCCAACATCCTCTTGAAATCTTCAACCATGTCGACGGGCTCTGGATCGATGCCGTATTCTTGTGCTAGGTAGTAAGTGACGTGGTCGATGAAATAATAGGCGTTAAGAATTTCAGCGAAGCTACTGTTTCCTTTCATAGGGATGATTTTTCCAGTAAGATTGCGTTCGTGCATAAGCTTGAGGAAGATGTCCATGCGTTGATAATTATGGGGATTGGTGAATTTCGATTTGAAGATAATGAAATATGGTCTCATTAATAACTTGGTAAAGCCGACCATTTCGTTGTGGTTAAGTTCGGGGAAGTAACTGTAGAAAGATTGGATTTTGCTATTTTCATTGAATTTAATTTTTGCAACACGTCCTAATGATGTATTATTTTCTGTGGTGTAGATGATAGGGATGAGGTCTTTGAGCTCTTTAGCGAGTTGTTGTGCTGCGGGTTCATCAAGATTTGGATTGAGTTGATTGGTGATAGTGAGGAGTTCTTGTTCTAGATTTGAGGTGATTGTGTTTGGGAGGAGTTTGTAATTTTCAAACACTTTGAGCAGTGCGCCAATGAAATATCCTGTTGAGAGACGTGGTTGAGTTCCAGTAGGAACAATGATGAGCGGGGCGTGGCTTTGTTGTGCTCGTTGTTGAAGCTTGCCACCCGATGTGAGAATGAGATGAGGGTAATTATGGTGTTCTATTTGATCAAGTGTTGAGAGAGTCTCCTGAGTATTCCCAGAATGGGAGCAAACGATGAAGAGGGTATTTTCGTTGACTCCTGAAGGGAGATTGTATGAGCGGCAGGGTTCAATTTTTATTTTATTTGTGGGGTTGCTGTTGAGGTAGTCGTTGATCATTTCAGCATAGAATGAACTTCCTCCCATACCACAGAGAACGATGCGCTCGAATGATCCAGAAAGACGGGTGTTGGATGCGAGTTTGAGACCTCTTTGAAATTGTTGAGGGAACTGCTTGATATCGTGGTAATATTTTTGGTTGATCATAGATAATGTCTCTTTGTGTTTGTTGTTTTTGATTTTAGAGTTGCTGATTTAGTGATCTGCGATAGTTCCGCCAATAATTGTTTTGAGTTCTTCTACTTTTGTGTCAACTAATTGTTTGCTAGGTGCTTCAACATTGAGACGTAAAAGGGGTTGGGTGTTAGAGGTTCGCACATTACAGCGCCAGTTGGAGTAAGCGATGTCGACACCGTCAACGTAATCAATTGATGCGTCGTGGTATTTGGTTTCGAGATTTTTGAGTATTTGCTGGGGGTTTTCTACAATGAAATTTATTTCTCCACTAAGTTGGTATTGGGTGAAAAAAGGGTCAACAGCTTTACTTAATGTTCCGTATTCGTCAATGATGGTAAGAACATGTAAAATGGTAAGCATGGTACTTTCAGCGTACTTGTTTTGTCTGTAAAAAATATGGCCACTACATTCTGCTGAAAAGAGTGATTCGACACGACGCATGGCGTCTTTGATTAAGGTGTGACCAACACGTACTTTGTGTGGTGTTGCATGATGTTTGGTGATAACGGCACGAGTTGCTTTGTAGTAGCGGGGATCATGAATTATGTGTTCTTGACCAGAATGGGGAGATTGTTTGAGAATATGGTCGGTGAGTAATGCAGCAAGATAATAGCCTGGAATGTATCTTCCTAATTCATCAATAACAAAGACACGGTCACTATCCCCGTCGAGGCATACACCTAGATCTGCTTTTTCTTCTAGGACGCGTTTCTGGCAGTCAAGTGTGTTATTTTCTTGTGCGGGGTCGGCAGGATGATTAGGAAATGTTCCATCAGGTGTCCAACACTGGCGTAGAATGTTAACATTGAGTGAAGAAAATATTTTATCGACTAAGACTGAACCAACACCATTGCTAGCATCGATGACTATGTTGTATTTTTTTGAAAATGTGGTTTTAGGTGCAAGAGAGAAAACGTGATGTTTGTAGTTTTGCCAGGCATCGTAATGTGTGAGTGTTCCATTTTTTTGATTTAGGGGGTTGGTCTGATTAGTGGTAATTGGTATGGGTTGATCTGAAGCGATGTCACGTACTTTGTCGAGGCCGCTGTCAAGTCCGATACATACTGCGTTGGGAAGTACGATTTTAAGTCCGTTGTCTTTTCCTGGATTGTGCGATGCAGTGATCATAATTGCTAGATCGACTGTGGGGATTTCTGAAGAAGGGTATGAACTTACGTAATAGACTAATTCTGTTGCACAGAGACCTAGATCAATGATGTTCATACCACGTTCACGAAAAGCGTTTGTGAGTTGTTTAAAGATTTCTGGACTTGAGAGACGCATGTCGTAGCCGATAGCTACCGTTTTCGGGTTGAAATGGGTGGTGAGTGCATGGGCGAGAATATAGGTTCCTTCACTATCCCAGTCTTTGTTCCATTCGCCACGAATATCGTAGGCTTTGAAGATGGAGGGTTTGAGGATCATGGTCTTTTTTTTGTTAGTCTTTAGCACACTATTAATCTTTTACGGCATGAAATTATTTGCTGCGTTGGTATACTTTTCTAATGTGTCGGTGGGGAACCATTGTCCTTGATGATGAAATGCATAGACACCTCCCGTCGGGGCTACTTTTTCAAAGCAATCACGTTCAATGGATGATTTACCTTCAGGTAGAATTGTGAGGGCTGAGGGGTTGATAATATATGCTCCTGCATTGTTAAGATTTGAAGGTGCTTCTTCGCGTTTTGGTTTTTCAATGAATTGGATTAGACGATTACCATCTAACTTGGCGATACCATATTGAGTTACATCTTCGACAGGATAAAGTGCAATGGTAATTTTTGCGTTATGAGTGTGGTGAGTTTGGACCATACTCGTGTAGTCAAAGTCACCGAGATTATCTCCATTAAGAACAATGAATGGTTCTGTTAGATTTGTTGCTGCTTGTTTGATGGCGCCGCCGGTTCCTAACGGTTCGTCTTCGATACAGTAGGAGATATTGACACCTAACTGTTGTCCATCTTTGAAATGTTGCTGGATTTGATCGGCTTTGTAGCCGATGGAGAGAATGATGTTGTTAATGTTGTGTTTTTTGAGGTTGAGAATAATGTGTTCAACGATAGCTTTACCGCAGATTGGTAAGAGAGGTTTTGGGGTTGCGTCGGTAAGAGGGCGTAATCTGGTTCCTAGTCCACCTGCGAGAATAATAGCTGTATCAACCACAGTATGGTTTGGGCTGAGATGGTTTTAAAAGGTTATGGAAGAGAGGTTTGTTTGGTTCTAAAGAATTGCATGTTCAACGATGGCTTGGATTTCTGTTATTTCTTCTCTGGTTACCTTTTTTTCTGACAATTTTTTTCCTTTTTCTGTTGCTTCAAGTGTGATTATTAAGAGATTTGTTATGGTTTTGATCAAGGCGTGTTTTTCTTTGTTGCTTTTTTTGTATTGTATTTTAAACTCGTCTGTTTTTGATCGAAGTGCTGCTTGGAGTGAGTTTGCTTCTGTTCTATGGCCATGCGACTTCGCCCAATATATTATTCCTCTTTCAAGTTTATCGAACCAGTGCTCTGTGTCGGTTCTTTTGGTAAGTCCTAATGTAAAAAAATCTAAAATCTTCATTTTTTTAAGTGAGTTGTTTAACTATAAATATCTTTGTGTACTTCTCGAGAGTAAAAATAGGGAAGTTTAATAAATTCAAGAAATGTTCTTTTGATTATGGCTCACGAACATCGTACTCCGATTGCTGCATTGGCATATTTTTTTATAGGAGTTATCTGGTATTTTGTTGATGAGGAAGCTAAGAAGGATCAGTTTGTGCGGTTTCATGTGCATCAAGGTGTGGCATTTTTGATTGCGGCTTTGATTTATTCTATTGTTTTTCAGGTAGTGTTGGCTATTTTGTCGTTGATTTTTGGCTGGGTTCCTGTGCTAGGTTCAACTATTCTTTTACTCGTTAGCTTATTGGGATACGTTCCTCTTATTTTTGCAATTTTAGGTGTCATTAATGCGTTACAGGGTAAGGAGAAGGAGTTACCTGTGATTGGTCATTGGGCAAGGAGTTTTAAATTTTAGTTTGTTATTTTTGTAGAAATCTTTATAAATAACCTCTAGGTCTAGCATCTTGGACGGCCATAGGGGCGTAATTCACCCGATCCCGTTTCGATCTCGGAAGTTAAGGATGTTTCCGTACCGGGTTGTACTGCGCTACGTGGGAACCCCGGTAAGCTGTCCACCTTTTTATTCTCGGTTTCTGTATGTTTTTTCTCTTCCTAATGGTTAAATTCTTTTTGCATAATCCTTTTAAAGGAAAACGACGGTTTTTGTGATACATGAAAGCTATTATTCTTGCTGCAGGGTATGCCACGCGTTTAGGGGCATTGACGGCCAATACGGCAAAACCATTGTTACCTGTTGCAGGTAAACCTATCATTGAACATATCGCAGAGAAAATTTTGGCGTGTGAGCAAGTGGATACTATCACGGTTGTTACCAATGATCGATTCTATGGTGATTTTGTCTCATGGGCGGCAGGATTTGGTAATAAGCAGATTCAAATTTGCAATGATGGGACGGTTACGCCACAAACCCGTTTAGGTTCGATTGGAGATGTGGCGTTTGTTATTGAGAAAGCAAAATTGGATGATGATTTGCTGATTGTTGGAGGAGATAATTTATTTGATGAGAATCTGCGTGATTTTTTGACTTTTTTTGAACAGCATGGGTCATCAATTCTATTACATGATGTCAAATCTGTTGATGTGGCGCGTCAGTTGGGGATTGTGACCCTTGATGAGAATTCTCGCATAATTAAATTCGAAGAAAAACCACAGCATCCGACTTCTACGCTTGCGGCAACGTTGATTTATGCTTTGAAGAGAAATCATATTCCCCTGATCCATAAAGCGTTACGTGAAGGGTTTGCGGATCGTGCTGGTGATTTTATTAAGTATCTTTCAGAGCATGAAACTGTCTTTGGTAAGCATCTTAGCGGTTCTTGGTTTGATATTGGAAGTGCGGAACAACTTGAACAAGCAAGTCGTAAAGTGATGAATACAAATATCACAGTCTTTGGAACTGGTTATGTTGGTTTGGTGACGGGTGCAAGTTTAGCAGCGATGGGGCATAAAGTATTATGTTTTGATATTGATGCATCTAAAATTCGGCGAATTGAAAACGGAGAGATTCCGTTTTACGAACCTGGATTGAAAGAGTTAGTTCACAAAGGTAAAGAGAAAGGCACTCTACGATTTACCACTGATCTTAAAGATGCAGTGGCATTTGGTGGGGTGATTTTTAATTGCGTGGGAACACCAAGTAAAGACGATGGAGGGGCTGACCTTCAATATGTTTTTGCGGTTGCACGTAGTGTGGCTGAACATTCTCAAGGATACAAAGTTTTGATTAACAAAAGTACTGTTCCACCAGGTACGGCTGCTGCGTGTATGTCGTTGATTCGTGGTGCGAATCCTTCTGCGCAAGTTGATGTTGTCTCGAATCCTGAATTTTTAAAAGAAGGAAACGCGGTTCATGATTTTTCTCATCCAGATAAAATTGTAATTGGGACGCCGAGTGTGAAAGCGGCTGCGATGGTGCGTCGGGTGTATATGGGTAGAGTTCGTTCGTATATTCCCGTTATTGAAACTGATTGGGCAACTGCTGAGATGATTAAGTATGCGAATAATTCTTTTTTAGCAACGAAAATAAGTTTTATTAATGAGGTTGCTAACATTTGTGATTTAGTTGGTGCGGATGTAAAATTAGTGGCACAGGCGATGGGTTTAGATTATCGGATTAGTCCTAAATTTCTTAATCCTGGTGTTGGATATGGGGGAAGTTGTTTTCCTAAAGATGTGAAAGCTCTCTCGTATACGGCTCGACAAAAGGGGTACGAATCATTATTGTTGGGTGCTGTACATGAGGTTAATGAGCGACAGAAACATTGTATTATTCAAAAGATTGTGGAGAGATTTGGCTCGTCTTTGGTGGGACATACGTTTACGTTATGGGGTTTGTCGTTTAAACCTAAAACCAGTGATATGCGTGATGCGCCGTCTTTAGTTATTATTGATGATTTGATTAAACTGGGTGCTCGCGTTGTTGTCTATGATCCAATTGCGATGCATGAAACAAAGTTGATTATTGGAGATAAAGTTACCTATGCATTGAATGCTGAGGATTCCATTATTGGGAGTAGCGCGATTCTTTTGGTCACGGAGTGGGATGAGTTCTGGACAATGCGTTTTGATGAGATTGGCAAGAAGATGAAACACCAAGTTCTTTTTGATGGGCGAAATATTTACGAGCCGGAATTGATTCGTGAAGATGGTTTTGAGTATTTTGGTATAGGACGAAAATGAAAGCGTTGATTCTTGCTGCTGGTTTTGGCACACGATTGGAACGGGATATTGTAGCAGATACAACTGGAGTTTATTCTCATTTACGTGGTTGTTCTAAGGCGCTCGTTCCTATTGCTGGCAAACCTCTTATTGATTATTGGATGGAGCAGATTGAAGCGTGTCAGGGTACATTCGACGAGGTTTATGTTGTAACAAATGCAGTCCACTATCCCCAATTTGAGATATGGGCTGTCTTAAGAGGTTTTCCTCTCGAAAATGTTTTGAATAATGGGGTCTGGGATAACAAGCATCGAAATGGTGCAATTGCCGATATTGCGTATACTCTCCAACACAAAAAAATTAATGATGATTTACTTATTGTTGCTGGCGATCTTTTATTACGTCCTGATTTTTTGTTGGAAGATGCTGTTACTACATTTCTTGCTAGCCATTCTAATATGGTTGCAAGATATACAGTTCGTGATGATTGGGTTAATAAAACTGGAATTCTCCTATTAGATGGATCTGGTTTTGTTCAAAATTTTTTGGAGAAACCACAACCTCATGAAGTTATTTCACGTGAGGGCTGTCCTCCCATTTACTTTTATAAAAAAAGCGCTTTGAAATATATTGATACTTTCTTGTTAAGAATGCAAGATCAAATAGTTGAACAACGTGATTCTCCAGGACAACTTGTGCCTTGGTTGCTTGAAAATGGTCAGCGAATTTATTCTTATTCTTTATCAGGACGTTTTGATGTAGGTAATATTACGGACTATGTGCAGACGGATACTTTCTTCCGGGGGCTTTTACCATGAAAATTCTGATTACTGGCGCTGCGGGATTTATTGGAAGTCATTTGGCTCGAGCGTTGATTCGTCGAGGGCATACCATAGTTGGCATTGATAATTTTAATTTTTACTATGATAGGGCGTGTAAGGAATGGAACGTGAATCTCATTGATTTGATAGCAGGAAAAGATCCTCGATATAATGTTGGTGGTAAAGAAGAAGAGTTGCGAGCGGTTTTTAGATTACTTGAGGGATATGATGTTGTTGCTCGCGTGGGGGGAGGATCATTTTCTTTTTATGAAGGAGATATTACTAATGCGGGATTTATTGAGACCGTTTTTTCACTCCATCAATACGATGCCGTGATTCATCTTGCGGCTATGGCAGGTGTGCCGTATTCTGCGAAGATGCCAGGTCTGTATGTGGCAGTTAATGTTGATGGGACAGCGTTATTGTTGGAAGCGAGTCGTCGTCATGAGGTAGCGCGATTTATTTTTGGTTCTTCATCGTCGGTGTATGGAAACCGAGAGCGGGAATATGTTGATGAAGAAGATGTGCTGACTCCGGTTTCTGTCTATGGGGCGTCGAAGGTTGCAGGGGAGGCGTTATGTCGAGCGTATGCGTTGACGTTTCGAATTAATGTCGCAGTTATACGTATTTTTGGACCTATTTATGGCCCGTTACAGAGACCTCATGGGATGGTTCAACAACGTTTGATTAATTATGCATTTAATAATAAAGAATTTCAGGTGTATGGGCGACATGGTTTAGATACGGCAAAAGATGCCACGTATATCGATGATGAAGTGGATGGGTTTCTGAAAGTGTTAGATTATTCTGGTCCGTTTGATGTGTTTAATATTGGCACAGCACATCCGCATCCTTTACGTGAATGGGTAGAGATCGTGCAAGAGATTTCTGGAAAGAAAATTATTGTGCGAGTTGTCGATAAAGATGAAACAGATGTGATTGCGAATGCGAATATTAGTAAAGCTGTGCGGGTGTTAGGATATGCGCCACGATTTAATCCTCAAGAGGGAATTAGACGTCAAATTGAAGTGTTTAAAGCGATGCCGAAATGGTATCAAGAGATGAAGGAAGTTTAGGACTAAGAGGTAGGATAGGTTTAAATAATCTTTAGAGGGGATCATACTGTGGGAAAACAAGAATTAATTACAACTTGGGAAAAGTGGACGGGGCTTACAGAGTATACCAAAGATTATCACATTACTACAAAGCGTAAGAAAGCATTTTTGGATTTTTTGAAGACCCAGCCGAAGGGTGCTCGGGTGTTAGATATTGGATGCTATGTTGGGGATGTGGTGAATGAATTTCATTCTTTAGGATTTGACGCGTATGGTGTGGATATTGTTGGTGAGAGTATTTCTCTTGCTACTAAGAAATATCCTCATTCTACGTTTAAGGTTGCTGATTTGAATGAAGGGGCTTTGCCGTTTGAAGATGGATTTTTTGATGTGATTTGGGCAGGAGATATTATTGAGCATGTGTATAATACGATTAATTTATTTTCCCAATTTAATCGGGTGTTGAAGAAAGGTGGGCATTTAGTGTGTTCAACGCCGTATCATGGAACGTTGAAGTTTATGGTGATTGCATTGGTGGATATGAAACGTCATTTTCATCCTGAGCATCCGCATGTACGATATTATACTAACAAGAGTTTACGGATGATTCTTCATAAATATGGATTTGAGGTTAAGTCGGAGAAGTATTTAGGTAGGGTGCCGATGCTTTCAAACAATATGTTTTTTGTCTCGAAGAAAGTAAGGGAGTTGGAATGGGGACGAGTTCCGAAGACATTTCATTGAGGTGCAAGAAATGGCAAATTGTGTAATTTGTAAAGAAAATTTAGGACTGATGGATAAAAAACGTTTAATGCACGATGAAAATGGTAAGGTAATAGTTTATTGTAATAATTGTTATTCTGATTGGGAAAATAAAAAAACTGAAAAAGAGAGAATTAAAAATGAGGAAGATAAAAAAAATAAATTAAAGAAAGTTCTTCAAGTCAATCCAAAGTGGGAGTATCTTGTTAAAAAAATTGAAACTGCTTTCGGTGGCAGTGTTAAAGTAGGAGATAATGAATTGTATGAACTAGGAGAAGAAGGTTGGGAATTAGTAGGTGTTACTGCTGTCAATCAATCTAATTTTATAGCTGGACAAATTGTCACGTTAATCATGGCTTTCAAAAGAAGAATGCCCTAAAAAGTATATCACTTGATTAAAATTAGGTCTCTCTATAACTGATTTATTTTCTTAATATTCTTCCTTCCAAATTCCTCGACGTGATTGACCATCCATTTGGTAACATCAACGCAGTAATTGAGCATTTTTTGGCGTCTGGTTTGGTATTCTTTATGGAGATCTTGTTTACTGCGTTGGGCGAGTTCGATGGCTTTGGTGAGCGCTTGTTGTTGGTTGGTGTAATTATGGACCAGACCAAAGAGTTTTTCTTGTTCGTTGGTGTAGCCACGTTTGGTATTGGCGAGATAAATTGAAGGTACACCTAGGCAGGCGGCATCTGAGGCAACGCTGGCGCTTTCTCCTATATAGAGGTGAGCAAAGGCGATGACGTCACTAAGATGGTGAGCAGGAATAGGAAGAATGTATTGCTGGAGTTGGTGGGGAAGATGCAGACTTTTTTCTGCGCTGATGACTATTTTACCATATTTTGCGAGTTCTTGAACAAATGCTACTTTATCTGTAAAGCCTTGAGCACCTACGTCGTGACTCGATTGCCAGGAGACGAAACGAAACAGAAAGTATTTTTCTTTTGGATCAAGACCGAGTGCTTTGATATGTGTGGGGTTAGGAGTAAAATAGTTAGGATGAAGATAGGCAAGTTCATGGTAGCCTTTGTAGGTGATGTGGTGGCGAGGAACTTTTTGTTCGTAGGAAGTTGAGGTGATGTATTCGTCACACAAACGGTAGACAAAACTGTTAGTAAGACCGGCGGTTTCGTTGTTATAAAAGACGAGAACGGGGATTTTGTAGAGCTTTCCCACTAATGAGATGGAGGGCCCCATAACACCAAGAAGAAGATCTGGTTTTTCTTTTTTGACGATTTTTCGTAGTTTGTTGGTTCTGCTGAGAAGTTCAAGACCAAGGTTAAGAAAGCCTTTCTTGAGTTCGCTTATCGTGGTGTATTCGATGTTATAGGCGTTGAGGAGTTGTGTGGCGACATCTTTCTCTCGAGCAGTGATGATGACGGTATGATTACGATGTTTCATTTCTTCAATAAAGTGGCGGAAGAAATTAACGTGTGCAGGGTGGAGAATGTCGATGAGGATTTTCATGGTGGGAGTGGAGTTATATTTTTTTAGTATGAATCTGCTCTATTTTTTATGGGTTCTATTTTTTTATTCTTTCGTGGTTTCGCGAGGTTCTTGTTTATCTGGAACTTTTATTAAAACAGCAGTGAGGAAACCAAATGTGTATTGGATGAAAAGACCAATGAAATAACGTCCCGCAGCGATGAAAGGGCTTACTCCTGCGGCGTTGAACGCGTAGACTCCGACAGCTTGTTTGATTCCTAAACCGTTGATGGTTAATGGAACAAGTGTACTAAGTGTCTCAATTCCTCCTACGAGAATTAATGTGAGGAAGGGAACGCTGCTATTGATCGCAAGAAACATAAATTTTGCAGCAAGGGCGATAATAAGGATGCGAAACAGAGTGACTGCGATGTTGATGAGGGTGATTTTTTTATGTTGTTTAGCATAGGATAAAAGGGTTAGAGTGAAGCCGTCAAAGTAGTGAGAATATTTGCGTAAGATCCAGCGTTTGATAAAACGACGAACAGGTACACTCATGAAAAAAACGAAGAGTGCGATAAGGGCAAGAAAATAGGCAATGATTGTGAGAATATGGGTGGAGCCAAAGATATAGTAAAACGCAATGAGGCCGATAAAACAGGAAGTTGCGATAGTGGTAATTTTGTCGGTTAAAATGGCGGCGATGGCAGGTCCTGTGTTAATTTTTTCTTCTTCGAGAAAGTAGCTAATGGAAAATTCACCAAACCCTTCGGGAAGCACTAATGAGGTTACTCGGCTTAGAAAGTAGTATTTGAGAAATGTTTTTGGTTCCAATTTTTTGAGCGGGTAGAGAAGGATGTAAACGTTTAACGCAGCAATGAGCACGGAAATAATGAATGTCACATAGGCGAGCAAAAGGTAATGGAGTTTGGTAGTGGTGATGATGTTCCAGGTCTGATCAAATCCTAATTTCCAGACAAGGAGAACGAGAATTAATGGACCGGCAACGTAGCGTAATGTCTTGAAGAAAAGGTTATACCATTTTCTGATAATTTCCATCAGATTGATGGTTTTTTCACCCTTTAAAATGGTTGTGAAAGTTGAGAATGGTTATTCGAAGTCCAGTTGCTAGAGATGTGAGGTCAAGCATGGTTAAGAAGGTAGGTGAGAATAGTTTGAGTGGATTGCTCTATGGTCTGTTCTTTTGTTTTAATGTGAATTTCTGGATTTGAAGGAGGTTCGTAGGGATTTTCTTTCGCAATGCCGATAAAGTTTTTGATTTCTCCACGAAGGGCTTTTTGATAGTGGCCTTTTACATCACGTCTGATGCATTCTTCGATTGGTGCGTTGATAAAAATTTCGATGAAATTTGGGTGGAGGAGATGGCGTGCTTTTTGTCGATCTTGTTGAAATGGAGAAATAATGGGGACGATGATATAGTCGTAGTTTGGTGATTGTTCTTTCGCTAGGTTGGCTATAAGACGATTGTTTTCGTGGATATCTTGTGGCGAGAAGCCAAGGTTCTTGTGGAGAGTTTCACGTACAACATCACCATCTAAAGTAAGAACACGCTTTGATTGTGATAGGAGCTTTTCTTGTAGGTTGGTTGCGATTGTTGTTTTACCACTGCCGGAAAGGCCCGTGAACCAAAGGATTTTTGCCATGGTATTTTTGTAATATGGTCGTCCAACTTGAAAACTCGGTGCTAAGTTGGACTCGTTGCAAAAAATGAGATAGTTCTCATTTTTGTACAGAAAATCGATAGTTTTCGATTTTCTTGTGTAGTCAGCCGTGGCAATCATGCAACTGTGCATGATTTACGTGGATGACTATATTATTCTTTTTCTTCTTTAGGCACGAACACTTCCTCGCCACGAGCGACTGCGTCAAGAATCTGTTGTGAGATCTCAGGACGCATGAACCAGGCGGGTGGTTGAACTCCTTGTTCAAACATTTGGCGCGCTTGTGTGCCACTGATTTCTAATTTATCATCTGCGGGATGATTGAGTTCAGTAATCTCATGAACGTGCTCGCCTTGTTTAGGTGAGTAGAAGATTTGGTTAAAGCGAACAGGCTTAATGCCAATATCAGGGAAACGGTCAAAAATTTGTTGTGAAGCAAGTGGGTGATAGAAATTTCCCACACCGGTATGGTCACGACCGACGATAAAATGGCTGCAGCCGAAATTCTTACGGCATAATGCGGTGAAAAGAGCTTCACGTGGACCAGCATAGCGGGAGTAGGTTGAAAACACTGCGAAGATAACTTTATTTTTAGGATAAAACTGTTTGGTCATGGTTTCGTAGGCTTGAATGATATATTTTGCGTTAAAATCACCGGGTTTCTTTTTGCCAACGACAGGATGAACAAATAATCCATCACAGAATTCTTGTTTCATGGCTTGAAGTTGAATAAATTCATGACTGCGATGAATCACGTTACGGGTATGAAATCCAACAATTTTACTCCAACCACGTTCCTCAAAGAGCCGACGTACTTGACGAGGTGCTAATTCATGTTCTTTCATGTCTGAACTACGACGTTTGAGCAAGGTGATCTTGCCACCAAGCAAGACTGGTTGCATGGCGTCAATCATACGCACGCCTGGATGATCGGTGCTAGTGGTTGCGTACATCTTGTTTTTCATTTCTTCTTTATTGAATGTGAATTTTTCCGACAGATGAAGAATTGCAACAGTCTCTTCTTTTTCATTTGCATTGGTTGCGGTTGTTACGAGGGCGACATCACTGCCAATGTTGAGTTCATCTGCTTGTTTTGTTGATACATCAAGAATGATGGGGATAGGCCAGACGACACCACTTGCTAGTCGCATGGTGTCAAGAACGCTTTCAAAATCATCTTTCCCCATGAAGCCTTCTATAGGGCTATAGGTGCCAATGGCAATTTGATCCACGTCCATTTGTTTGTTAACATCGAGATGGACTTTAGGAAGTGCGGCAAGATATTCTTTGGTGGGGTACTCACGTGCTACGCGGTTGACAAGTTTGCCACCATGTGGAGTAATAAGTACGGTAGATGTTCTACCTTCAATATAATTGGTCTTTTCTAAGTGCTCAACTACTTTTTCTTCTTTGTCACGAATTTCCTCTAAGTTGAGAGCTTGTTGAGCATGTGTGCGAAGACGGTTGATCATGTTGATACATTCTATTGGGTATTTGCCAATGGCCGTTTCTGCCGAGAGTATAAGGCCGGCTGCTCCATCCATAATAGTGTTAATCACGTCGTGAACTTCAGCACGTGTTGGTTTTCGTTTGTCAACCATAGTCTCTAGGAAATTTGTTGCAACAAACACACCAACGTTGCGTTTACGGGCTTTTTGTAAAATTAGTTTTTGGGTTAGAGGAATGCGCTCAATGGGTATTTCTTTACTCAAGTCTCCTCGATCGATAAGCAGATAATCAGAATGTTCAATGATTTCGTCAAGATGTTCTAAACCGTCGATACACTCAATCTTGGAGATAATTTTCATCTTACCTTGTGAGGCGCGACGTACTTCATCAATGGTTTCTTTGCCGCGTACAAATGACACGGCAACGTGTTGTACTCCATACTTTAATCCCATACTAATAGATTTGTAGTCTTTGAGGGTGAGAGGAGGAAGTGTGAATGTTCGGTCTTGTGAGGGGTCAATAACTATACCCTTGTTTTTTCCCATAAACCCTTTAGAGATAGCTTTTGCAGTAATGTACCCTTGGTCTTTGGTTGCAGTATTACTAACGCGTAAAATAAGGGTATCAAAATCAACATGAATTAAATCTCCTTCTTCAATTTGGTCAATGATGAAGCCCGGTGTAAGAGAGATCTTACTTTTATCTCCAATAATTTTTTCTTTATAGAGTTTGATTTCTTCGTTTTCTTCAAGTTCGATTGCGGGGGCAGATAAGTCTCCTGTTCTGATTTGAGATCCTTCGGTGTCGATGATGAATGGGATGCCTACATTTTTTGCTTGTTTGATACATCGTTCAAGATCTTCAAGAGAAGAATGAGACATATTGGTACGCACAAAGTCAACATCGTGATCTTTCATTACTAGAAGATCGTGTTCAGTATTGGTTGCAGGACCTAATGTGACAATGAGTTGGGTTGGTTGGCTATTCATTGGATGAGAATATCTATCTTTTCACTGTATTCTTTTACTACATCGGGATGTTTTTGCGCAATATTGTTCAACTCTTGGGGGTCTTGTGTAAGATCGTATAACTCAATATCTCCTCCGTGAACAATATGGCACTGTTGACATATTCCCTGACCAATCGTTTTAATAAACTTGTGATTAGTTGTTCTGATGGCTGCTTTGTCTTGGTAGTAATTTTCTTCGGTGTACACTTCTTTTCGCACTTCTTGTACTTTGTCTTGCATGAGGGGGACGAGACTTACGCTATCAGTTTTAGCGTTATAGGTAATATGTGCAAGATCAAGTAGGGTGCTAAAAATATCTGTTGTGCAGCTCAATGCGTTGATACGTTTGCCTTCTGGAATGTTTTTTCCGGCAAAAATTAATGGTACGTGTAATGATGGGTCGTAGAGTCCGTGATGATCAAACGAGATGCCATGTTCGCCTAAACTTTCTGCGTGATCTCCTACAACAACGATAATATCTTGTTCATTTGCAGCATCGAGAATTTCAGCAATATGTTTGTCGACGGTTTCAATAGCATTATCGTAGCATTGGGTACTACGTTTGTTTTCAACATCAGGACAGGTATAGGGTTTATGGACGCCCCAATAGTGCACGAAGAGAAAGTAGGGTTGTTTGTTGTCTTTGGTGCTGGTTTGGATCAATTCGACGGCTTTCACTGTTGTGTCAGTGTCTTTGGGGTACGCATCAAATCCTCCAAAGATTTTGCGAAAGGTATTGGTATGACTGATTTTTTTGAATAATGGTTTGATGTGGAGAAACTTGAAGAAACGTGAGATTCGATTTAGTTGTTTTTTTCTCTTGGTGCGGTCTATTTTTAATTCTGGGTAATAATCATATCCGCGCATGTGCCAGCGAGCAAGAAAATCGAGAGCATACGTGTTATAACCATGTTCTTTGAGAATTTGTTGAATGAATTTAACGTTACGTTGATCCATGGTGTTAATTTCTTTTTGTGCTACTTCGTAACTATGGTGAAGAATACCGTGGCTACGTGTATACATTCCTGACATTAATGATGTCAATGCAGGGTCGCTGGCGTTGGTACACGAGAAACATTTTTCGAAGGTTGTACCTCGAGTGGCAAGTTTGTCAAGTGTGGGTGTGATGGGTTTTGGATACCCAAACGATCCTAGATTTGAGGCGCGTAACGCGTCGACAAGAATGAAGATGATGTTAGGTTTAGGAGTGTTGTGAGTCATGGTTGTTGCGTTAACTTTGATAAGGATTTTGTGGACAATGATTTTGAAGAGTATGGGATTATTTTTTGTGGTACTATTCTTATCGTTTCATATCTGCTAAAAAGCCGAATAGGATCACTTGAATACCAATGATGATAAATAACATGCATAGGATTGCAGAGGGAACTTTGCCGATTTTTCCGTACATGATAAATCGGGTGATGAGCCAGAGGCCGATAGCGATGCCTGCTCCTAGAAAAGTTAAACCAATCCGTCCAAAAAATCGGAGGGGGTTATAATCGCGATAGATCCGTAGAATGTTAATCCATGCCTTAACTGCGTACTCGAAGGGATTTTTGAACAAACGTGAAGCGCGAGTTTTTCTGGCGCGTACAGGTACTTCGCTGATACGAAAGCCCATCTTGGCGGCTTTGATAATTTGTTCTTGAGTATAGGTAAAAGTGTTGATGAATTGAATTTCTCTTGCTACTTCGGGGGTGAAGGCACGAAAACCAGTTGTGGAATCAGTTATTTTGACGCCGGTAAGTGAGGTGAGGACTTGGGAGAAAGCTTTGTTGCCCCACCATTTTAAAAGAGGCATGGATTCGATTCTTCCACTAAAACGACTACCTAAAACGAGATCGTAGCCGGCCTTTACTTTTTCAATCATGGGTAAGATGGCTTGCGGTTCGTATTGTCCGTCAGCGTCGGTATGGACGATGATGTCTGCTTTGAGTTTGAGGCATTCTTCCATTTCACGTTTGAATGTTTCGGCAAGTCCGCGATTGCGTTTGTTGGAGACAACGAGAGCACCATGTTGTTGTGCTACTTCAATGGTTTTATCGGTTGAACCGTCGTTAAGAACTAAGAATTGATAGCTATCTTTTCCTGCTTTGAGAACTTCTTTAATCTCGGTAAGAACGCGCGGTAGCGTTTTTTCTTCATTATATGCTGGAATAGTTATGATGACTTTCATGTTTTACTCTGTATTTCTTGCTAATAGTACAAAAAACCCATTTCATAACATTTATAAAGATTATGGAACCGTTTTAGTGCAGAATTAGAGGGAAATTCCGGTTCTTGGATCTCTCCCCTCGATGGTGGTTATCAATGAATCTTTCGCTGATTGTTCCTGCCTACAATGAAGAGCAGCGTATCGTTGCTACTCTGGAAAAATATTGTGCGTTTTTTCCTAAAGTTGTTGATCAATTAGAAGTTATTGTCGTTGTTAATGGTTCTACTGATAAGACTCTTGCTCGGGTTAATGAGTGTCGTAAAAAATATCCTTTTGTGCGTACTGTGAATGTTACCGAGAAGATTGGTAAGGGAGGTGCATTACTTGTTGGCTTGCATGCTGCACGACATTCTATCATGGGTTTTCTTGATGCGGATGATGCGTTTGAACTTGATCGTTTACGTCCTTTGTTGTTGGAATTGGAAAATGGAAGTGTTGATGTGGCTATTGCGTCGAAGTGGAAAGATCGATCGTTTTGGCAGGTAAGTGAGCCATTTACACGTAAAGTGATGAGTCGCGGTTGGAATTTTTTAACTCGGCGGGTGCTAGGTTTGCCTTTTCGTGATACGCAAGCGGGAGCAAAATTTTTTCGTAAAGAAGCTTGGGATACGATTCCAAAGAAATTTATGGGTCGAGGATTCGAATTTGATGTTGATTTGTTAGATCGTTTTTATTATCAAGCGTATCGAATCAAAGAGTTTTATGTTCCTAGTAAACATCGACAATTAAGTACGTTTTCGATGAAGCATAGTTTTTCGATGTTTGGTAATCTGATGCGTATTGCACGTCAGAAAAGACCACAATCTCCTGCACATTATTACCGAGCGTATTCTCGTGGAACTGATCCAGCTCATGTTTTTTATCGTGTAAAAATGAATAAAATTTTGTCGTTTATTCGTTCTGGGGGATCTTTTCTCGATTGTGGCTGTGGTTCAGGAGTTTTGCCGTATTTAGTTTCGAAGAAGAAAAAAAATATGTCTGTGTGGGGTGTTGATTTGCGTGAGGATCAAGTAGCGCTTGCTCGACGGTTGTGTCCTCAAGGGACGTTTAAACAAGGTAATTTACTGACACTTAATGTTGGTCGAAAATTTGATGTTGTTAATTGTTCAGATGTTATTGAACATTTTACGCCGGGCAAAGAACGAACAGCAGTTTTAGAGAGTTTGGATCGACATGTGGCTGCTGGTGGCCGGTTGATTACGGTTGTTCCATCGTGGTTTTATATTCGCGTTTTCGAAAGAGTATGGAAAGTAGTACGTAACCGCGTATTGCATCCGTCTACATCGTTTGATGATGACCATATTCATGAAGTTGTTGCGCCTGAGGTGTTAGTGAGATTTTATCGATCACGAGGGTATAAAGTTGTGTATCAGCATAAAATTCTTCTTGGTTTACTCGAGTGTGTGGTGATGGAGAAAGCATGAAAGCACTCGTGTTGACGTTTGACACGGAAGAGTTTGATTTGCCCACAGAATTTGGGTTAGATATTTCTGAATCTGAACAGATTAGAATTGGTCGTGAAGGGACGATTAGGGTTTTGGAGATGTTGTCTAGGCTGGGGTTGAAAGCGACATTTTTTACGACGGGAAAGTTTGCGTTAGCGTGTGTTGATCTATTTCGTTCTTCTCTTTTTGAGGGTCATGAGTTGGCATTACATGGTGCAGTCCATAGTCATCATTATACCACGATGCAGAAGGATGAGGCGTTACGAGTTTTGAAACAGAGTAAGATAGATGTGGAGAAGGCGACGGGTCGGTCGGTGGTGGGGTTTCGTGCGCCGCGTTTTGAGACTCCTGGTTTAGATGTTGTTAGAGATGCGGGGTTTGTTTATGATAGTTCATTGCATCCGACGTATGTTCCTGGACGCTATAATCATTTTTTCAAGAATCGGAAGGTGCATACTGTTGATGGAATTACGGTGTTTCCAATTTCAGTTAGCCCATTATGGAGGGCTCCTCTTTCGTGGATTTGGTTTCGCAATATGCCTTTGATATATAGTAAAGGACATGTGCGTATGTTAGATTTGACGGATGATTGTTTACATCTGTATTTTCATCCTTGGGAATTTGTGGATTTGTCGTTTTGGAAGGTTCCTGCCTCGATTACACGTGGAACGGGCTTAGCGTTTGAGAAGAAAGTTGAGACGTTTGTTTCATGGTGCTTGAAGAGAGGATATGTGTCGATGACGGCAGAAGGATATTTGAAAGGGAAGGGGATGGTGTAGTTATTCTTGATTTTCTAGGTTCATTAACAATTTCAAAAATATTTTTTACTTCTTCTCCCACTTTTTTAGAAAAAATGTAACTATCATTATAAGGAAAAAGCCTCCTACACTTAAAAGATAAGCATTTTCCATTATGTTATTAAATGGCCACCAGATAGGGAGCGTTGATCCATAAAAACAGAGAAGAGTAGCATAAGAGGAGGAATTTAATATTATGCCTTCAAGTTCTTTTGCACCTTTGATCTCTAGATATGATAAGTAAAGCATCATCGTGGTCAGGTTTACCATGAATAATGGTGTTGAAATAATCAAACTCTTTAAAATAAAAATGAGCAGGCCATAATTATTTTCTATCAGATTCATGTTCTTTAAATTTATACTCATACCTGGGATTAGTAGTGCTAAGAGAAGTAAAAGTAATGTAAATATCTGTTTAAACTCTAGTTTTTTTAATGTTTCTAAAATTTCCATTTTCTTACCCTTTCGGTTCAAACACAACAATCCTGACGTCTTTGAAGTTTCTGGATTGGGTTTGGAGATGGGTGGTTGCGAGAATCTGTTCGTATTGGCTTTGGTCACCGGGACGTAGCTTGGAGATAATGAGGACGTAGCGTTTGAGGGGGTCAATTTGGTTTGGAGGAAGAGTGATTTCGTGTTCGCGGTTGATGCCGTGTTCGTCTGGGGTTATTTCGAGGTAGCGTAATTTGACCATCTGCTCTTGGATGGAAGGGGTGGTTTTGGAGGCGTAGTAGTCGAAGAGTTGGTAGGAGGTGCCGGCGTATTCGAAGCCATAAAGAGTTTTGTTATCTTGGAAACCGAGAGCATAGTTTGTGGCGTTTCTCCAGTCATAACGATCGATGTGGGTAACGTTGATGGCAAGGAGGATAAATGAGAAGATAACAAAGATACGAGCAATACGTTCGTGGTGAGCGATGATGAAACCTAAGGTAAGGTAAATTAATGGGATGAGGAAAAGAGGGTAACGAACGAAAGGATTGGTGGTGGCAAAGAAATGGTAGGCGAGACTGAAGAAGAGAATCCATCCTGCTGTGAAGAGGAGGATGTGCTGTTGGCAGAAGATAATTATTTTTTGGTAGTAGGTGAGGAGTGAGAATTCATCATGTCGATGTTTGTAGATTACGAGTAGTATGGCAAGGATAATGCCTACTACAGTGAGTAAGTAGAAGATAAGGGGTGAGATAATCCCGTGGGTGTTTGTGGCTAAGCGTTCGGTTAGCAGGGGGAGGAAGTGGTACATCTGTTTTATGAATGGGATAAACCATGGAAGATAGAGAATGAATGGGGCGATGAATGCGGCAAGCAGCGTTGGGGAGAGGGCTTCTTTTTTAGGAAATGAGAAGTAGAGAACAGCTGCTGCAGTAAGAACAGCTACCATGCCAAAGACATGAGTGTAGAGGAGTAATGTGTTGGCGATGATGAGCTCTGTGAGGCCTTTGTTTTCTTGGCGGAGTTTGATGAGCGAATGAATCATCCATATTGTAAGTAGGACGATGAGGGCATAACTTCGGGTTTCTTGGGCGTAGATAAGGCCACTTAACGAGAGTGCAAAGAGAGCAGTTGTAGGAAGAGGGTTAATATTGAGGCGTTTGCAGAGGCGATAGAATAGGTACATTGAGATGAGGCTAAAGAGTAATGAGGGGAAACGTAGAGAGGCTTCACTGGTGCCGAAGATGTTGATCCAGTAATGGATTGTGAGGAAGTATAGGGGTGGATGAACATCTTCACGCGCTTGATGAATGAGATCTCCCGTTGAGGTGCTTGCGAACTTCATGGTCCAGGCTTCGTCGCCCCAGAGGGATTCGTGGGAGATGGTAGCGGTACGAAGAATAATAGCGAGAAGAATGACAATGATAAAGAAGGGAATGGTTTTTCTGCTTTGTTTCATGTTGTACTCTCCTATTTGAGCTTTTGAATTTCTTCAATTGTTGGTATTAATTGGGTGATATGTGAAATAATCCTGAATGGTTTAGCTTTTTGGAGCCGCTCTCGTTCATGATAACCAAAGGTTACTGCAATACTCTTCACGTGGGCTTTTTGTGCTTCGTTAATATCTCCTACTGTATCTGTGATGTAGATACATTCCTCAGGTTTAAGTTTAAAATTGTCGAAAACCATTTTAAATTTATGGTCTTTGAGTAGATGTGTTTCGTAGGTGTACATAAACGAGAATAGAGATTGAAGTGAGTTATTTTGAAGAAACGTTTTAATCCCCATTTCTTTTGCAGAACTAATGATTCCTATTGTGAATTTTTGTGATAGTTTTTCAAGAGTATCTTTAATCTGTGGGTTGATTTTCGCGGTTAACTTATGTTCTTGAAAAGACGCGGCAAAATTAAACTCTGTTTCACGGTGTTTTAGTTTATCTTTTTCAATGTGGATATTGCCATCAAACAAAGCTCGATGCTCTTCTCGTGTTAAATTTTTGACTTTTTTACTACTTAATTCAAAATTTAGCTCATAGTTGTCAATGATGACTCCATCAAAATCAAAGATAATGCACTTGAGCATTGCTGAGAGGTATTTTCTGGTTTTATAAACTAGCTGAAACAATTAGCAGAAATAACTGGCGAGATTTTCTACAGAGCCGAAATAGTACATTCCCTTTACAATAACTCATTCTTTACTCATTCTCCATAATCTTTATAAGGGATGTTTGTGGTGTTGTGAGTATGGATATTATTACAATCATTCTCTTTTTTGTGTATATGTATTGCTTTGGGATGTCGGTGACATTCTGGCTGCGAGTTAAGGAAGCGCATGATCGATTGGAGCGTTGGGTGATGCGTTTAGGTATTGGCTTTGCGACATTTGTTATTGTTGGTGTGGTGATCCATACTGTTCGGTTGCCGGTTGTGTGGTGGTTGTTTTTGTTATTAAGTGTGGGATCTCTTCCGTACATCCTCTATAAACGTAGGGATGCGATTAAACCTGGTTGGCATTCTTTTTCGTGGTCGATGTTTTCTTTCAAGAAGAGTTGGGTGGGGTATCTTTTATTGTTGTTGTTTGTGTTTAATTTGTATACTTATGTAACTGGAAGTCTTTCATATCCGTTTTTAGAAGATGATGATCCTTGGACGTATGCGCAGGATATGGAGTATGTTGCGACAGCCCATACTATTGAATATGATTATTTTCGTCCCGTTGCGTATATTGATCCGTATCCTCCTGCGTATGTGATGACGATGGGCGTGTTGCATCAGACGAGTCCAGAGACGCAGTGGACGTTGAAATTTTTTAACTGTCTTTTTATCTCACTGAGTTTTCTGTTCTTCTTTTTCATGGTGCGACGATTAAGTGGGCGTGAGAATGTAGCGGCGTTGTCGACCATTACTTTGTCGATGATTCCTTCCTATTTAAGTCACTTTATCTGGGCACATGCGTTGATTCCATTATTTTTCATGGTGCTCATGTACACGTATTTGATGATGCGCCAGGAAGATGAAAAATGGTGGATGATTGCTGGTTTACTTACTGTAGCTATCTTTTTGACGCATACGCGTCAAGTTGTCAAACTGGCATTGCTTGCGATGGTATTTTGGGCAGCTATATGGTATGTCACCAAAAAATTTCCGTGGAAGCTTTTGTGGTCAGGAGTTGCTGGATTTGCAATTTCGTTGTTGTGGTGGATTCCTAATTTTTCAGATCTTGTTCGTTTGTATATCACGGAGGAAAAGGTTTCAAGTGCTGCGATTGCTGGCAGTGGCGCAAGCAGTGGTCTCTTTTTTACACTTAAAAAAATTATTGCGTACTTACCTCGAGCGTTTAGCTCCACAGGCGGAACAGGAACTCGCTCTTATACATTTAGTGATTTCTTTTTTGCAAAAGCAGATAATATGATTAATCAACCTATCGGATGGGGTATTGTGATTACCTTGTTAGTTGTTGTGACGTTAGTGTTGGTCTTGATTAAGTACAAGAAATTACTCAAAGAAGAAAATATTTGGCTCGCTATTCTTATTGGTTGGTTTGTGATTACTTTTCTGATTGTTAATTCTGAGACGTTTAGCTTACCTATTGGGATTGAAGGATTTCGAACGTGGATGTTATTAGCGCTACCGGTGTGTATTTTAGCAGGATATGGCATGGTATTGATCTCGGAGATGTTTTCTTCCTCTACAATGGTTCGTGGTGCTATTATTGCAGTGTTGATTGTGGGAGTGTTTGCAACGGCAGGGTATGCTAAATATCAATTGAATACGACGAATACGTGGCCGCCTGGTGGGAAGTGGACATCAGCAGAAGAGCTTTCAGGGTATGTGTGGATGATGGATAATTTACCAGCTCGGAGTAATGTGTTTACGTACTCGGTACAAAATAAAGTCGTAATTGGATTTAATATGATGAGTTGTGTATGGTGTGAATCATACCGTGAATTTCATCCAAAAGTTATGGAAAAAACTCCTCATCAAACCTATTATTGGTTGAAGAAAAATGGTTATGATTATGTTGCTTTTGGGGGCATGGAGTTTAAGTATCTCGCTCGGGAGTATGGGGAAAATGCGACGGCACATCAACTTAACGCAATCATTCATGAGATGGGTAACTCTTCGGATTATACGTTGGTTCATCAAAATGCAGGCTTTGTGCTTTTTGGTGTGAACTGAGGGACTTGATGAGGTTTGACTATGTCCTATGAACGGCGGTTGGTTAAGGGTCTAAGTATTGTATTTGTGATGTCCTTTCTGGCTTCGGTTGTTGCCTATGTGACGCGGGTGTATTTGGCACGGGTCATGCAGCCAGAAGAATACGGGTTGTTGTATGCGGTGTATACGTTCATTACCTTCTTTTTGTTCTTTCGTGATTTTGGATCACATCAGGCGTTGGTATATTATATTGCTCGATACCGTATTGAGGAAAAGTTTGACGAGATAAAGACGGCTATTATGGGCACGTTTACGATTCAGTTAGTAACAAGTTTTATTTTGGTCGTTCCATTGTGGTTACTGGGACATTTTCTGGCGATATCTTACTTTAAGGATCCTCGTGCTGAGTTTGTGTTGTACATGTTTCTTATTTACATCGTAACGTCTTCTTTTTTTCGCGTGGTTAAAGCAGTATTTTGGGGATTTCAGGATATGTTTCAGTTTTCGAGTTGTGAGTTGTTTAAGAATGCGTTGACATTGATTGGGACTTTAGTGTTATTTCATTTTTCAGCTGATAAAGCATTGATGGGGGCGGTTGCCTATGCTTTGGTAACTGGTCTGATGGTTTTGGTTTTGTTGCCAATTATGCTTAGAAAATATTTTCCGTGGACTGGGTTTAAAGTTGCTCACTTTACAAAAACAACTAAAGAACTTCTTGCCTATGGATTACCTGTGACATTTACGGGAATGGGTGGTGATTTAATTGCATATGCTGATGTGTTAATGCTGACGTATCTCGCAAACTTGCATGATGTGGGCGTGTATAGTGCAATGCTTTCCACGGCAGTGTCGATTTTGTTTATTTCACGCGCGGTTGTCTCGGTCATTTTTCCTATGATGTCGGAGATGTGGGCTAAGGGAGAGAAGAATGAGATGGCAAAGATGTTTTTTGTGTTGGAAAAGTATGGGTTCTTGCTCTTTTTTCCGGTGTTGATTTTATCTGCAGTCTATGGGTCTGAGCTGGTACGTTT
>JAHFSP010000052.1 GCA_023265685.1 Candidatus Woesearchaeota archaeon | reverse complement strand
TCAATAATTGAGGAAATGCCGTTAATGATAGGAGATAGGGTAAGAATTCTTCTAACTTATAGAAATGTTAAACCTGCCTCTTTTGTTGATTTATTTGATCCTAATAGGGATACTAATAAACCGGACTCGTATGATCTTCCCAAGCAAGTAGAAGTGGAGTTAGAACATAATCTCGCAAGAGTGGGATTACAGTATCTCAAAAGAGATAGAGCCATTGTAGTTGGCGAAGATGAAATTTTCATGCAAAGATCATTGTACTTCGGAAGAGATAAAGAAAGTTTAACAAGATTATTAACTGCACATTCGCCTTCTGAGTTTGGTATTGCATTTGGATTCCCACAAAGTGCAATTGAAGCATATATCGGAAAAAGAAAAAGATTTCATGGTCAATTTCCAGAAGATATTTCTAATGATACCCTACGTTTTTCTGAATTTGTAAAATCTGCTGATAATTGGAGAGAAGAATTGAAAACACCACAACAATGGGCTGACGTGACCAGATCAAGTAGTTTATATCTTTATCAAACTTATATGCAAGAAAGTCTTGTTACACAATAAGATCCCAGATTCTAGCGTGTCATGTATTGACATTTTTGTCCCAGTTTTTAAGAAAAACATAAATTCTTCTCTAACCTCTAAGACCTACTATCTCATAATATGTCACAATGGTCTGCTCACCCCATCAATATACACTCGTCAAACTTGCATCGTATAGTCCTAGCAGTTATCAAATGTCTAACCAAATAATGCTTCCTCAATACACGACTCAACCATCGCCCTATAGAATATCAACAAATGAACTAATGCATGAATCACAACAATATAGACCAACTACATATGAAACATCAACAAGAACAGATCAACAAAAAGCACAGCCAACATACCAACCATTTGCATCTCTGCTCTACAAACCAACCAAAACAACACCAGAAGTTCTTGAACAAAAACGCGATCAATTAGCAAAACTCATTCAACGAGAACTACTCCAAACACACCAAGAGGTACCTAACCATGTGCGATATAACTGATGCCAAAAGACAATTAGAACTTGCAAAAACAGCTCATCAAAAAAACAACATAGTCAAAGCAATCCAACATTATTTAGAAGCATCAAGCATCTACCTACTTCAACATCAATACACTAATGACCCTCACCTTCTAGAGCATGCGCAAGAATATTACAATTATGCTCAAAAGTTACAAGGAAAAGAGCATACCACTTCGCTCACCAAAGAAGAACTCGCACATCGAACACTTCATGAACTTCATAATGAACCTGATCATTGTAAACCAGACATTCTTACAAAAATAAAAGAGTTGGTGAATTAACATGTGTGGAGAAGAAAAAGTATTATCATTGGTACAAATGGCCAAAGCCAAAGAAAATCTTGATCCTTGTGAAGCTGCACGATATTACTTTGAGGCTGCAGGTGAATTATTACACTGTTCACAAGAAAAACCACACCGAACAGAAGAATTCATTGAAGTTGCACAAAAAATGTATGATCGTGCGACAATATTACGTAAGCAAGAAAAATCAACAATTACCTTTCTTCATCAACCAAACGAGAAAAAAGATGGATCTAAGAATTTTAAAGATATCGGAGGATTAGAACAACTCAAAGATCAAATTCGTCTTAAGATCATAGAGCCCCTCAAACAACCAGACCTATTCCGATATTATGGTAAACAAGCGGGAGGAGGCATTTTAATGTACGGACCTCCGGGTTGTGGTAAAACATTAATTGCAAAAGCCACTGCAGGTGAAGCAGGAGTTCATTTCATTCACGTCAAAGGTTCAGATCTAAAAAGTAAATATGTCGGAGAAACTGAAAAAAATATTGCACAACTCTTTGAAAATGCACGTCAAATGCAACCCACCATTATTTTCTTTGATGAGTTTGAAGCCATTGGCGGTGATCGAACTGATGCAGCACCCCATGAACGTAATGCAGTTGCTCAACTACTTACAGAAATGGACGGCGTTGATACCAAAAATCAACAATTGCTTGTCTTAGCAGCAACCAATGAACCTTGGGCCATTGATTCAGCATTACGCCGCGAAGGACGCTTTGGCGTTACCCTTTTCATTCCTCCTCCCGATGCGCATACCCGTACCGAAATTCTTGAATCCATCATGCGCTCACGACCTACCGAAAGATTACAATACGGTTTACTTGCAACGATGACTGACAATTTTTCTGGTGCCGATCTTAAAGGAGTTTGCGAAAATGCAGTAGAAATTGCTCTTACCCAGAGTCTTAAAACGGGAAAACGCCGATTAATAACCATGCAAGATATGATCTCATCAATTACCAATACTAAATCAGTTCTTCCTCAATGGTTTGCCAAAGCACAAGAACAAGTACGTAAACGCCATTTACAAGATTCATTTCAGGAATTATTTGAAATGGTGTTAGCATAAGAAAAGCATAAAGAATTTAGAAACCGATTCCTATTATTTCTTTTATTGTTTCAATTTTTCGAGGGATTTTAATGATGTTTCGTGCAACGTAGATTCCCTCAGCATGATTTTCAATGGTAATACTACCAGAATCATAACGCCCGATAAAATAACCTGCAATCAAAGAACCATGGCGACGAGGAATTGAATCATAGTTTGCACCTGAAGAATACCTTTCATTCAAAATACCAATAGTACCCTCACGAAGCGGTTGCCCATCCCACCACAACTCCACAACCTGCAGTTCATCTTCTAATCTCGTTACAATACAACGACGTTTCGCAGAAGCATCTACTTCATTTTCTAGATTGCAATACGCATGATAAAATGGACGAAAAAAGCTAAACTCAAAATCTGGCATTACGTCAGAATATAATCTCTCTATATCTAAACCTACAGTAGGATCACTCGAGTTTTCAATAATAGCGTTAATATTCATTGCAGTAGATCAGTAAACAATGTATT
>JAHFSP010000051.1 GCA_023265685.1 Candidatus Woesearchaeota archaeon | reverse complement strand
GTTTATTAGTATCCCTATTAGGATCAAATAAATCAACAAAAGAGGCAGGTTTAACATTTCTATAAGTTAGAAGAATTCTTACCCTATCTCCTATCATTAACGGCATTTCCTCAATTATTGAAATAGCAGTGTTCATATGCTCAAAAAAATAAAAATTAAATCTAAATTTCTCTTACACCTTTCTCTGTATCCGGGGCAAACATTTGCATGATATGTTTGTCAGCCATAAGAGTTTGAGACCATTGTTCCCATGTGCCAAGTTCATAGTGATAATTTTGAAGTGTCTTTATCAAATTAAGCATGGTGGCGTCGGCAGCTGAGAAATGTGAGGTGAAATATTGTAGCTCTCCCTTGTATTCCCAGAGTCTTGCTAGTCGGTAGAGAGTGTCTTTTTTGAGATCGTCTTTTTGTTGCTGATCGTAGATGGTTGCGCGGTGTGCTGCGCCGTTTGCACGCATTGCTGCTGCCATTGCTAATTTTTCAATATAGAGGGGTGAAAGAGTAATGCTGATACGTTCCATAGCCCAGATAGCAGTAAGAATGCGTCCTTTTTCTTCTGGCGTTTTTCCCAACATTTTGTAGGTTTGGTGATATTTATCGTCAAGATACGCAATGGCAGCAAGACTATCACCGATAATAGTGGTTCCATCTTGCATGACGGGAATCGTTTCAGCAGGAGTAAGTTCTTTGAATTCTTCTGATTTTTGACGTAGATTAACGCTGACATGTTCAAAGGGTAAGCCTTTGTGTTGAAGAGCTGAGCGTAGGCGCGCGACCGCAGGTGATTGAATTCCGTAAATTGTTATCATGGTAAATGGCCTCATTAAATAGAAAATATGGCGACACCGAGATTTGAATTCCCGGACCATTGTTTGGTCTCTCGGAACCTCCACGTAACCCAGTTATATCATCGAGTTTGTCATCGGCAATAATGCCTCATAGCTCAAGCATATGAGCGTGGCGCTATAACCAGGTTAAGCTATGTCGCCAGACGGCAAAGACGAGGGAGGTTATAAAAAGGTTTCCCCTAGTTCAAGATGTCTTTTATTATCCTATTAACATAGCAGGAACATTTATATCATGTTTAATAGTTTCTTGATTGATGAGAGATGGATTGAAGAGGTTATTCATACTAGTTTTTTCTTCACTTCTTTTCACTATTCTTTTTTGTTCTTTAGTTGTAGCGGATGAAACTGTTTCTGCAGTTTTTCCTGCTTTTAATAGTACTAATATTCAAGCATTTCAAATAAACGGTAATGCGGCTCTTTCCGGAAGTTCTCTACGCCTTACGCCGGCATTAGGAAATCAAGCCGGAAGTGCGTTTTGGAGTCAAAAGATATTCTTGCCTTCAAATAGGTCATTTTCTGCATATTTTTCATTTAAAATCTCTTCGTCGGGTGGCGGTGGTGCTGATGGTATTGTTTTTGTCATTCAACCTCAATCAAACACGGCAGGATCTTCGGGTGGGGGTTTAGGGTTTGAAGGGATTAATAATTCATTTGGGGTAGAATTTGATACTTACTTAAATAGTGCACCAACAAGTGATATTAATGCTAACCATATAGGGATTGATGGAAGTAGTCCTAACGGAAAAGGTAATGTCACTTCTCTTGCTAGTCGGGATGTGTCAACAATTAATTCTAGTTGGGTATTAGATGATAGCGCTGAATATCATGCATGGATTGATTATAATGGAACAAATAAATCTGTTGAAGTACGTCTTAATAGGTATAACAACACTCGACCGGCAGTATCACACCTAAATTATACTATTAATTTAGGCGATGTTTTTCCTACGGATGTATATATTGGCTTTTCTGCGGCAACGGGTGGAGCTTGGAATAATCATGACATCACTTCTTTTTATTTTAATAACGAAGTTATTAATCAGGGAATTAATCTAAATACGACTTCATATCTGATGGCGCCGTTTCGTCTTAATATTTATAGTCAATTTACAAATATAACTGCGAATGGCTGGAATAGGAGCGAGATTTATGTTAATGCCACAGATATAAATAATGCTACGTTAGCTAATCAATTAATCTCTTTTTCAACAACATCTGGTATTATTTCTCCAGGAAGTGCAACCACAAACTCAACGGGTGGCGCTCTCAACACTCTTATTTCCTCTCATAATTATGCTGTTGCAACGGTTCGCGCAACTGCTGTTGGTGGTGCTTTTGCTGATATTAATGTAACGTTTAATCATCTAAGCACCATACCCGAATGGAGCGATATCGGTCTAATGGCTGTATTAGTTATGGTGATAAGTGGGTATATTGTTATAAATAAAAAAGTAGATTGATATTATTTTGAAAACATCTTTGCAATGTCTTCAACACTTCTTTTTCCGGGATTTTTGATAATGGAATGCATACTTCCTCCATTGTCGTTGGTGTAACGTGGTAGTATATGGATATGAAGATGTCCTACTACTTGGCCAGCAGCAACTCCGTCATTCCAGCCAACGTTAAAACCATCTGGGTGAAGTTTGTTTTGGAGGAGTTGCATGGTCTTTTTGACGTCGAGAATGAGTTCTTGAGTAGTTTTGTCATTGAGTTCGGCAAGAATTTTGACATGTTTTTTAGGAATGATGACTGTATGGCCTTGCGCATGAGGATGAATATCGAGAAATGAGAGTGAGGAAGGAGTTTCTTGAATCATATGAGATGGGATTTCTTTGTTGATGATCTTACAGAAGATACAGGTGTTCATGTTTTTATTAAGGTGGGTTTTTGTATTTAATCGTTTCTGTTTTGGGCTATATTGGTTTTTTTTGAGAGTAAACTTTAAAAGAACAGTGCTATTTACATATTTATGCCAACGATAGTTGTTCGTACACAGGTTAAAGATATTCTTAAAGAGTCAGAATACAAAGTAGAAAATATGTCTGCTGATTTTATGGATAAACTTGATGAGAAAGTTCATGCAGTGATTCTTGAAGCAGCAAAACGTGCCAAAGAGAATGGTCGACGAACGGTTATGAGTAAGGATTTGTAGG